>NZ_JBVYOF010000019.1:0-178063 GCF_056133985.1 Chryseobacterium sp. L12 | reverse complement strand
CTATATTGAAAATGTCAATTGATTTACTTTACACTTAAGGCACCTAATGATTACTTATCCAAACAAGCTCAGTTATTGAAATTCTTTCCTCTTACCTTCTTATTTATAACTCTAACTAACTCCTAATTCCTAACCCCTAACTCCTGACATCTCACCAAATAGACCCAAGTGAAACAGCTTCCTTTTTCTGAAACACCACCAAAAAACGCCGCTCAAAAAGATACAGCCCAAAACGGAAGAGAGATAAGGGGAAAACTTAACAGCAACGGTAATAAACAAAATCCTCCTGCATCATGTGACACAGGAGGATTTTTATAATATATACAAAATTAAATTACTTCAATTTTTTCTTCACAGCTACCTCTTCATATACTTCAAGAATGTCGCCTTGTTCGATATCATTATAGCCTTTCAGGTTCAATCCACATTCATAACCTTTGGTTACTTCTTTCACATCATCTTTGAAACGTTTCAAACTTTCCAATTCACCATCAAATTTAACAATACCGTCTCTTAATAAACGAACTTTAGAATTTCTGGTAACTTTCCCTGTAAGAACCATACAACCTGCGATTGTTCCTACTTTAGAAATTTTGAATACCTCACGGATTTCTACATTACCAATTACCTGCTCCTGAATTTCAGGGGAAAGCATTCCTTCCATCGCTTCTTTCACCTCATCAATTGCTTTGTAGATGACTGAATATGTTCTGATTTCAATTTCCTCACGATCTGCAAGATCTTTTGCATTAGCTCCAGCTCTTACGTTAAATCCGATAATAATAGCATCAGATGCTGCGGCCAAGTTAATATCCGACTCAGTAATCTGCCCAACACCTGAGTGAAGAATATTTACACTGATTTCTTCTGTTGATAATCTTTGCAGCTGATCAGACAAGGCTTCCACAGATCCGTCTACGTCACCTTTAAGAATAATATTCAATTCTTTGAACTCTCCTAAAGCAATACGTCTGCCTAATTCTTCAAGCGTTGTATGTTTCTTGGTTCTGATTGATAATTCTCTTTGTAGCTGCTCTCTCTTGTTAGCAATTGACTTTCCTTCACTTTCATCAGCATACACCCGGAATTTATCACCTGCTGTAGGCGCTCCGTCTAATCCTAATATTGTTGCTGGAATTGATGGACCTGCCTGTTCAAGATTTTTACCTCTTTCATCAAGCAAAGCTTTTACTTTACCATGGTTTTTACCTGCTACTACATAATCACCTACTCTTAAAGTTCCGGTTTGTACGAGCATTGTTGCTACGTAGCCTCTTCCTTTATCTAATGAAGCTTCAATTACAACACCGTTTGCAGCGCGATTAGGATTTGCTTTTAGTTCAAGCATTTCTGCCTGAAGCAAAACTTTTTCTAAGAGCGTATCCACATTGTTACCAAATTTTGCAGAAATTTCCTGCGCCTGAACATTTCCACCCCATTCTTCCACCAAAATATTCATCCCAGAAAGCTGCTGACGGATATTATCAGGATTCGCATTCGGCTTGTCTACTTTATTGATTGCTATGATCATTGGAACACCTGCTGCCTGAGCATGGGAAATCGCTTCTTTCGTCTGAGGCATTACATCATCATCTGCAGCAATTACGATAATTGCAATATCTGTTACTTGTGCACCTCTTGCTCTCATCGCAGTAAACGCTTCGTGACCCGGAGTATCTAAGAAAGTAATTCTCTGACCATTTTCCAATTTCACGTTGTAAGCTCCGATGTGCTGAGTAATTCCTCCTGATTCTCCTGCAATTACGTTGGTTTTTCTTATATAATCCAGCAATGAAGTTTTACCGTGGTCAACGTGTCCCATTACGGTAACAATCGGTGCTCTAGGCAATAAACTTTCTTCTGTATCCATATCTTCCTCAGAATCTGCATCTTCAAGATCTGCATCCGAGAATTCTATCTTATACCCAAATTCATCAGCTACCAACAATAATGTATCAGCTTCCAGTCTTTGGTTCATCGTAACCATAACTCCTAAAGAGAAACAAGCAGAAATAACTTCTGTAGGAGAAACATTCATCAAGCTTGCCAATTCACCAACGGTGATGAATTCGGTTACTTTCAATGTTCTGTCTGCCGCATCTATTTCCTGCTGACGCTCGTCCTGCTCTCTACGGAAACTTCTTTTATCTTTTCTATGTTTAGAAGATTTAGATTTACCTCCTTTATTGGTAAGCTTTTCTAAAGTTTCTTTAATTTGATTTTTAACCTGCTCATCAGTTAATTCTACAGGCATTGTTCTCTGACCAGGTCTGTTTCCTTGTCCGCCTCTGTTGAAGCCTCCTCTGTTTCCGCCTTGTCCGCCCTGACCACCTTGTCCTGGTGGACGGTTACCCTGATTATTGTTTCCAAATCGGTTTCCTCCGCCTTGTCCTCCCTGACCTTGTGGACGGTTTTGTCCACCTTGACCCGGACGGTTTTGCCCACCTTGTCCTTGAGGGCGATTGCCTTGCTGACCACCTCCCTGCTGGTTATTTCCACCTTGTTGGCTGTTTCCGTTATTTTGATTGGAACTACCACCCGGCTTTTCTATTCTTTTTCTCTTCTTTTTAGCTCCTGAATTCGGTTTTGGAGCAAACTGAGTTAAATCTATTTTCTCACCAACGATTTTAGGACCATCCAACTTTTGATAAACCGTCTCAATCTTCTGAGGTTCCTGAGATTCTTCTGCAGGAGCCACAGGTTTCGGTTCTTCTGCTTTTTGTACAGGTTTTTCTACTGCCTTTGGAGTTTCTTCTTTTGCAGGCTCAGCTATTTTTTTCTCAACTTTTGGCTCTTCGGCTTTTGGTTTTTCTTTTTTTGCAGGTCTGTTCCTGTTTCCTTCTATCTGGGAAAGATCAATTTTATCCAATACTTTAAATTCCTGTTTCTCAGGAGTAGATTTTGGCTCGGAAACAGGTGCTTCTGTTTCTTTTACTTCTTTCACCTCCTCTTCTTTTTGCTTTTCTGCTGGTTGGGAAGGCTCAGGAACAGGCTCTTTAGCCACGGGCTCAGCTTTCTTAGGTTCAAGATCAATTTTACCTAAAATTCTGGTTTCCGGTTTTATATTAACTTTAGCTCTTATTACTTCGGGGGTTTTCTTTTCTTCAATTTCCAGTTTTTCTTCCGGAACTTTAGATATCACCACCTCATGGGAAGCTTTGCGCTGTTCGCCGTCTTTGGCAAACTCAGCTTCCAATGCAGAATATGCCGCTTCTTCTAATTGAGCGTTAGGATTGCTTTCAACCTCGAAACCCTTAGACTGTAAAAACTCTACCAATCTGGACATCGAAATATTGAATTCCTTAACCGCTTTATTTAATCTTATTTTTGGCATCTATATTATTTACTGTTTTTTTAATTCTTAAAAATTAAAGTATCGTTTTTTACTTTTTATTAAAATTTATTTCTAAATATTAATCTTCAAATTCCTCTCTCAAAATACGTTTTACATCTTCAATGGTTTCTTCTTCAAGATCTACCATATTCAAAAGACTTTCTGTATCCTTATCCAACACTGATTTTGCTGTAGTAAGACCTACTTTATTGAATTCATCCAAAATCCACTGTTCGATATCATCATTAAACTCTTTCAAGTCTACGTCATCATCTTCGCTTGCTTCTCTGTATACATCAATTTCGTATCCAGACAGCCATGAAGCCAGTCTGATGTTTTGTCCCTGCTTACCGATAACTTTAGAAATCTCTTCAACCGGAGTATACACTAATGCATAGTTTGCCTCCTCGTTGATGTCAATTTTATTGATGGTAACATTTCCTAAAGCTCGTTTTACCATGATCTCAGGGTTTTTAGACCACTGAATCACATCTATATTTTCGTTTCTCAACTCTCTTACCACACCGTGAATTCTGGAACCTTTTACTCCTACACAAGCTCCTACAGGATCTATTCTGTCGTCATAAGCATCCACAGCAATTTTTGCTTTTTCACCAGGAATTCTCACTGCTTTTTTAAGGATAATTGTTCCGTCCTGAATTTCAGGAATCTCTAATTCCAACAACTTTTCAAGGAATTTCGGAGCTGTTCTTGAGATAATGATCTGCGGTTTAGAACCTTTAAAATCAACACTTTCTACGATTGCTCTGATATTTTCACCTTTTTTAAAGAAATCTGAAGGAATCTGATTTTCTTTAGGCAAAATAAATTCGTTACCCTCATCATCCAGCAAAATTACATGCTTATGGCGAATGTGGTGAATTTCACCGATAACAATCTCACCGATTCTGTCTCTGAACTGCTCATAAAGCATTGCATTGTTATGCTCCTGCAATTTTGTTGCTAAAATCTGTTTCAGCGTCAAAATATTTCTTCTTCCCAACTGCGCAACCGGAATTTCCATGGTAAAATCCTCACCTACTTCAAAAGTAGGATCTATTTTTTTTGCAGCAGAAATTTCAATTTCAAGATCATCGTCTTCAGACATATCATCTTCAACGATTGTTTTATTCAAGAATATCTGAAAGTCTCCTTTATCTGGGTTTACAATCACGTCAAAATGATCATCAGAATCATATCTTTTTCTCAGCAATGTTTTGAGGGAATCTTCAATGATTGCCATCAAATCAATTTTACTGATCCCTTTTTCGTCTTTAAAATCACCAAAGGATTCAATCAACGCTATATTATCCATTTATCTTTTTTCTTTTTATTAAAATTTAATTACTACCAACGCTTTTTTTATCTCTGCGTAAGGAATCTCTTTCTCCTCTTCCACATCAACTTTACCTTTACCGATATCTTTCGGTTTTCTGTACCGAAGTATCAGAGTTATTTTTTCTTCATCGGCAGCGATAAGTTCGCCTTCAGTTTTAGATGAATCGTTCAAAAGAACTTCAATTTCACGTCCGATGTTTTTCTGATACTGTCTCGGGATGGAAAGCGGCTCACTGAGCCCTGCTGACATTACCTGAAGACTGAAATCATGCTCCTCACGATCCATATTAAATTCTATTGCCCGGCTTGCATCAAGACAGTCCTGAACCGACACTCCGTTGTCTCCGTCTAAGATTACTGTAATATCATCCGCAGCAGAAAATTTCAAATCAATAAGAAACAAATCCTTTCTTGTTTCCAGAAATTCATTCAATAATGTTTCAATATTTTTTCTAAACTCCATATTCTATAATACCTGATTTACCAGTACGAAAAAAGGCTTTCTCTTAGAAGCCTTTCCATTTTTTCCGTAAATCTCCTGCAAAGATAAGACTTTTTTCTAAAAAACACAAACCTTATTCATAATCAATATAATATGTTGTCTATTTCAAAATTAGCATCTTATATAAGACAGCTGTCATCTTACACTTAAAGATCTTTCATCAATGATTTTCTGTATGTTAACGGGGCATTTAAATTATATTGAAAGTATTTTAGTATTTTTGTTGCAGATTTTTTAAAAACATATATTTTGAATATAACAATAGTAGGAACAGGCTATGTAGGCTTGGTTACTGGAACCACCCTTGCAGAACTTGGAAATTCTGTATACTGTGTTGATATAGATGAAAAAAAAGTAGAAGGCATGAAAAACGGCGTAGTTCCCATCTATGAGCCGAATCTGGAAGAAATGTTTCTGAGAAACATTCAGTCTGAGAGATTATTTTTTACTACTGACTTAAAAGAAGCTTTGGATAAAAGCGAAGTAATTTATCTTGCCTTGCCTACTCCTCCCGGAGAAGATGGCTCTGCAGATCTTTCTTATGTTTTAAAAGTCGCCAATGATATTGGTGAAATGATGACAGAATATAAAGTGATCGTTAATAAAAGTACGGTCCCTGTAGGTACAGCAGATAAAGTAAGAAATGTTATCGCATCCAAAACAAAAATTCCGTTTGATGTAGTTTCTAATCCTGAATTTCTACGAGAAGGTTTTGCTGTAGAAGATTCTATGAACCCTGCGAGAGTAGTAGTAGGATCTAGTTCTGAAACGGCAAAAGATATCATGGCCAAGATTTATCAGCCGTTTACCAATACCGGAGTTCCTATTATTTTTATGGACGAAAAATCCTCAGAGCTTACGAAATATGCCTCAAATTCATTTTTAGCCGTAAAAATTACGTTTATGAATGAAATTGCCAATTATTGTGAGAAAGTGGGCGCAGATGTAGACAAGGTAAGACTCGGCATGGGAAGTGATGACAGAATAGGACACCGTTTTCTTTTCCCGGGTATCGGGTATGGCGGAAGCTGTTTTCCTAAAGACGTAAAAGCACTTATAAAATCAGGAAAAGATGATAATTTTGATTTTCAGATCCTTCAGGCAACGGAAAATGTAAATATTGCTCAAAAAGTTATTCTTATTTCTGAAATTGAAAAATATTTCGGAGGAAATCTTGAGGGAAAGAAAATCGCAGTATGGGGATTAGCTTTTAAAGCCAATACAGATGACATAAGAGAAGCTTCATCTTTGGATAATATTGCTCTGCTTACAGCAAAAGGGGCAAAAATCACCGCCTATGATCTCATTGCAGAAGAGAATGTAAAAAAACTCTTGGGAGACAAAATACAGTATGCCAACACAATGTATGATGCATTAGAAGATGCAGACGCTTTATTTATCGCTACAGAGTGGCCGGAATTTAAAAATCCAAATTTTGAACTGATGGCAAAAAAAATGAAAAACAAGGTGATTTTTGACGGAAGAAATATGTTTCCGCTGGAAGTAGCAGAACAGAATGGTTTTTATTATAAAAGTATAGGGCGAAAAACAATTTTAAATTAATCATGAAAAACATCATCATAACCGGAGGAGCCGGATTTATAGGCTCACACGTGGTAAGAGAATTTGTTAAAAATTTACCTGAAACTAAAATTATCAATCTTGACGCATTAACATATGCCGGAAATCTTGAAAATTTAAAAGATATTGAAAACGAGTCTAACTACGTTTTTGAAAAAGCAGACATCACCCAACCTGAAGAATTAAGGAGAGTTTTCGAAAAATATCAACCGGATGCCGTTATTCATTTAGCAGCAGAAAGCCATGTAGACCGAAGCATCACAGATCCGAATGCATTTATCAACACGAATGTGAACGGAACAGCCAATCTTTTAAATTTGGCAAAAGAATTCTGGACATTAAATCCCGATCACCAACACGGAAATTTCCCTGACGAACCTAGAACTAATCTTTTTTATCACGTTTCCACAGATGAAGTTTACGGCGCATTAGGAGAAACTGGATTTTTTACCGAGGAAACCCCTTATGATCCTAAATCACCTTATTCAGCAAGCAAAGCAGCTTCTGATCATCTGGTAAGAGCGTATGGTAATACGTACGGAATGCCGTTTATTGTCTCAAACTGCTCCAACAACTATGGTCCGAATCATTTTCCTGAAAAGCTGATTCCTCTTTGTATTCATAATATTATTAACGAAAAACCTCTGCCTATTTACGGAGACGGAAAATATACCCGAGACTGGCTTTTTGTAGTAGATCATGCAAAAGCTATTTTCAGGATTTTCCATGAAGCTAAAACAGGCGAGACCTATAACATCGGTGGATGGAATGAGTGGCAAAACATTGATCTTATCAAAGAACTCATCAGACAAATGGATGCTAAGCTCGGAAAACCAGAAGGTCACAGCGAAAAACTCATTACTTTCGTAAAAGACAGACCAGGACACGACAAACGTTACGCCATTGATGCCACAAAACTAAATAAAGATTTAGGCTGGAAGCCATCTGTAACTTTTGAAGAAGGCTTATCCCAAACAATAGACTGGTTTCTTGAAAATAAAGAATGGCTGGGAAATGTAACTAGCGGAGATTATAAGAAATATTACGAAAAGCAATACAGCTAATTCATATTAAAATGAAAGGAATAATACTCGCCGGAGGTTCCGGAACCAGACTTTACCCTCTTACCATTGCCGTAAGCAAGCAGCTGATGCCGGTCTATGATAAACCGATGATCTATTATCCGCTTTCCACATTGCTTTTAGCAGGAATTAAAGATATTTTAATCATCACAACTCCGCATGATCAGGCTGGTTTTATCAAGCTATTAGGAGACGGTTCGCAAATTGGATGTAATATAGAATATGTAGTACAGCCAAGTCCGGACGGATTAGCGCAGGCTTTCATTCTAGGAGATCAGTTTATCGGGAATGATTCTGCTGCATTGGTTTTAGGAGACAATATTTTTTATGGTTCCGAAATGGGAACTTTACTTAAAAATAAAACCAATCCTGACGGAGGTGTTGTTTTTGCCTATCATGTTTCAGACCCGGAAAGGTATGGCGTTGTGGAATTTGACGATAACTTTAAAGCAGTTTCTATTGAAGAAAAACCATTAGAGCCAAAATCAAATTACGCTGTTCCCGGATTGTATTTTTATGACAATGAAGTGGTTGAAATTGCAAAAAACATTAAACCTTCTTCACGAGGAGAACTGGAGATCACCGATGTAAACAATGTGTACCTCAACAAGGGAAAATTAGAAGTAGGAGTATTAGACAGAGGTACTGCATGGCTGGATACAGGAACCTTCGACTCCTTAAATGACGCTTCAGAATTTGTAAGTGTTATTGAAAAACGGCAGGGATTTAAAATCGGATGTATTGAAGAAATTGCTTTCAGAAACGGTTTTATTAATGAAGAAAAGCTTTTGGAAACTGCTGCAAAATATGGCAAAAGCGGATATGGCGAATACCTGAAAAAACTTGCACAATAATTACAAAACCTATCTTTCCCTCTGTTGGGTTTTGAAATAACCTGATGAAGATTGGGTTACAATCAATTATTATTAAACTCAAAATATGAACACACTTGAGCTTATAGGACGTACCGAAGAACTTTTCAACGAGGATATCAGTACACATGAAAAAGAATTACAAAAAATTATTTCCGGTTCCCGTTTTTTAGTGATCGGAGGAGCCGGTTCTATCGGACAGGCAACCACCAAGGAAATTTTCAAGAGAAATCCTAAAAAATTACACGTAGTAGACATCAGCGAAAACAATCTTGTCGAATTGGTGCGAGATCTCAGAAGTTCCGTGGGTTACACCGATGGAGAATTCAAAACCTTTGCTCTAGACATCGGTTCAGATATTTACAATGCGTTTATCAAAGCTGATGGAAATTATGATTACATACTCAATCTTTCCGCTCTGAAACACGTAAGAAGTGAAAAAGATCCTTTTACCTTGATGAGAATGATTGATGTGAATGTATTCAACACCGATAAAACCATTCATCAGTCTATACAAAAAGGAAGTCATAAATATTTTTGCGTTTCTACAGACAAAGCTGCGAACCCGGTAAACATGATGGGAGCATCAAAAAGAATTATGGAAATGTTTCTGATGAAAAGAAGTCAGGAAATTACCATTTCTACTGCCCGATTTGCGAATGTTGCCTTTTCAGACGGTTCTCTCTTGCACGGATTCAACAAAAGAATTGAAAAAATGCAGCCTATTGTTGCGCCCAACGATATCAAAAGATATTTTGTAACCTCTAAAGAATCAGGAGAGTTATGTCTTATGTCTGCCATTTTTGGTGAAAACAGAGATATATTTTTTCCTAAACTGAGTGAAAATCTACACCTCATCACTTTTGCCGAAATTGCTATAAAATATCTTGAACAGTTAGGATATGAACCTCATCTATGCGAATCTGAGGAAGAGGCAAGAGCAAGAGCTGCTGAACTTTCATCCCAAAAAAAATGGCCTTGTTTATTTACTGAAAGCGACACTACCGGAGAAAAAGATTTTGAAGAATTTTTTACCGAAAACGAATCGCTTGATATGAGCAGATTTGCCAACTTGGGTATTGTAAAAAACAGTTTAAACATAGAAGAAGCTAAACTTCAGCATTTTGAATCTGAAATTATCGCTATGCGAAACAAGGGAAGCTGGGAAAAGAAGGAAATAGTTGATTTATTTAATTGGATGATTCCTAATTTCAACCACAAAGAAACAGGCAAGTATCTGGATTCTAAAATGTAATTACAATGGAAAGAAATCAAAAAATCATACAGTTTATCCGTGAGGTTTTTGATGAAAAAGAAAATTTCATCCCGCTTCATGCTCCATATTTCGGTGGCAATGAAAAAAAATACCTCAACGAAACCATAGATTCTACTTATGTGTCTTCTGTAGGAGCTTTTGTAGATCTTTTTGAACAGAAAATGTGCGAATATACCGGCGCAAAATACGCAGTCGCCTGTGTGAACGGAACCAATGCACTGCATATCGCATTGCTGTTGAGCGGGATTCAACCTGATGACGAGATACTTTCACAGGCTTTAACCTTTATTGCCACCGCAAATGCAATAAGCTACATCGGGGCAAAACCTGTATTTATTGATGTAGATGCAGATACGATGGGAATGTCTGCTACTGCTTTATCTCAGTTTTTAGAAAACAATGCAGAAAGAAAAGCAGACGGTTTTACTTATAATAAAAAAACGGGTAAAAAAATCTCTGCCTGCGTTCCGATGCATACATTTGGTCTGCCTTGCAGAATTGATGAAATACAGAATATTTGCAGCCAGTGGAACATCGCCGTTGTTGAAGACGCTGCCGAATCTTTAGGCAGCTATTATAAAGGCAAACACACCGGAACTTTCGGACAACTTGGGGTTTTTAGCTTCAATGGAAACAAAACCATTACTTGTGGTGGCGGAGGTGCCATCATTACAAATGATGATGAAATTGCTAAAAAAGCAAAACATATCACCACTCAGGCAAAAGTTCCGCATCCTTGGAAGTTTATGCATGATGAAATTGGCTACAATTACCGAATGCCCAACCTGAATGCCGCTCTCGCATGCGCTCAGTTGGAGCAGCTTGATGAGTTTATTTTAAATAAAAGACAAACCGCAAAACAATATCAGGAATTTTTTGAACATTCCGATGTGAGGTTTATAGCAGAAATAGAAAATTCTAAAGCCAATTACTGGTTGAATGCTGTGCTTTTTCCCAATGAAAATGAAAGAGATTTGTTTTTGGAACAATCTAATCAGGAAAAAGTGATGACGCGACCGATTTGGGAATTGATGACTTCATTACCGATGTTTAAAAATTGTGAAAACGACGGACTGAAAAATAGTCGGTATTTAGCCGAAAGAATTGTAAATTTACCCAGTAGTGTAAGAAAATAAATGTCCTCTGATAAAAAAAATATAATCCTGATTGGCGGTGGCGGACATTGCAAATCCTGCATTGAGATCATCAACTCAACAGGGAAATATCATATAGCAGGAATATTGGATCTGCCTTCTGAACTGGGAAAAAAAATTCTTGGAGTAAAAGTTATTGGTAATGATGATGATTATTTAAAATTTCATGAGCAGGAAAATGTTTTTTTTATTACCGTAGGACAAATCAAAAATGCAGAACTCAGGAAAAGAATTTTCCAAAATCTGAAAGCGATTAGAGCACAAATAGAAACAATTATTGCACCCACCGCATACGTTTCTGAAACCGCAAAAATTGGAGAAGGATCTATTGTAATGCATAAGACTTTCATTAACAACGGTGTAAATATAGGTTCAAACAACATCATCAATACCGGAGCTATTCTTGAACATGATGTATTGATAGGAAACCACAACCATATCTCTACCGGAACAATTATTAACGGAGACTGCATAATAGGCGATGAAAATTTTATTGGAAGCGGAGCAAATATCGCCAATAATATAAATATTGGGAATCAAACCATCATTGGTTCGGGAACTGTTGTAATAAATAATATTGACAATTCAGGGGTGTATGTGGGAAATCCTGTAAGAAAAATAGAATGAAAAAAGTAACCATTATTGCAGAAGCAGGCGTAAATCACAACGGAAGTATAGAAAATGCTTTCAAACTAATTGATGCTGCAGTGGAAGCAGGAGTAGATTATGTGAAATTTCAAACGTTTAAATCTGAAAATTTAGTTTCTAAATCTGCTAAAAAAGCAGATTACCAAATAGAAAACACCGGAAATTCTGAAGAATCACAACTGGAAATGCTTAAAAAACTTGAGCTAAATCATAAAAAGCATCAAGAGCTTGTTGATTATTGTTCTAAAAAAAACATAAAATTTTTCTCTACTGCTTTCGATTTAGAATCACTTCAATACTTAAAAGATATTGGATTAGATTTAGTAAAAATTCCTTCTGGCGAAATCACCAACTTACCCTATCTCAGATTAGCTTCAAAATTATTTTCGCAAGTAATCCTTTCTACTGGAATGGCAACTATAGAAGAAATTTCTGATGCTTTTAATGTTTTTACACAAGCCGGAATTTCAAAAGATAAAATCACGATTTTACATTGTAATACAGAATACCCAACACCTTTTGAAGATGTCAATTTAAAAGCTATGCTGACTATTAAAAATCAGTTTAATACAGAAATAGGTTATTCTGACCATACTTTAGGCATAGAAGTTCCCATTGCTGCCGTTGCTTTGGGTGCTACTGTTATCGAAAAACATTTCACTCTAGACAAAACCATGAATGGTCCCGATCATGCAGCTTCTTTAGAGCCTCATGAGTTAAAAGCCATGGTTTCAGCTATAAGAAATATTGAAAAATCAATAGCAGGAGACGGAATTAAGAAACCTTCTTTTTCTGAACAAAAAAATATGGCTATCGGAAGAAAAAGTATCGTTTCTAAAAGAGATATTTCAGCAGGTGAAATTTTTTCCGAGGATAATATTACCGTAAAACGTCCCGGAAATGGCATTTCTCCTATGAGATGGGATGAGATTATCGGTAAAAAGGCAATAAAAGATTTTAAACAAGACGAATTAATAACAGTAGAAATCTAAGAATATGGAAATAAGATCATATCAGCTGGGAGATGAAAAAGCAATATTGGCGTTATTTCATCTGGCATTCGGAAAAAAAATGTCTGAAGAATACTGGAACTGGCGATTTGCAAATAATCCATTTTCAGATGAATTATTCATTGACCTGATGTGGGACGGAGATAAATTAGTAGGACATTACGCAGTATCACCTGTTGATATGATGATTAACGGAAAAGCTGAAAAAACAGCTCTTTCAATGACGACAATGACCCACCCTGAATATGGAGGAAGAGGTATATTCTCCCAATTAGCAGAAAGTCTTTACAGAAAACTGTCTGTAAACAATTACAAACTAGTTTGGGGGTTTCCGAACAACAACTCTCATTATGGTTTTAATAAAAATCTTTCTTGGAGTGATATTGCTTTACAAGGAATGATGTCTTTGAACACAAAAAATTTTTCAAGACTTATTAATGCTGAAGCAAAAGGCAGATCCATAAATACAACGGAAGAAATAGAGAGTAATCTTATATCTCAACTAAACTCTTCCGCAAAATATATAAAAATCAATAAAACTAAAGAATATTTACAGTGGAGATATTTTGATAATCCGACAGCTGATTACAAAATGATCATACCTGACGATAATCGTGGAATTATCATTTATAAAGTAATATCTTCGTTTTCAGACAGCACAAAGTCAGAGATTGATATTATGGATATGGCTTTTGATAATGATATGTCTGTTTTAATAAATTTATTGTCATCTGTTTATAATTCAGAACAGAATATTCTTCAGTTTAATCTTTGGGATTCTCTGTTTTCTGCGAACCAGATTATTCTGGAAAAAGCAGGCTTCAGAGTATGTCCTCCTGTAACCTATCTTGGTTACAGAGCTTTAAGTTCTCCTGATCAGCAAATTGCAGATTACAGAAGTTGGGATATTAGTCTTAGTTATTCCGATGTTTTTTAATGTATTATGAAGAAAAGAAAAATAATAGCAGTAACAGGTGCAAGATCTGAATATGATCTACTTTACACTGTCTATAGGGCATTGAAAGAGCATCCTGCTTTTGATTTCAGTATTATTATTACCGGTCCACATTTATCGGATTCTTTCGGCTATACGGCGAAGTACATCAATGATGACAACTTTACAATTGCCGGTAAGATTTTCAATCTAGTTGATTCCAATCAAAAAGTGGGACGTGTGATCTCTATCGGAAACCAAATTCCTTCTTTAGCAAATATCCTTCACCAAGAAAACCCTGATATGGTTCTTGTAGCAGGTGACCGTGAAGAATCTATTAGTGTAACAATGGTTTGTGCTTATATGGATATCCCTGTCGCTCACTTCTTTGGAGGAGATATTGCCAAAGACGGAAATATTGATAATTCAGTACGATATGCTGCGAGTAAATTTGCGCACATCCACTTCCCGACTTTAGAAGAACACAGGCAAAATTTATTAAAACTGGGAGAAGATGATTTCAGAATTCATGTAGTAGGCAACCCTGCATTAGACAGAATTGTAGCCACAGAACTGCTTTCCAAACAGCAATTATTTCATAATTTATCTGTAGAAAGTAAGAATATTGATAAATATGGTGTTCTTATTCAGCATCCGATTATCACTCAGGTACATTTACAGGCAGAGCATATTAAAATCACCCTTGATTCCCTTTTGGAAATTGAAGGTCTGCATTGTTTTATCAATTATCCTAATTCTGATGCAGGGTTCAGTGAAATTGTCGCAGCGTATGAAAAATATGCTAGTGAATATCCTGATCGATTTACCTTATTTAAAAATCTTGACAGGATCAATTATATCAATTTACTGAGGAATGCAGAATTCCTGATAGGAAATTCAAGTTCGGGAATTGTGGAAGTTGCCTCTATTGGCTTGGCTGCAATCAATGTAGGAGAAAGACAAAGAGGAAGACTGCACGGAGATAATGTGATTTTTACAGATAATAATAAAACACAGATCATTGAAGCTATACACAGAGTTTTGAATGATACTGAATTCAAAAATAAAGTAGCGGCAAAAAACAATCCATACGGAGACGGAAATTCCACGAAAAAAATTATTGATGCCCTTGAAAAAATAGAATTAAATGATTCTTTAATTCATAAAAACATTACCTATTAAATGAAAAAAGTAATTGTTATATCAGCTCATCCTGATGATGAAGTTATTGGCGCAGGAGGAACTCTTTTAAAACACAAACAGGCGGGTGATGAAATTTACTGGCTTATTACCACAAATGTTTTTGAAAGTCAGGGATTTTCAAAAGAAAGAGTAGAATCCCGACAGGTAGAAATTGACAAGGTAGCTGAGAAATTAGGAATTAAGAAAGTTTTTAAGCTGAAATATCCTACCATGAGTTTATCTACAAGTTCTATTATTACAATGGTGCCGGAAATTTCCAAAGTCTTTTCTGAAGTAGAACCGGAAATTATTTACTGCTTGAATCGCTCCGATGCACACTCTGATCACAGGTTCACATTTGATGCAGTAATGTCTTGCACAAAATCATTCAGATATCCTTATGTAAAAAGAGTATTGATGTATGAATGCATCTCCGAAACGGAATTTGCACCTAATCTTCCTGAAAAAGTTTTCATGCCAAACTACTTTGTAAATATCTCTAGCTTTATGGCTGAGAAATTGGAAATTATGAAAATTTATGATTCTGAACTCGGTGAACATCCCTTTCCTAGAAGCTTAAAAAACTTAGAAGCTCTCGCCACTTTCAGAGGAGCATCAGTAGGTGTGGAATACGCAGAAGCTTTTCAATTAGTAAAATATATTGACAAATGAAAGTACAGTCTAATCATTTAATTTTAGAAACCTTTTCTGTACGCCAAGCATTAATTCAGCTAGATATGTTAGCTTCTGATGCTATTCTTTTTGTAACCGATGAAAATCAAAAACTGATTGGCTCCCTTACAGACGGAGATCTTCGTCGTGGGTTTATCAAAGGATTGGGCTTTGAAGATTCTATTGTGGAATTCATTCAGCCGGATCCTAAATTCATTTATGAAAATGAATACAATCAGGAAAAGCTGGAAGATTTTAAGAAGAAAAATTTTAAGATTATTCCAATCGTCAATCAGGAGCATCAGATTACAGATATTCTGAATTTCCGTACCAAAAGTGCGCTCATTCCTGCAGAAGCTGTACTCATGGCAGGCGGAGAAGGCAAAAGACTGCGACCGCTCACTGAAAACACTCCGAAACCACTGCTGACAGTTGGCGACAAACCTATTATTGAACATAATATTGACCGCCTCATTCATGTAGGAATTAATAAAATTCATCTCAGCATCAATTATCTTGGAGAGCAGCTTGAAAACTATTTTAAAGACGGAAAAGATAAAGGAATTCAAATTTCGTATGTAAAAGAAAACAAACCATTGGGTACCATTGGCTCGGTACTTCTATGCGAAGATTTTCTGCATGATGATATTATCGTGATGAATAGTGACCTACTCACTAATATAGATTTTGCAGACTTTTATAAAAGTTTTAAAAACTGTGATGCAGATATGGCGGTCGCAGCAACAAGCTATCATGTAGATGTACCTTACGCCGTGCTGGAAGCTGATGAAAAACAAACTGTAAAATCGCTGAAAGAGAAACCAAGATATACTTATTTTTCCAATGCCGGAATTTACATTCTAAAAAAATCTTTATTGGCGATGATTCCCGAAGATGAGTTTTTTGACATCACCGATCTGATGGAAAAAGTCTTGAGAATGGATAAAAAAATCATCACCTATCCCATCAATGGCTACTGGCTGGATATTGGAAGACACGAAGATTACACGAAAGCACAGGAAGATATTAAACATTTGAAGTTATAATATGACTGAAAAGAATACTTCGAGAATTGAAACTTTAGACTGGCTCAGAGGTTTGTGTGCTCTTTCAATCATGTTTTATCATTTGATTATGTGGAAGTTCCAATCTCTTAATTCTTCTGATTTTCTTGGGCGGCTAGGCGTTTATGGTGTTTCGATTTTCTTTATTTTATCAGGGTTGAGCATGGCAATCGTATATCACAGAAATATTGTTTCTGTAAATAAGTTTGTTGCTTTTTTCTTGAGACGTTTTTTCAGAATTATTCCGTTGCTTTTTATAGTAACCACGCTTACGATTCTGTTCAGAGCATATAAAGGAGAAGATTTAGAGTTTCAAAGGTATATTCTCAATATCACATCACTTTTTGGTTTCTTTGATTATAAAGGATATATTGCTACAGGGGCATGGTCAATCGGAAACGAAATGGTCTATTATGCACTTACACCATTTATTTTCTTTGCCTACAACTTCAGTAAAATACTCGGAAATATTATTTTTTCTATCAGTATTTTAATCGGTTTATATTTTTCATTTCATTTATTAAATGAAGATTTGCTGTTGCGAAACCAATGGAAAATTTATATTAATCCATTTAATAATTTTTTCCTTTTTTTTTCCGGCATTGCTATGTTTTATAACTTCCGAGACATTAGTCTAAAGCCTTTATATAATAATTTAATCCTTGCATTAAGTATCTTATTATTCATTTTTTATCCTGTAACTGGAGATACGATTAACATCGTGACAGATATCAACAGGATTGTTTTTGTCTTGTTATCGTTTCTTATCGTCTTTGGATTTTATAAGCTGACCATTACTCTACCGAAAAAATTAGCTTATACTTTAGAAACATTCGGAATTGCGACTTACGGAGTTTATATGTTCCACCCTGTTGTTTATAATTACTTAATGAGTTTTGCTCCGGAATTTACTGTACGGAACTTTTATATTGTCTTCTTTACAGTGGTAACAAGCACTATTGTAATATCAATTCTTTCGTATTATAGATTTGAACTTCCTCTTTCCAATTTTGGAAAAAAACTGATCAATAAATATTTAAAATAATATGATAGCAATTATTCCCGCGCGAGGAGGTTCCAAAGGACTTCCCGGAAAAAACATTAAACTTTTAAATGGCAAACCTTTAATTGCTTATACTATTGAAGCTGCTAAACAGTCAAAATCAATAACCCGAATTATTGTAAGCACAGATGATCAAAACATTGCGGATGCAGCTTTAGAATATGGTGCAGAAATTCCGTTTTTACGACCTTCTCATTTGGCAACTGATGATGCACTCGCCATTGATGTTCTGAAATATACCATCGAAAGACTAAAAGAAGAGCAAAATTCAATAGAAGAATTTATTGTCCTGCAACCCACAAGTCCGCTCAGAACACCTCTGAATATTGATGAAGCAGTAAATTTATTCAGGGGAAAGAATGCTGACTCTGTCATAAGCTATTGCAAAGAACATCATCCGATAAGATGGCATAAATACATTACCGAAGAAGGAAAATTTGAAAATATATTTGATGATACCCTACAGAACCGTCAGATGGAAAAGCCTACTTATTTTCCTAACGGTGCTATCTATATTTATAAAACAGAAATCATCAATACCGGAAAATATTATACAGAAAATAGTTTTGCTTACATCATGGAAAGGGAAAGCTCTATAGACATAGACGACATTCAGGATTTTGAATATGCAGAGTTTTTGCTGAAAAAAAAATAGACTTTATCATTCTCAGCTCTTTATAAGTAATTACTTATCTTTGTGAGTTGGAATTTTACACAAAAACATGAACGAACAGATAAAAATTTATGAGGCAGGTGCTAAAAGACAAACGTTTGTTGCTCTTTTAACCCAAATGTTTAAAGACCTCACCAATTCCCATACGCTTGCAAAAAGACTGTTTATCAGAGACCGGAATGCAGAATACCGTCAATCTATTTTTGGTCTCCTCTGGTCTGTATTCACCCCGTTATCTAACACATTGGTTTGGATTTTTCTAAGTGCATCAGGAGCTGTAAAAATTGATGACACAGGACTTCCCTACCCTGTTTTCGTCCTCATAGGAACTTTATTATGGGCTATATTTACAGAAAGCGTCAATATGCCGCTCCTTAGAACTACAGGATCCAGAGATCTTTTAACGAAAGTAAATTTTGAAAAAGAAGCCATCATTTTATCCGGAATTTACAAGCTGATATTCAATACACTTATTAAATTAGGTATTATAGCATTGCTTTTTGTGTTCTTTAGAATTTCTCCGGGATTTCAGATGGTACTGGCAATTCCTTGCATTCTTTTATTGATGGGCTTCGGAATGGGTATAGGTCTTCTCCTTACTCCTGTGGGAATGCTTTACAAAGATATATCAAGAATTATCCCGATGATACTTTCTTTCGCAATGTATCTTACTCCGGTAGTGTATAAAACAACCAAATTCAAGTCTTTAGAATCTTTTCTTAGTCTCAATCCTCTTACTCCTATCATCAACAGCACAAGAAATCTTCTTACAGGCGGCAATTTTGAAAACATTCCCTATCTTCTGGTGATTGCTTTCGGTACGCTTGTTCTTGTTTTAATCGGATGGATTTTATTTCGTATCTCTATTCCCATCATTGTTGAACGTATGTAATTTTTCTGTAATATGTCTGAAGTATTAGTAAAAGTAGATCATGTATCTAAAAAATTCTGTAAAGATCTGAAAACCGGACTTTGGTACGGCTTTCAAGATTTAGGAAAAAACCTTTTCGGCAATAACAGCGAAAACCAACTTCGGCCAAAAGAATTCTGGGCGGTAAACGACATCAGCTTTGAAGTAAAAAGAGGGGAATGTCTCGGACTTTTAGGACATAATGGTGCCGGAAAAAGCACGCTCTTAAAAGTTATTAACGGACTACTTTCTCCCGATAAGGGAAGAATAGAAATGCGAGGAAGAGTAAATGCATTGATTGAATTAGGAGCTGGCTTCAATCCTATTCTTACAGGTCGTGAAAATATCTTCAATAATGCGGCAGTTTTAGGAATATCTGAAAAGGAAACCAAAAAGAAACTGGATGAGATTATTGCTTTCTCCGAGCTGGAAGAGTTTATAGATACACCCGTTCAATATTACAGTTCAGGGATGAAAGTAAAACTGGGATTTTCCGTAGCTGCCCATTTAGAGCCGGATATTTTAATTCTTGATGAGGTTTTGGCTGTAGGTGATGCAGGATTCAGAATAAAATCTTTTAATAAAATGATGGAGCTGATGAAATCCTGTGCGGTACTTTTTGTCTCTCATGCAATGCCTAATGTAGCAAGAGTCTGCAACAAAGTAATCTATATGGAGCACGGAAAGAATCTTTATTGTGGAAATGATGTACATCAGGGTATTGAAATGTATTTTGACCAGTTTTCTAGTGAAAAATCAAAGATTGAATTCAATGACGCTGCAACTATTGACCAGATTTACATTAATAAACAACCCCAATCTAACAATGTCATATCTACGTTTTATGGAGAAGATTTCAAACTAAAATTCAATATCAACATTTTAGAAAAAGGTATTGAAAGTTTTTATATTTCAATTCAGATTACAGATAAAGATCTGAAGATTGTAGCTAATTTTTTTACAAACAAATTCTCACCGAATTTTAAAGTAGAAAATCATAATGAGATTGAAATTATTTTCCCTGAACTTCTACTGATTGATGGAGAATATCAAATAACGTATTTTATTGTTACAAACGATGGTACAGAAAACCAATATCGTTATCTGGCAATCTATAGAAACTATACCACTTTTAAAGTAAGAGGTTTGAAGGAAAACGTATATGCTGCAATTTATTTAAAGGGATTTATAACACACAACGGTAAAGCATTAAACTGATGGAGATTAAAAACCGTACAGATATTAAGAATTTTATTGTTGATATTGAAAAAAAATTTGACATTCTACAATGGAAAGTAAATGATATTCATTTATGGCCATTGATAAGAATTGAACTTTATTTTGCTCTTATCAAGAGCATTGAAAATGATGATTTAATTATTTCAGTACCTAACAAATCATTTTCTACAAAACAAAAAAAAATCAAATATAATTTAATTTTTAGAATTAAAAGGCAATTAAAACACACTTACGAAAAGTCGCAAATCTATTTAAAATTAAAAAAAGCTACAAAAAATTTAAGAAAAAAAGAAACAGTTTTTGTAAGCGAAAAAATGTACAGATCTGAAATTAATGGAATTTATTACAATAAATTTTTTGATCCATTGATTGCAGACAAAACAGAAAAAAGTTTTCTTTTTTGGGAATACGGAGAAATTCTTGAAAACTTTTCCAATCAAAATGCAATTATAGACTTCATAAAAGTTAACTCACTCTATAAAAGATATTTGTATCTTATTTTTAATAAAAATAAAATAGATGTTTTTTTGGAAGGATATGAAAGTCTATGGGATTATATCACTACTAACAACCCAAATCTTTCATCAGACTCTTTAACCAAAGAAGCAATTTCCCGTCAAGCTTTAATTTTTCATCAAGCATTTCAGACTGCAAACTACCTCCTGAAAAAAGTACAACCTAAGAAAGTTTTTATTTTATGGTATTATGGTTTCCCAGGATTCGCAATAAGCGCAGCAGCCAATAAGCTTAATATCAAAACAATAGAAATGCAGCATGGTCCTCAAACAGATCTTCATCTAGCATATGCAAACTGGACAAAAATTCCAGATGCTGGTTTTGATATGCTTCCAAGAAATTATTGGTGTTGGAATCGATCATCTGCTGAAACAATTGAAAAATGGTCAAATTCAAATCCATTATACAATATTGAAATAAATGGAAATCCTTGGCATTCATTTGAAATAAATATCAAAAACATATCCGAAAACTATGTTTTATATTGCATGCAACCAATCCCTGTATCTATTACACAGCTAATATTTCCGGCTCTCATTAACACTATAAAAAATTCAGAAAAAAAATGGTATATTAGATTTCATCCACGACAAAAGGATGAAGAAATACAAGAAATTATTAATATTATAGAAGAAAGTAATATTTCACATAAGGTTAATTTTGATGATGCTAATAGAATTACTTTACCTCAACTTATCAAAAATTGTAGTTTTCATATTACCCATTTTTCAGGATGCGCATTAGAAGCATTTATACTTAAAAAGAAAACTATTTTTATCAATGAAATCGGTTTACATAGCTTTCCTGAAATTTTTAAAAATAAATTTGCGTACTACATTGATTATAATGATAAAAATTTTGAAGAAAAATTCCGTAAGATTGAAGATCAAATCAATACATAGTTTTCACAAAATTAATACTTATATAAAATGATCGTAGGAAACGGACTTATTGCCAGTTTATTCAAAGAAGAAGATCGTAGTGACACTGTATTCTTTGCATCGGGTGTTTCCAATTCTTTAGAAACACGTTTATCCGAATTCAAGAGAGAAGAGCAATTGCTGAAAAAAATAATAGATGAAAATCCGGATAAAAAAATTCTTTATTTTTCGACCTGCAGCATCTACGATTCTTCAAAATCTGAAAGCCCATATGTACTTCATAAACTCAATATGGAACATTTAGTAAGCAGTCATCAGACTTCATACCTTGTTTTGAGAGTAAGTAATGTTGTAGGAAATGGCGGCAATCCTAATCTATTGATGAACTATCTCACCAGAAGCGTACAAAATGATGCACAGATTACGGTGCATACTAAAGCAAAAAGAAACCTCATTAATGCTGAAGATGTAAAAAAAATTGTTTTACAGCTTATTGAACAGGAAAAATTCAATGGAATTATCAACTTGGCATATTTGGAAAACTTTTCTACAATTGAGATTTTAGAAGAACTTGAACTATTATATGAAGCAAATCTTAACCTGAACTTACTTCCTATTGGAAATGCTTACGAAATAGACATCCCTTACGCCAAAGATTATTTTACAAAATATAAACTTACAGATAAAAAAAGCTACCTAAGAAAAATCATCAATGATTATTACAAAACACAGATATGAGCCTACCTTTATTCTCAATATTAGTTGCCAATTACAACAATGGCAAGTATTTCCAGGATTGTTTTAATAGTTTAGTAGCCCAAAGCTACCAGAATTTTGAAGTTATCATCGTAGATGATTGTTCTACAGATAATTCTGTAAAAACGATCGAAAAGATGATTGAAAAAGATTCCCGCTTTAAACTTTGGACTAACGAGAAAAATAAAGGTTGCGGATTTACAAAAAATCGCTGCGTAACGTTAGCACAAGGACAAATTTGCGGTTTTTTGGATCCTGATGATGCGATTACTTCCAATGCTATAGAAATCATGGTAAGTGAACATATGGGCAATCCAGAGTGTTCAGTCATCTACTCAAATTTTATATCATGTGATGACAACCTTATTATCTCATTTGTAAGGAAAACCAATCAGGTTGTCAATGGAAAACAAGATTTTTATAATTTTGATGGAGCCATATCAGCATTTGCTACATTCAAGAAGTCTATATATGAAAAGACACTAGGAATCAATAAAAATCTGATGCGAGCTGTAGATCAGGATCTCTATCTGAAACTATATGATATAGCACCGGTAAAATATATTGACGAAGATCTTTATTTATACAGAATACACGAAGGAGGAATTTCTACCAATCACAATGGTGAAAAAGCGTTTTTCTGGCATTGGATAGTGATTCAGGATAGATGTAATCGGTTGGGTATAAATCCTGAGAACATTTTTTTGGAAATATTTACCCGAAAAAGATATGAAGAGAAAAGAAATCAGGAAATAGCTTATCTTAAGGATAAAATCGTCAAGGTGAAAAATTCAAAATGGTTGAAGGTGGGTGCATTCTTAGGTTTATTTAAAAACTATAAACAACTATAATAATGGCAGAAACTCTGATAAGTATCATTATATCTTGCTATAATCAAGAGTTTTATCTTGATGAATGTTTGCATTCTGTTTCTGTACAGACGTATGAAAACTGGGAATGTATCATCATTGATGACGGCAGTACAGATAACAGCCAAAGTATTGCTGAAAAATGGGTAGAAAAAGACAGTCGCTTTATATATATTAAAATAGCCAACGGAGGTCCCTCGCTTGCGAGAAATACTGGGATAGAAAAAAGTACCGGAGAGTGGATTCTTTTTTTGGATGGTGACGACATTATTGCAACTGAAAAACTTAATCATTCCATCAAAAATTCAGAAAACAAAAATATCGTTATCTCCAACTTTGAGATGCTCCATAACGGCAAAGTTCTAGAGCCTTTCTCAGACATTACCCGATATCCCATTTCTACAGAAAACATCGTAAAAAGATGGGATATAGACTTTAATATACCAATACACTGTATTCTTTTCAGAAAAGAACTTATTGGAAACATCCGTTATAAAGAAAATTTAAAAGCAAAAGAAGATTGGATTTTTTGGATTGATATTTTCAGTAAAAACAAAATTGAAGTTAGATTAATTGATGAAAAGCTCGTACAATACAGACAACATTCAAATGGCATCTCTAAAAACTTCAAAAGTGTATACATGGATAATCAAAATGCCAACGAATACATTTACAATAACTATGACGAAACGATTAGAAAAGCTTTATTTGAAAGAATCAACCTGCAAAATTTCAATCTAAACAACGAAAACTTAGAACAAAAAAAATATATAAAGCAACTACAAAATACAAAAGTATTAAAGTATTATTTTAAATTAAAAAAATTATTCTAAATGACCTCTGTATCTGTAGCAATCTGTACATATAACGGCGAAAAGCATCTTAAAGAACAGATAGAAAGCATTCTCAATCAAACCCTTTCCGCAAATGAAATTGTTATTTGCGATGATTGCTCTACGGATACAACAAGAGAAATTTTAACTCAGTATGCTCTTCAATATCCTCATTTGATTACGGTTGTCTACAATTCTGAAAACCTGGGATATGTAAAGAATTTCGAGAAAGCACTATCACTTTGTACGAAAGACATTATATTTTTATGTGATCAGGATGATATTTGGATGGAAGATAAAATTGAAAGAATAATCAAACACTACCTAGATAAACCTGAGACCGATATAATATGCCATAATGTTTTGCTTTTTGGTGAAGCTGTGAGTAAAAAGATGACTTATTGGGAACTGGAAGGTTTTGATCCCGGAAAGTACATAACCAATAAGGATCTGTTGCGAAAACTGATCTTTGAAGGCAATGTTTTTCCAGGGATGAGTATGTCTGTAAAGAAAACTTTTCTAGAAAGAAATCTTCCGCTGAAAAAAATCAATCCTCAGATTATCCACGATTACGAACTTTTGCTTTTGGCTTTAAATAAAGAAACTTTTGAAATAAATCATCAGGTTCTCAGCAAATACAGAATCCATAAAGACCAAAAGATAGGATTTAAAAGATTTTCAAAAAAAAGTGATGAAGATAAGCAGACCCGCCAAAAATTATATTCAGTTTTCAGAAAAGCAGAATATATAAAAAGTATTGTTGAAAAATTATCATTAAATACTGATCTTGTTGAAGATTATAAAACAATCTGTATAAGGAAATATCAGGAATATTTATCCCAAACTCCTGTTTTTAAAAGATTTATTGAGAGACTGAACTTAAAATACAGATATAAAATTTTTAAATTCTTATCGTGAAAATTTATACTATCATCGTTACCTACAACGCTATGAAATGGGCAAAGAAATGCTTCAGCAGCCTGAGACAATCTTCTGTTCCGCTAGCTTGTATAGTAATAGACAATGGCTCAACAGATGGAACGCAGGACTTCATAAAAACCCACTTTCCGGAAATAAAACTAATACAATCTGAACAAAACCTCGGGTTTGGAAAGGCCAATAACATCGGAATTGAAGAAGCTTATAAAGATAATGCAGATTTTTACTATCTGATGAATCAGGATGCGTGGCTGTACAAAGATTCTATTCAAAAACTTCTGGATGTATACACACATCACCCGGATAAAAAAGAAATTGGTATCCTGAGTCCTGTACACATAGATGGCACCGAAAAAAAACTTGATATATTTCTGGATAAATACATTGCTTCTAATTTTGAAAAAACAAGGCTGATATCTGATCTTTATTTTCAGAAAACCGAACTTTTTTATGAAATGAGTTTCATCAATGCAGCGCACTGGCTTATTCCCAAATCTACCATAGAAACTGTGGGCGGGTTCAATCCTTATTTTTTTCATTACGGTGAAGATAATGAATATGTAAACAGAGTTCATTTTCATCAAAAAAAAGTTTTACTTGCTGTACATTCCAAGGCTGTACATGACGGAAAACAAACGCTGGGAAAAGTAGATTATACAAAATATCCGGATCTTAGTATTGAGACAAAAATACTTAATCCTAATAATCCCAATGCTTTATCACAAGAAAAGAAGGCATTGCGACAAAGCATGGTCAAAAATATGTTTTCAGGAAACAGAGTTCAATACAAAAAGCTTCAGGAGAAATACAGAAAAATCACTAAGGAAGAAAAAAAACTAGCAGAAATTGTTACACAAATTAAAAATGTAGGTTTAACATTCTTAAATTTGTAAATTAAAAACATAAAGAAAGAAAATAATGTGCGGAATTGCAGGAATCATTACTCAAAATGCTCAGAATTACCAACAGGAAATTGTAAAAATGACCGATGCCATAGCACATCGGGGACCAGATTCCGCTCACTTCGAAACTCTTAATAATGCTATTTTGGGACATCGAAGGCTCTCTATTATTGATTTGTCCGATAACGGAAAGCAACCAATGTTTTCTAATACCCGCAAAGAATGTATCGTTTTAAACGGCGAAATCTACGGTTATCAAAAGATTAAAAAAGAATATCACAACTATCCGTACCGCGGAAACTCTGATACCGAAGTTATTCTGGCAATGTATCAGCAAAAAAAAGAAAAACTCATCACGGATTTGCCGGGCATGTTTGCTTTTGCTATCTGGGACGAAGAAAAACAGCAACTGTATTGTGCAAGAGACCGGTTTGGGGAAAAACCCTTTTATTATGCCATTGGTAAAAATGATGAATTTATCTTTGCGTCAGAAATTAAATCTATTTTAGCCAGCGGTCTTATTGAGCCCAGTGTCAATCATGAAGCGCTTTCGCATTATCTTCAGTATGGTTATGTAAATTCTTATCAGAGTATTTATTCTAATATTTTTACTTTGCCACCTGCACATCAACTCATCTGGAAGAACGGCAAGATCACTATTTCAAGATACTATAAATTACCTGCAAAGGATAAAGCAATAAGTCTTTCAGAAGCTAAAGAAGAATTTGCTTTTCTCCTGAAAAATGCTGTTAAAAAACAATTGATTGCTGATGTGGAAGTGGGAAGCTTTCTAAGCGGAGGTTTAGATTCTTCTTCGGTTGTAGCGATGGTAAATGAGTTTCTCCCCCATCAGACAACGATAAGCTTCGGCTATGATGACAGCAATAGTGAACTAAAATATGCGCAGGAAATTGCAGAAAAATACAAAACCAACCATATTGAGATTCACGAAAAAAAGAATGATATTGCCGCAGATTTACTATCAATATCACCTTTTTTAGACGAGCCTTTTGCAGATATGAGCTATATTCCGCAATATAAAATCTGCGAAGCTGCCTCCAGACATCTCAAAGTAGTACTTTCGGGAGATGTAGGTGATGAACTTTTCGGAGGTTATCACTTTTATCAGGGTGAAAACCAGCTTAAAAACCACTTCAGCTATCAAAATAATATTATAAAATTTGGGCTGAAATTTTATCAGAAGTTTAGAGCTGTTTCTTTTGTTACAAACCAGAATTTACATTACAATTCTATTGTTGATTTTCACCAGAATCATGTAAGAAATTATTTCTCTCCTCAGGAACGCATTGAATTAGGGATTGAAAGCAATTTCTATCAACCTTTCAGCTTTACTATCAATGATAGCTCTCTCAATGATATTATGAGAATAGATCTGGAAAAATATGTACCCTCAAACATGATGGTGAAATCTGACAGGATGGCAATGGCAAACTCTTTGGAAGTGAGAACTCCGTTTCTTGATCTTGATTTTGCAGAATTTTGTATTCAGCTCCCTGAAAATCTTAAACTTACTACTCATCATGATAAAATTATTCTTCGGGAATCTATGCAAAATTATTGGACAGAAACTATAAGAAACAGAAAAAAGCAAGGTTTTGGATCTTCCGTTAAAAACTGGTTTACAGAAAAAAGTCTTCAACATCTTTCCGACAGTCTTTTAAAAGATTCTTCACAGAAAGTTTTCAGGTTTTTAGATTTTAAAAATACCCAAAAATTTCTCAATCAAGATGCAAAACACTGGAATATTTTGCAGTTGGCTCTTTGGGCAGAAAACAATAAATAAAAATACTTACAATGAGTTGGAAAAAAAAGATTAGTGAAATTTTTTATTATCAGCAATGGTTATTCTCCACTAAACATCTTCGATCAGACTTTAAGAGATTTAAAGTTTTGAGTATTGAAAAGACAATAGATGAAGTATATCACAAAAAAAAATCAATCAGCCGTTTTGGTGACGGAGAGTTTAGATTAATTGCCTCACAGGGACACTATTTAGAATTTCAAGAAAACAGTAATTTATTAAGTGAAAAACTTCAGGAAGTATTACAATCAAATTTAGAAAACCATTTGGTTTGTATTCCCGAGCATTTTAATTCTTTTGCAAATTTTAATATTAAAACAAAATACTGGTGGAAAAAATTTATCAACAATTACGGCAAAATATTAAATCCTTATTTAGATAGAAATAAAATATACGGAAACTCGTTTCTATCTCGTTTCTACTTAAGTTACAAGAATAAAACAAAAAAAAGAAATGACCATATCGTTAAAATGTTAAAGAAAACCTGGCAAGATCAAGAGCTTTTACTTATTGAAGGGCGGTTTTCGAGATTAGGAGTTGGTAATAAATTATTTGACAATTCAAAATCAATACAAAGAATATTATGCCCGGATAAAAATGCTTTTAAACACTATGACAAAATTTTAGATGCAGCTAAAAAATATGGAAATAACAAAACAGTTCTGATTGCATTAGGTCCTACTGCCACGATTCTTGCCCACGATTTAGCAAAAGATAATTATTGGGCATTAGATATTGGTCATATTGATATTGAATATATGTGGTTTTTACAATCTGCTCAAGAAAAATTGCCCATAGCCGGAAGATATGTAAACGAGGCTGCTGAACAAAAATCCCTTGATATTTCTGGTGAATTTTTACAAGTCTATTTAAACAGTATTATTTTAGAAATTAAAGAATGAATTTTAATATATCCGTAATTATACCTGTTTACAATGCTGCTGAATTTTTAGAGAATGCAGTTAATTCTGCGTTGCAGTTTGAGGAAGTGAAAGAAATTTTGCTAATAGAAGATAAGTCCACCGACCATTCTCTCTTGGTATGCCAAAAATTATCTGATAATAATGATAAAATAAAACTTTTCCAGCATGCGGATAAAGGAAATCACGGTGCAGGAGCTACGCGAAATCTGGGACTTGAAAAAGCTTCACACGATTTTATTGCTTTTCTTGATGCAGATGATTATTATCTTCCCAACCGTTTTGATGCCGAAAGAGAATTATTTAACGATAAAAAAATTGAAGGTGTTTTTGGGGCTATTGGTGTCGACTTCCTTTCTAAAAAGGGAAAACAAGAGTTTGAACGGAAATTTAGAAACAATACGCTGACTACTGTTAACTACCATGCTGAAGGTAATGATGTTTTTTTAGGATTATTGCGTTTATCTCCTAAACAATTTGGCGTTTTCTTTTCACTGATAGGATTAACGATAAGAAAATCTGCTTTAGAGAGATCCGGATTACGTTTTAATGAAGAATTGCGAGTGCATCAGGATACAGATTTTAATCTTAAATTATCTTACTTGTGCCATTTGAAAACAGGAATTATCGACAAGCCTGTCTCTATAAGAGGTGTGCACGATGATAACAGAATTACCAAGATAAAACCATATTCGGCTCAGTTTTATAATAATATATTTAAACTTTACACTTCACTTTATTTTTGGAGTAAATCTGTTCCAGAAATGAATAAAAAAGCAATTAAAGTTATAAGACTCAGACATTTAAGTTTCAAAATCGCAAATATGAAAGGGATTAAAAAATATTTATATTTTGCATACTCTGCATTAACCTCCCCTGTTTTTGCAAAAACTGAATATAGATTTCATGCTCTAAAAAAACTCAAATGATAAAAAAAAGACTTTCTCAAATTTATGTTCTTCTACTTGATATATTTTATTATATCAATGCAAAATATTTTACAAATCATCATACAGAGAAAGAAAAGTACATTTTTATTGACTTCAAAAACCCTCAACTTTATCACAGGTATTTTTATACTTTGCTGAAAAATTTAAACTTAGCAGGCTATACAATTATATATCCAATGAGTTTTCATACCTACAGAAATTTGAGAAATGGCGATGTATATTTATCTCTAATGCTAAAAGAAGAAGGTTTTCTAACTATAAAAGATGTTCCTAAAAAAAAACAAGACATTCTTCTTACAGATAATCAGTTCAGCGAAGATTATTATGATGTTTTTTTTAATCATAAAAACATTGCGGTAGATTCTTATCACGTCCCGATGACATTTCATCCTTTTATGTATCATTATGGCTATTGGAATGAGCCAATCGATACCGCTGAAAGAATCAACAGCCTATTTTGTTTCGGAAACTTTGACAGGGAAGCATATAAAAACGTACATAAAGCTCCTTTTGACATTATAGATAGAGCAAGTCTTATAGATTTTTTTAGTGATTTCACAAACTTTATTTCCATAAAAAAAGAAGATGAACTTTCAAACATCATCCATAATAGAGAAGAAAAAAAGTTTGTTTTTGTTGAAAAGTATAACCTCCCCATTCCTATACAAAATGTAAGACCACTAATCAGTAAATTCAGATATTTTCTTTGTTGCCCTGGCGTTTTTGCGCCGTTGAGTCACAATTTTGCAGAAGCTGTATCTTGCGGTGTCATCCCCGTCATTCAGAAAAACTATGCCGATACAATATATCCAGCCTTAAAGGATGGTTATAATTCATTCATTTTTAATGACATTGATGATTTAAATAATAAAATAATAAATAATATCTTTGATTTATCTGAAGCCGACTATAACAAAATGAAAGAAAATGTTCTTAACTATTATAAAGAAAATATTCATCCAATAGGATTCAGTAATAAAATACTTAATAATATCAACAAGAAAAAAATCTTCTTAAATGCAAGTGAAAGAAGTGTCAAAAAAATAAAAATCCAAATACAATGATAAAAAAAATAAAAAGCATTCTTTTTGAAGAAGGCATCATAAACTACATTCAAAGAAAACGAAACATAACCTATCTTGATAGTAAGACTATTTTCAATATAAAGTATCGAAAAAAAAATACAAAAATAGTACTTAACAGAAAGTTTGGTCATGTAGATATGATGATTTTCAAAAACGGCATTTATGAGAAGGAAATTGTAGATGATATTTACAGCGAATTAGACCGTGGCAAGATTTTATTGGATATTGGTAGTAATATTGGGCAACACTCTTTGCTTTTATCGCCTTACTGCAAGGAAGTACATTCTTTTGAACCTATAAAAAGTGTATATGATCAGTTTAACGAAAGCATCAGAATCAATAAATTTCAAAATATCTATACCTATAACATTGCAATATCAGACAAAAAGGAAAGCAAATCTTTTAATTTTGTAAAAAATCACGCTGGTACAAGTTCTTTTGTTGAGCGTGAAGCCCAAAATGAAGTGGAAAAAATTACTGTGCATACAGATACTTTAGCCAATATTCTTATCAATAAAAAAATTGATGTTATTAAAATTGATGTAGAAGGATTTGAAGCTGTTGCTATCATGGGAAATAAAGATTTCATTTTAAAAAACAGACCGGTTATATTTTTAGAATACAACCCTAATTGGATTGATAGAGAAGGTAGTTATTCTTCCACTGAATTTTTTAATTTTTTTATTGATAATAATTACCAAGTTTATAGTAGAAGATTTAATAAAATTCTATCAAAAGAAAATTTGAATACTGAATCTCAAGACAATTGGATTGCCAAACCTTTATAAAAATGAAAATCTCTGTAATCATCCCCGTTTACAATGCCGAAAAATATATCGCTCAGGCGGTGGAATCTGCTTTGCAGTTTGAAGAGGTATGCGAAATTATTTTGATTGAGGATAAGTCGCCGGATAATGCTTTCGAAGTTTGCAAAGAACTAACTGAAAAACATGATCGAGTAAAACTTTATCAACATCCAGACAAAGGAAATCATGGTGCTGGTGCAAGCAGAAATTTGGGAATTGAAAAATCTACTGGTGATTTTATTGCATTTTTAGATGCAGACGATTATTATTTACCAAACAGATTTGATGCAGAAAAAGAACTTTTTCAAAATCCGGAGGTAGAGGGTGTTTATGGTGCAATCGGCGTACATTATTATACAGAAAAAGCTAAAGAACAATATTATAAAGTGTTCGGAGATCGTTTAACTACGGTTTATAAAAAACATAGGCCTGAAGATGTATTTTGCGGACAATTAGGAATGATTGGCAGCTTTGGACTCTTCAGCATAGATGCTTTGACTATCAGAAAATCAGCCCTGCTTTCCAAAGTATCACCTCTGATGAAAACTCATTTGAAACTGCATCAGGACACCGAATTTTTATTTAGGTTATCTTATTATCTTGATCTTTATCCTGGTATTTTAGACAAGGCTGTTGCCGTAAGAGGTGTACATGAAAGTAACAGAATTACGCAGGTTGACTCAAAAAAGATAAATCCGGCAAAAACAAGAGTTTTACTTTGGAAGGAAGTAAATGACTGGGCTTCTCAGGAAAAAACAATTCCACAGGACATCAAACTTCATATAAAAAGAATGCATAGAAGTTGGGAAATTGCCAATAATTCCGGGATAAGGAAGTGGACAATGATTTTAAAATATGCTATAAAAGATTATTCGGGAATCCGTTCTGGATTGTATAATGTAAATTTCCGTAATGAACTATTTTAGAATAGGGTATAATAGTCAAAAATAATCAGAATCTTAATCACATTACTCTATTTCACAAAAACACCCACAAATTTCCCTTCAAAATCAACCACGGTAGGAACAATTTTTTCCTGCTCGCAAAAATCCTGGAATGCAGAGTTATCATTTATATCATCAGAAATAAAGACTCCGCCTTTTCTCAATTTTTTATAGAGTGTTTCATAAGCCCACTGCATACCTTCATAAGATTTATCAGAATCGTAATGTACAACATCAATTTCATTGATTTCTTTGAAGATTTTCGGCAAAGATTCTCTGTCGGCATAACGAAAAAGCTTCCAGTTTGTTTTTAAACTTTCTGCTACCACACAACCTACATATTGATCACCATTTTGACCTAAATATGGCATATCAGAACTATACAAAGTACCGTTTCTTTTTTGTAAAGAAGTAAGTGCAGCAAAAGAACTCCACCCGTAAGCTACTCCAGTTTCTATAACGGTTTTTGCTTCTGTAAACTCACATGCACTATATAAAAGTTCTAAAGCTCCCGCACCACCCATTTTTATAGGACAGGCATTCTGAGCGTCCAAAGCTTTTTGATATTCTTGAGGATACTTTTCTGAGAAAGATTGGAAATCTACTCCAAATAATTTACTAATTGCATTTGGTTGGCTTATTGCAATTTTTGAAGCCCAAAGATTTGTGGCTTCCTTTCCCTTAAAAGCACTTTTTCTATTTATAGTATTTTTGATGATTTTTCGCCCCAACTCTGGATAGAGATCAGGTCTTTTGAGGTAACCTATGAAAGTTTTGAGAACTCTGGTTATTTCGCTCATAGTGTTTATTTTAATTATGCAAAAATATAATTTTTTCTAATAAAACAGTATTTTAATCAATGAATTATAAAATTTCATTTAAATAAGCATCTGAAGTATTATTTTAAAATATTATCTTGCATGATTAATTACACAATCGTTAAAAAATTTATTAAAATGAGCATTTGGGTAAAAGCTTTACGCTTCATGATGCGAAAATCACTTTTAAAAGAACTTCAAAATGCAGGATCTGTGCATTCTTCATTAAAGTTGGGATATATTCATGATTTCGAGATCAACAGCAATTTAAAAAATTTGATTATAAAAAAAAATATTAAATTTTATAATCATGTAAATATTATAATAGGTAAAAATGCAGTTCTCGAAGTTGATGAGAATACTACAATTAATAAATACACATCCATTGTTGCATTAGAAAAAATCACCATCGGGCAAAATTGTTTAATTGGTGAAAACGTGAAAATTTATGATAACAATCATAGAGTCGACATCCAAGATGGAATTCAATTCGCCAGTCATAAAGAATTTACCACTTCACCTGTAAAAATTGGAAACAATTGCTGGCTGGGAAGTAATGTTACCATTTTAAAAGGTGTTACTATAGGTGACAACAGTATTATAGGTGCAGGCTGTACTATTTATAAAGACGTTCCTGCCAACACAACCGTTATCAACAAACAGGAACTTATATTCAAAAATAAAGGGTAATGAAATTCTCAATACTTATTGCTCATTATAACAATTCTGTTTATTTTAAAGACTGTTATGAATCTCTTAAAAAGCAGACTTATACAGACTGGGAAGCGGTTATTTTAGACGATGCTTCAATAGATTCAGAAAAAAAGGCTGTCATGGATCTAATACAAAATGATTCAAGATTTAAGTTTTACGAGAATGAAAAAAATTTTGGCGTAGGCATTACAAAATCTAAGCTTATTGATCTTGCTACTGGTGCAATATGCGGTTTTGTTGACCCGGATGACGCTATACTTCCTTCTGCCATAGAAAAGGCAGTAGATGTTTTCAAACACAGCCAAGATACAGTACTTACCTATTCCCGTTTTATAAGCTGCGACCAACATCTGAACCCATTATTTGAATTCAAATCTGCAATGCAGGTTCCGAATGATGATATTTTTTTCTTTAATTACCCTGTGCAGATTGCTCATTTTGTGTGTTTTAGAAAAAGCACTTATGAATTAACCGAAAAAATGGACTCATCTTTGAAAATTGCTGAAGATCAGGATCTATATCTAAAACTTTATGAAAAAGGTAAAGTAAGGTTTATTAATGAATCCAATTATCTTTACAGAACCCACCTAAAAGGAATTTCTCAAAATGACAACAAAAAAGATTCTTATGAATATTGGGGACGGGTGATATTTAATGCTATGAAGAGAAGGAAAATTTCACATATTAATGACAAAAAAATACCAGCATGTTACACTAATTCTGAAGAAATATTCAGCCTGTTATCATACCAAAACAAAATATCATACCGTATAATAAAAAAACTGAAAATATTATTTCAGAAAATATGACACAGACAGAAAAAATAAAAGTTCTCTTCAGACACCGTTCTATGGAAATGGGCGGTGTTGAAAAAGTCATGCTGAGCATTATTAATAATTTGAATTCTGAAAAATTTGATATTACGGTATGTCTTAATATCAATCAGGGAGAACTAAGAGATGAAATCCCAACCCATGTAAGGAAAGTGTTTTTAGTTGAAGGGAAGGAAGATTTTTCCCAAAATTTTTTGATTAAAAAAATCCAATTAATTAAGCGTAAGATTAAATTAGATTTTCTGAGAAAAAATCCACAAATTATAGATGAAAAATATTTGGGAGATAAATACGATGTTGAAATTGCTATGACTTATAATGATTTTGAATCTGTATTAAATTCCTCTAACAAAAAATCAAAAAAAATAGGCTGGTTTCATTCAGAGATTAATGTGCTCAAAATAAAATCTCTAGTAGTTGGAATACTAAATCATTTCCCTCAGTTTGATCACATGATTTACTGTTCTGCAAACATTAAAGAAATGATGCATAAAGAATATCCCTCTCTTAATTATCCGCAGGAATCTGTTATCATCAATGCGATTCCAATTGATGAGATTAAAAATAAAGCAAAGACAGAAGTAAATGACTTTCATTTTAAAGAGCCTGTTTTTGTTTCGGTAGGAAGGTTACACACCAGAAAAGGATTTCACAAATTGATTCAAGCGCATTCTCGCTTAATAAAAGATGGATATAATCATACGATTATCATTATCGGAGAAGGAGAAGAGAGAGTGAACTTAGAAAAACTCATAGAAAGTCTGGATGTATCTAAATCCGTCTATTTACTTGGCAATAAGATGAATCCGTACCCCTATATTAACATGTCAAATTTCCTTATTTTACCATCACAGTCCGAGGCTTGGCCGCTTGTTATTGCTGAAGCTCTCATTCTTCAAAAACCTATAATTGCAACCAGTACAGGAGACATACCTAAAATGATTGAACACACAAGAACGGGCTTACTTATCAACTACACAGTTCAGGAGATGTATGATGCAATGAAAAAATTTTTAAATAATGAAGATGGAATAGTTGATGTGATTTCCGAAAATCTTTTAAAAATAGAAGAAAAATTTGATAACAAAAAGATTTTTGATACTGTGGAAGAAATCATTATAAATTTGGTGAAAAATAAAAACTCATGAATGCTTTTATTAAAAACTTATTTTCTTCGTTTAAAAAAAACAGCGATAACATCTGTTTAAAAATTGAGAATAAAAATTATACATATGCAGAAGTCTCCAGATTTGCACAGCAGATAAGATCACAACTACAAAATACAGATTCTCAGAATATCGGTATTTATCTTACTGATGATGTTTATATGTATGCTTCAATTTTAGCAATTTGGTTTGAAGGCAAAACATATGTTCCGTTACACCCCGGTTTCCCGATAAGTAAGAATTTGAACATCATTAGTCAAGCAGAGATAGAGATTGTTTTATCATCTATAGAAATGCAGGATCATTTTGGAATAAAGATCTTAAATTCTAAAGAAGATTTAGGAAAAGAAGAAAAAGATCCTAAAAATTCTTCTATAAATAATAACGCATATATTTTATTCACTTCCGGCAGTACCGGAAATCCAAAAGGAGTTCCAATCCAGTTTTCTAACCTGTTTTATTTTGCTGATTCTTTTCACAACACATTTGGTAATCTCACACCTGCAGATAATGTTTTACAGATGTTTGATCTTACTTTTGATTTGTCGGTGATGAGCTATCTTATTCCTTGGCTTAACGGTTCAAAAGTTGTTGCACTCCACAAAAGAGAAACAAAATTTTTACAAATTTTAGATCTTTTGGAAGCAGATGAAATTACTGTAGCACTAATGGTTCCAAGTATTTTGAATCTAATTATTCCTTATTTAGATACTCAAATACAAAATAAAAGCCTAAGGATGAATCTTTTCTGTGGCGAAGCACTTCTTACCAAACAAATTGAAGGTTGGAAACATTTTATTCCAAATGCTCAAATTTATAATGTATATGGTCCTACAGAAAATACAATATTTTGCACATATTACAAAATTGAACAAAAAATAAAAGCAATAAATGGCATCGTAAGTATTGGCAAATCAATGATCAATAGCCAATTAAGCTTTGATAAAGATGAAGCAAAAGAAGGAGAACTTTTACTCTCCGGAAAGCTGCTAACCCGATGCTATTGGAAAAATGATGATAAAACCAAAGAAGCTTTTTTTAATGATAATAGAAAAACTTTTTACAAGACAGGAGATTGGTGTATAAAAGATGATGATGGAGACTTTTTTTATACCAACAGGATAGATTTTCAAGCTAAGATTAATGGCTTCAGAATTGAATTATCGGAAATTGAATATTTTGCCAATCAAAAGCTCCAAAATGCAATAAGTATAGCGGTTGTTAGTAAAGATACGGGGAATAATGATATTTTGATACTATTTATTAATGATATAATGGCAGATGAAAGTGAAATACTTTCACATTTAGAAAAACATTTACCAGATTATTGCATCCCTACAAAAATTATAAAACTTGAAAATTTCCCTGTCAATACTTCTGGAAAAACAGATAGGATCGAACTAAAGAAAATGATTTTATGAATATCAGAAAAGCAGACAAAACAGACATCCCATTTATTGTAAATGCTATTGTGGAGATAGAAAGTTTCTCAGGTACAAATACATTTAACAAACTATTTGGAACAGATACAGAAACTACAAAAAACTATCTTGAAAGATTTCTGAATGATGATGAAAATTTTGATACAGAATTCTCGTTGAATACTTACACTGTTGTAGAGTTTGATAATCAAAGAGCCGCATGTTGCAGCATATTTTTTACAGATTCATTTTACTACCAGAGTAAAAGTGAGCTATTCGCTATACATCTGGAGAAAAATCACTTAGACCATTTTATAAAAAACGCAAAAAGTCTTCCTGATAATAAAAAATTATCATCCAACAAATTTTTTATAGAATATATTTTTGTACATAAAGCATTTAGAGGACAGAGAATTGCAGGAAAACTTATAGATTATCAGATTAGTAAAGTCACGGTTGAAAAGGTATATATTAATGTATTAGAAAACAATGAAAACGCATTTAATGCATACAAAAAACTAGGATTTAAAGAATACAAAAAAGTAAAAGTAAACCAGGATGGAAACAGAATTTATCCTACAGATAACAAAAATATCTTGATAAAAAAAATCAACTGAGTTTTTCAGGTCCTACCAAATTGGCAATATCATTTACAGTTTGTACCGATCTGAAACCTCTAGGATTAAGCTTCACATCAAACTGATTTTCAACAAGCTGCAAAACCAAAACCAAAGAAAGAGAACCAAATGAATCCAATTCTTTAAAATTTGTTTCGGGAGATATTGTTGTTTCTTCTCCCAACTCTTTCTGTAAAATATTACAAAATTCTTGTTTATTCATCTTCTCGTATTTAAAGATGACAAATTTATAAAAAAAATATTTTCGTGTTATGCTAATTTTATTTAAAGTCTTACATAAGATTCTAGACTTGCTTGAGAACTTCAAGCATACAATTTATGTAAAAATCTGTCAGGCAAACGGCTTAAAACTCGGCAAAGGAGTAATTATACGTCCCGGCGTAAATTTAGGCTCAGAACCATTTCTGATAGAAATTGACGATGACAGCAGAATTGCTAAAGGAACTGCGTTTATAAATCACTCTGGAGGAACTGCGAATCTCCGAAAAATTGAAGGGTATGAAGAGGTCAGAAATTTTGGTCGCATAAAAATTGGAAAAAACTGTGCTATAGGATTAAATTGTATCATTCTTCAGGATGTAAAAATGGGTGACAACTGCATTTTGGGAGCCAATTCTGTTCTTTCGGAGTCTATGCCAGACAATACTGTTTATGGAGGAAACCCTGCAAAATACATCTGCGAAATTGAAGATTACGGCGATGTTCTTAAAAAAACAACTATTGATTATCCTTTAGAACTTGAAAAAGACAAGAAAAAATTAAATCAATGGTTGAAGGAAAATTTACCTGAAAAATTCAAACCTTCAAACTAATGTCCCAAAAAAAGAAAATCCTCATCAGAATAGGTTCTCTGCGCCACGGTGGTGCAGAAAAAGTTTTGGCGACTTTTCTTAAAAATCTACCTGAAGATAAATACGAAATAGATTTGCTTTTAAACTTATACTCAGGAAAGTATTTGAGTGAAATCCCGAAATGGATCAACATCATCTATCTGAATAAAGGAGAGATGATTACTACTAACCGTTTGCAGGATCTTCCAAAGAAAGCATTCAGAGTTTTTTACCAAGGTTTACTGAAAAAATATCCCAAAATTCTATATTCTGCTATTCTCAAAAACAAAAAATACGACATAGAATTTGCCGCCATCCACGGAATGAGAGACGAGATTCTAAACTCCCCCATTTCTTCATCTAAAAAAATGGTCTGGATTCATAATGATCTCACCAAAACAGAATTTCACCATTATACGGATGATGAGTTTAGAAAATTCTTTGGATTTGATAAAATAATGGTGATTTCAGAGAAAATTCAAAACGATTTTGAAAAATTAGCCCGAAATGAAAAGGAGAAAAACAAAATCGTCAGAATTTACAACCCTTTGGATACGGAAGAAATTCTAAAAAAGTCCAATGAAAAAGCAACAGATTTCTTCGTTCCTCACAATGACAACCAACAACCGACAACCAACAACCGACAACCAACTTTCGTAAGTGTAGGAACGGTTTTCCCACAGAAAGGTTTTGACAGATTGCTGAAAGTCCATAAAAAACTTTTAGATGAAGGCTACCAACATCGGGTTCAAATTATTGGCGACGGTTATGATTTTGAAAACATCCGAAAATTAAAAGCAGAATTAGGCGTAGATAATACTGCTGAAATGCTTGGTTTTACAGACAATCCTTATCCCTATTTTAAAGCAGCAGAGTTTTATATTCTCAGTTCAAGATACGAAGGCTTTCCTACGGTTTTGTTTGAAGCGATTACGCTCAAAAAAAACATTATTGCTACAGAAGTTTCCGGAGTAAATGAAATGCTGGAAAACGGCAAATTAGGCTTAATTGTTGACAATTCCGAAGAAGGAATTTATGAGGGAATGAAAAAGGCATTGACAACACCAGATCATTTTAACACCTATCAAAACAATCTTAAAGATTATCAAATGCCTTTTAGTCTGGAAAATTCTGTCAACTCTATTATGGAAATTATTGACGAGCTTTCTGTATAAATCTAAGTATTTTGCACCACCAGAAAGTACAAAGGCATCCCGATTGTTATATTCATAGGGAAAGTAACTGCCAATGCCATCGGTAAAAATAATCCCGGATTGGCTTTTGGTACAGATATTTTCATAGCGGCAGGTACGGCGATATAAGATGCACTTGCCGCAAGAATAGCAAAAATAAAACGGCTAGAAACATCAGGAGTAACCCACGAACTTATCCACGCAACAATACAACCGTTTATCAATGGAATAATAGCTGCAAATAAAATAGGAAACCAGCCGAAAGAGAAAAAAGATTTTAGCTTTCGGCCGCTGGTAACCCCCATATCCAAAAGAAAAATAGCTAAAAACCCTTTGAATAAATCATTGGTGAAAGGTTTGATGCCTTCTGCCTGTTTATCATCGGCTAAAAAGCCAATTGCCAAACTTCCCAAAATAAGCAACACACTTCCGTTGGTAAATGAGTGTTTAATAGCGGTTCTTTTCTTGATTTCATTTCCCTGATCTTTCCCGAAAATCGAAATGAGCACTAATCCCATTATAATTGCCGGAGATTCCATCAGTGCCATAATGGCTACCATATGACCGTGCAATGTCAATTGCTGCGCTTCTAAATAACTTGCAGCCGTTACAAAAGTTACGGCACTTACCGAGCCATAAGCTGCAGCAATAGCTCCTGCATCATAAAGTGACAGCCGCTTCTTTAAAATAAAAAATGTGTACAACGGAATAACCAGCGATAAAGCTATTCCAAAAAGCATAGACCAACCGATTTCTGCCGTAAAATGCTCGTGCGACAATTCCTGTCCGCCTTTAAATCCAATAGCAAAAAGCAGGTATAAAGAGATAAACTTGGAAGAGTTGGGCGGTATTTCCAAATCGCTTTTTACCAGCACAGCTATTACCCCCAACACAAAAAACAACAATGCAGGATTGGTTAAATTTTCTATCAATAAATCAAAATCCATTCGTTTAATTTTACTTAATTTTTTATCTTTTCACAGCGCGGCTGAGCCTGTCATTTAATGTAATGCCCAATCCGTTATCTGGTATGCGTTCAGCAATAATGACGTCCAAATCCATTGCATCCAACCGATGCAAAGCGGCATACAAATTTTTGGTGGCTTCTTTTAAATCTCCTTTTACAGAAAGAACTTCCTGATAGGCAACTGCTGTTTTCGTTTGATTTTTAAATGTTAAAGCACCAATTCTTTTTCCTGAATTTTTCTGAATTTCGTTTTCAATATTTTCCGTAAGTACCGCAGGAGTTTTGGGGGCATAATGTTTTGAAAGCATTCCGGGTGCATCGGGCGTGGTATCGTTATGGGTTAGGGTTTCTACTTTGCCAATCACCTGCTCTATTTCTTCTACCGAAACCGAACCGTGCCGGTACAAAACAGCTTCATCGCCCTGAAATCCGATGATGGTAGATTCCACTCCGTTTGCACAATTTCCGCCATCTAAAATGATGGGCAGTTCTTCTTGAAAATAATTCCATACGTGTTGTGGAGAAGTAGGACTAATGCTTCCAAAAGGATTGGCACTGGGTGCTACTAAAGGAAAATCTAACTGTTCCAATAACGCCAATGCAACTAAATGCTGCGGAATTCTTACCGCCACAGTATCTTTTCCTGCCGTTATCAAATCGGAAATATGATTTTGCTTTTTCAACACTAAAGTGAGCGATCCCGGCCAAAATTTTTCGGCTAAAATTTTTGCTTTTTCCGGAATTTCCCTTGCTACTTCTTTCAACTGTGCTACCGAATGCAGATGCACAATTAACGGATTGTACAACGGTCTTTTTTTAAGCTCAAAAATTTTTTTAATGGCCGTTTCGTTGTAAGCATTTCCTGCCAAACCATAAACCGTTTCCGTTGGCAGCGCTATCAACTCATTATTTTCTAATGCTTCTATCGCTTTTTGAATATCTTTTGTAATCATTTTTTCTTCATTAAGGATTGCAGAAATCGCAGTACATAGGATCTTCCAGTTGTTTTTGATGCGGATATTTTTCCTCTTTTTTAAAATCGCACTTTTTACAGGAATAAATGTAACTCAGCGTGCTTCTGGTAGGAAAACCACATTGTGCGCAAAGCAAACCTTTCACGGCTTCGGTAATATCAAAACCGGGTGTTTGGCAATTGGGGCAGGTGCATTTAATTTTTTCTACCAATTTTTTCGTAGTTTTTTCAATTACGCTCATTCTGGTAGGATTGTACATTGCCCGCATATCGGTTTCTACAAATGCTTTTCCGTATAGTTTTTGAAATTCTTTAAAACTATTGAGCAGCTTAGTTTCATCTGTAATTCCTTTTACCAAATGCGTAGCATCCTGCGCTTCTTTTCTAATAATTAAGCCGTGCTGCGGAAAACTTGCTTTGGCAGCAAACTCCAATAACTCCCTTTCTGTTGCCACTTCTGATCCTGCAAAATTGGTTTCCAAACTTATTTCTCGGGCTATAATTTCCAGCTTATTTTTTTCATCCAGCAACACCAGAAATTCTTCGTCTGCCGAAGCAAAAAACACACTGGGATGCGCCCCAAAAGAACCTTCGCTTGCAATAGCCAAATCGCATTTTTCCAAACTCATCGCTGCTCTGCATTTTTCTTTTACCGTGATAAGCGGATCGTTTTCGCGTTCTACTTCCCCCGTAAAAGTTCCTAAAACATCTGTATCAAACTGCTGCGAAACAATACATTTTACCCCAAATTCTTTTTCAAAAATTGGGGCAATCACCTTTTCTTTTTGATGTTTGGTGGCAATAAGCAGGGTTCTTCCTTCAAACATATTTATTCTTCAATAAAAGAAATATGAATTTCTGAGGATAAATGAAGTCTTTTATGATGCTGCTGCGCCCAGGTGAAAATTTCGTTCAGCCGCTGCAATTCTTTTTTAAGTTCCGGAATTCTGCTTACCGCAGTTTCGTCATCCTTTCCGAAACGCTCTCTGCTGCTGAAATTTTTATGATCGTGAAATTTAATTTTGGTGGTAAAAATATTCTGCAAAATTTCTTTGGCTTCTTCTGTGGTAAAGTTCCCTTCTATAAGGGTTAGTTTTTCTAAATTATTCATTGTCTTCTTTTTTTTGAGGTGAAAATTTTTGGATACAATCTGCTCCGATAACAATAGCCAGCACAATAAACAAGTGGCTGTAAATGGTATTTTCTATGAAGATTCCCAACAACAGCAACACCGTCATCAATCCTAGAGCAATAGCTATACTTAAACTTTTGGCAATCATAATGGGTGATGTTTTTACTACTTATTGCCCTTGACCTAATGCGAAACCTGGTTTGCCATCAAAGTTGTACAGATTCTCTGTTTTGATTGTATCCACTTCCTGTTCTAAGGCATTTTGCAATATTTGAACGATATGTTCTTTCTGAATTTCCTGATTTTCAGAAGGTTTGAATCTACATCTCCAATGATCGGTACAGAAAGTTTCTTTAAAACCATCGGGCCACACCTTAATACCACGGTTGGTAATCATTGTAAGTTGAATGCCTTCTGTTTGAATTTTTTTCATTTTCTCTGCCAATTCGTTAGGATCTGTTCCGCTCCAATGCACGAAAACATCTACTCCTGCCAATTCTTTTTTCGCCGAAGGTTTTCTTTGGTATTTTGGAAGATTCATTACCGTATTGTTGGCATAATGCACCGGTTTTAGCTGGGCTGGTTTTTGTCCCAGATTAGCAATTACGGCATCGGCAAACGCTTGGGTTCCTACTTTTTGTTTGCTGGTTTCATCGCTGAAAATATCTTGGGTATGAATACCGTCTTCCAGCGTTTTCAGCCACGCATTGTGTACTTTTTCCGCCACCTCGTTTTGTCCGATGTGGTTCAGCATCATCACGGCTCCCTGCAATAAACCTGAAGGATTAGCAACGTTTTGTCCTGCAATGGTAGGCGCAGAACCGTGAATAGCCTCGAACATAGAACATTCTTCTCCGATATTGGCAGAGCCTGCCAAACCAACAGAACCCGTAATTTGTGCAGCTATATCGCTGATGATGTCTCCGTATAAATTCGGCATCACAATCACATCAAAATCTTCCGGTGTATCTGCCACTTTTGCAGCACCTATATCAACAATCCAGTGTTCATTTTCTATTTCCGGATATTCTTTTGCAATTTCATTGAACACCTGGTGAAACAATCCGTCGGTTTGTTTCATAATATTGTCTTTGCTAAAGCAGGTAACTTTTTTACGGTTTTGCTGTTTGGCATATTCAAAAGCATATCTTACAATTTTTTCGCAGCCTGGTCTGCTGATGAGTTTCAGACACTGTATTACCTCATCGGTCTGCTGATGTTCTATTCCTGCATACAAATCTTCTTCATTTTCTCTCACAATAACCATATCCATTACCGGATGTTTGGTACTTACGAAAGGGTGCAAACTGGTGCAAGGTCTTACGTTGGCGTACAATCCTAAAAATTTTCGGGTGGTTACATTCAAGCTTTTGTATCCTCCACCTTGAGGAGTGGTGATAGGTGCTTTTAGAAAAATTTTATTTCTTCTGATAATGTCCCAGCTTTCGGATGAAATTCCGGAAGTATTTCCGGACAGATATACTTTCTCGCCAATTTCTATTTCATCAATTTCCAATTGTGCTCCTGCTGCTAAAATAATTTTGAGGGTTGCATCCATAATTTCCGGACCTATACCATCTCCTTTGGCTACTGTAATTCTTTTCATTGCCTAATTTTTTAGATTGTTATTTCTGTGGACAAATTTGAGAAATGAAATTCATAAATTTTTATTTATTTTTGTAATGTTTTATATAAACATATTTTATGAATTACACGTTAAATCAATTGCAGATATTCCTGAAAATTGTACAGACTCAGAGCGTTACAAAAGCTTCGGAAGAGCTTCATCTCACGCAGCCTGCAGTTTCGATACAATTGAGAAACTTTCAGGATCAGTTTAATATTCCGCTTACTGAAGTCATTGGCAGAAAAATTTACATTACCGATTTTGGCAGAGAAATAGCCAAAGCAGCCGAAGTAATTATTCAGCAGGTACACGCCATTAATTATAAAACGATGGCTTATAAAGGGCAACTTACAGGCAGATTAAAAATTTCTGTAGTGTCTACCGGAAAATATGTGATGCCCTATTTTTTGAGTCAGTTTATGCAACAACATCCCGGAATTGAGCTTGAGATGGATGTCACCAACAAACAAAAAGTAATAGAAAGTCTGGAAAATAATGAAGTGGATTTTGCGCTGGTTTCTATCTTGCCCAAAAATTTAAGTATCGAAAAATTAGACTTACTGCAAAACAAACTTTTTTTGGTAGGAAATGCGCAGCAAAACGTGGAAAGTCAGGAAAATGTAAAAGATTTCTTTGAAAGTTTGCCGTTAATTTTTCGGGAAAAAGGTTCGGGAACCCGACAAACTATGGAAAAATTCATTAACCAAAACCATATTTCTGTACTTAAAAAAATGGAACTTACCTCCAACGAAGCGGTAAAACAAGCTTTGTTAGCAGGTTTAGGGTTTTCTATTATGCCGCTCATAGGAATCAGAAACGAGCTGCGGAATAAAGAGTTACAAATTATCCCGATGAAAGGTTTACCTATCAAAACCAACTGGAGCCTGATCTGGCTTAGAGAGAAAAAACACAGTCCGGTTTCTGAAGCATTTTTAGAATTCCTGCAAAAAGAAAAAGAAACTATTGCCCACGAAACATTTAGGTGGTATGAGAAGTATTAATTTCTATGACATAAAATCAATTTTTTAAAAATTAAATAGATTAGTTACAATTAATTACTTTTGTTTAAAATTAATCAACATCAGTTGATCAATCTTCATTCTCTGCACAATATGAAAAATTACACTACAATACAGAAGGATTTCTACAGGGAAAGCGGAAAATGGCTTTCCGGCAAAGATATTTTGATAAAATGTATTAATCCAAACCTGCATTATATCTTTCTTTTGAGAAAGTGTCAAAAACATTCAAAAAAATCAATTCCAGGTATTTTCTGGAGATTTTTGTTAAGACATTATCAGATTAAATACGGTTTTCAGATTTATCCTGAAACTGAAATAGGAGAAGGTTTTTATTTAGGACATTGGGGAGCAGTAGTCGTTAATCCCAAAACAAAAATTGGCAAAAACTGCAATATTGCACAAGGTGTAACCATCGCACAGGCCAACAGGGGAAAAAATGAAGGCGTTCCTGAGATTGGCAATCAGGTTTGGATTGGTCCTAATGCAGTAATTGTAGGAAAAATAAAAATTGGAGACAATGTACTTATTGCTCCAAATGCCTATGTTAACTCAGACGTTTCATCAAATTCTTTAGTTATCGGAAATCCAGCACAGATTATTTTAAAAGAAAATGCTACAGAGGGCTATATCAACCATTTAGTTTAACAAACCTTTTGCTGAAAGCAGAAACCACGCATTTATAAAGGGTTTGTTTAAATTTATTTTATTATATTTATACGTTTAAATTTTAAAAAATAACTAAATGTCTCAAAAGTACAACAAAATTTTTGAAAACAACAAAGCGTGGATTGACAAAAAGCTAGGCGAAGATGCCGACTTTTTTAAGAAATTATCTGCCGGTCAATCACCTGATTATCTGTACATTGGATGCAGTGACTCCAGAGTAACAGCAGAAGAACTAATGGGAGCTGGTCCTGGTGAAATTTTCGTCCACAGAAACATTGCCAATGTTGTAAACACTCTGGATATGAGTTCTACCGCTGTAATACAGTATGCTGTGCAACACTTAAAAGTAAAACACATTATTGTTTGCGGACATTACGGATGCGGTGGCGTAAAAGCGGCAATGACTCCACAAGATTACGGATTAATGAATCCTTGGCTAAGAAACATCAGAGATGTGTACAGATTACATCAGGCTGAGCTGGATGCAATAGAAAACGAACATCAAAGATACAACCGCTTAATAGAGCTGAATGTACAAGAACAATGCGTAAACGTCGTAAAAATGGCAGTGGTGCAGGAAAGATATATCCTCGAACAATATCCCATTGTACACGGATGGGTTTTTGATCTGGAAACAGGAAAAATCATTGATCTGAACATTGACTTTGAAAAAATATTAAAGGACATTCAGAAAGTATATGACCTTACCAATTCTGACTGGGTTATGAGCAGAAAAAACAACATCAATTTAAAAGATTAAGTCATCAATACATTACTGAAATATACAGGCATTTTAACGTTGGCAATTTTTGTCAACTTTATCGTTCTGCCTAGTTTATCCGTAATATTTGAATGGAATCTTACCACACTTAGCAATGATATAATCGAAGAAGAGGTAAAAACCAATACTGCGAATTTTAATGAAAAATTCCCACCTAAACCTTACAAATCCAGCGATTATATATTGGTAAAACAATCTATAGAAGATAAAAAAAACAAATTCGAGCAAAGAGATGTTTCTATACATCTGAACCCTTTTATCTCTATATTTTCACCGCCTCCCGAAGTTTAACATTAATATTTAGAGCAATTAAATTATTAGTTGCCTGATACAGTGTGCTTATATTTTTCATATAAGTGTATTGTCATTTTATAATTATTATATTAAACTAAGTAATGAAAAAAGTTTCATTTTTTGCAGATTTAAAACAAAATCTGCCATCCGGATTAGTAGTATTTCTGGTAGCTCTTCCTTTGTGTTTGGGAATTGCGCTGGCTTCCGGAGCACCACCATTATCAGGGATTATTGCAGGTATCGTAGGTGGTCTTGTTATCGGATTTTTAAGTAACTCTAATATTTCTGTTTCTGGTCCGGCTGCAGGTCTCGCAGCAATTGTTTTGGCAGGAATTACTGATTTGGGAAGTTTCGAGCTGTTTTTGGCAGCCGGAATTATAGCAGGAGCTATACAGCTGGTTCTTGGTTTTTTAAGAGCAGGCAGTATTTCCAATTATTTCCCCAATAATGTAATCGAAGGAATGCTTGCAGGTATTGGTGTCATTATTATTTTGAAACAAATTCCCCATTCTGTGGGCTATGATAAAGATTTTGAAGGTAACCAAAGAATTTTTGACGGTTTTAATCTTCAGGAATATCTAACCAACCTAACCAGTGCAATTTCCACAGGAGCGGTAATTGTAACCTTGGTTTCGCTTGCGATTCTTATCACTTGGGACAAAGTTTATATTTTAAAAAGAATAAAAATGCTTCCCGGTGCTTTGGTGGCAGTAGCGGTAGGAATTGTTCTGAATGAAGTTTTTAAAGGCACCTCTTTAGAAATCGCTAAAGAACATCTGGTAAACCTACCGGTTCCTCAATCTACGGAAGATTTTAAAAAATTAATTACTTTCCCTGATTTTAAAGGATTTCTGGATGTAAAAGTCTGGATTTTAGGAGCAACTATAGCTGTTGTAGCATCAATAGAAACGCTGCTTTGTATAGAAGCATCTGACAGAATGGATGTACACAAGAGAATTACAGATACCAATCTGGAGTTAAAAGCTCAGGGAATAGGAAATCTGATCTCTTCATTCATTGGAGGATTACCAATGACATCAGTTGTCGTAAGATCTTCTGCCAATGCCAATGCCGGTGCAACCAGTAAAAGCTCTGCCATCATCCATGGTGTATTTATGTTGATTTGTGTGCTTACAATTCCTTTCCTGCTTAATAAAATTCCTTTGGCTACATTGGCTGCAGTATTGTTAATCGTAGGTTATAAACTTGCAAGTCCTGCCAAACTGAAACATTTTTGGGAAAAAGGAAAGTATCAGTTTCTGCCATTTATTGCTACATTAATCGCTGTTGTTGCATTAGATCTTCTAAAGGGTGTTGCTATAGGAATCGGCTTCTCTATATTCTACCTATTGCAGGGAAATATGAAAAGAGCCTATTACTTCAGTAAAGAACAGCTGGAAGATGCAGATGAGGTGAAAATTGATCTTGCTGAAGAAGTTTCTTTCTTAAACAAAGCCGCCATAAAGAAAACGCTTAAAAATATCGAATCTAATTCTAAAGTAGTTATTAATGCCAGCAAAACCTCCTATATTTCTGATGACATTATCGAAATGATAGAAGATTTTGCCAATGTAAGAGCTGTAGAAGAAAATATAGATGTGCGTTTGGAAGGCTTTAAAACTTCATACAAAGATTACGCAAATGATCAGCAGTCACATGTAAAAGTAACACATAGACGAACAATCTAATCATTAAAAGCAGATGATTATTTTATAATACCGACTTATTTAGCATTCATATTCTTTCCGCCGCAAGCAAAGCTTACGGCGGATTTTATTTTCCGTTAAATGCAGACATCGTATTATTAATTCCTGCAAAAACAAATGAAAGACAGGCTTTTGCAGACTTTTCAATTCTTTCTGGCAGCTTCTCACTTTCTTCCTGATTCCAGCTTCCTAAAACGTAATCTACCTGCCGCCCTTCTGAAAACTCTGCCGAAATCCCAAAGCGAAGTCTCGCATAATTTTGAGTCTGTAAAACTTCCTGAATATTCTTCAGTCCGTTATGACCTGCGTCAGAACCCTTCATTTTCATTCTCAAAGTTCCAAAGGGCAAAGCAAGATCATCAGTAACGATCATTACATTTTCTAAGGGAATATTTTCTTTCTGCATCCAGTATTTTACAGCATTTCCGGAGAGATTCATGTAAGTGTCGGGCTTTAGAACAAAAACTTTTCTACCTTTATATTTACCTTCTGCCATCCAGCCAAAATTGGTTGTATTAAAAGAAACCTCAAGATCCTCAGCAATTTTTTCAGCTACTTTGAAACCTATATTATGACGGGTATTTTCATATTCTGTTCCTTTATTTCCAAGACCTACAATTAAATATTTCATGAAATTATTTTTTGCAAAATTAAGGTTTATAAAACAAAAAGCTCAACCCCATAAAAGGATTGAGCTAAAATATTTTAATGACATTATCTACAGAGGTTTGTAAAAATAATTTACTAAAAAACCTTGTGTAACATACATCTGAGGATCATATCTGTAATCTGTTGAGAATATAATAGGATCAGGAATAGGCATCATTAAATTTGTAAACGATACTCTTTTAGGATTGTTGGGCGACAAAATCATACTTCTGTCATCATTGATCTCTGTAGAGATTAAATGTGAAACTTTGTACTCAAAAGGAAGCAATGTATAAGCATTGATTTTGGAGTCATAATTGGAAAATTCAAAGCCATACCTCTGCGTAGGAGGGTCAAATGTATTACCGTTGAGTACTCCAATTTCTTTTAGAACATAAGATACATTATCTCCTAAATAGGTAAAAGTAGCTTTAGAATAATCTGTATAAACAAAAGAGCTTCCTCCTGCGTCTGCTCCGTCTCTCATATCAATAGAAGCAAGTTTTCCGGTTGTAGAGCTATACGTAAGATTATATAATGCTTTTCTTTTAGCTGAAACTACCCATGGCTGTGGAGGAGTTCCGGGAGCTTTTGTGTAAGTTGTTCTGTTTTCTGAAATCAATGTAAGCCTTCCCAAATTTCCATAAGTAAATTGCTGGGTATATGCCGTACTGTCTGTATCTAAAGTACCGTCTCCATCAGAATCCAGAAAACCATAATAAGTAATTTTGCTTATTTTATCACCGCTCCATTCGATATTGGTTACAGAGCCTTTTTCAGTTAATACTTTAGTTAAAAGCAGACCGCTGTACTGATATTCTGCAATAGTACCAACATCGGTAACTTCTCTGGATAAAGCTCTTGGACCGATAAGCCCCGTATTATCATTCAGATCCAAAAGCGGATCCCCTTCTTCATTTACCAAATCTTTACACGAGTGTATAGAAGACAAACCTGCTATTAGTATAACAAAATAGAAAAGTTTTTTCATTTCTAAATGGGATTATATAATTTTCTACAAATATAATTTTTTTTTGTATAAAAATTACCTTTTTACAGATATTATCACAAGAAATACAATAAAAAATAAATTACAAAGCTTTGTAAATATATTTCTGTGACTGTGACTGATCAGAAACCGGATAATTCTGAGAATCATACAGATAGTTGATCGTTCCAGGAATTGCTGGAGCTGGAGGTGTAACAATACTGAAATCTGTAAGGTTATTTGCCGATAAAGAATAAAAATTAAAAGGATGATATAAACTCCAAACAACAAAAAATTCTTTTGGTAACGTATTGTACGGATTTATTTTACTGTCATAACTACTATAATTATAGGTTGATGTGAACACTGTTGACATATCCGGAACTCCCGCAGAATTGGTCATTCCATTTTCCATAATCATTTTTGAAATATTGCTGCCAGTATATGTGATATTATAATTGAAAAAGAATGAGTAAGCATTTCCTGATTTTTTCTTTTCAACAATTTTTGTCATTTTGCCGGCTCCGTCATATGTATAGGTATATTCACTATCAAAATTAGGAACACCTCCTATCGTTCTATAACAGGTCGTGAAATTAATTTTCCCGCTAGCATCGTAAGTGATATTATATTCTTGCGACATATTATTTGCAGGCACGGAGCCATTAACTTCCTGATCAAACTTAACTTTCGTAATTTTCCCTGATGTGTAGGTAACTTTTCCTATTATATAAGAATTAGCCGCACTTGTTTCTTTAAAAATCGCTTTTTCAAGTATTGTCCCATTGGTTACATACTCCTGATTAATGATGTTGTTTGCAGTGATTTTATGTAAAATCCTCGGTCCTGTTATTGTTGTAGTACTTCCGCCTCCATTGGGACTGTTAGGATTATTCTTATTGTTGTTGATGGGATCTTCCGTCGTGTTATCGCAAGAAAATACAAATCCCATCGCAAGAATTGCAACAGCTTTAATGAAATAGTTTTTAATCATGGTTTTAATTTATTTTGGCACAAATATAATTATTTTTCAATTCCAAAGGATATAAATTGAAAATTTCGCACTAAAAAAACAACTCTACTAAACATTAATAAAACAAATAATGATCACTGCCCCAAAATAGATCGAAGCAATACATTTACTTCATCCACATTTTTCACTTTATCTTTTCGCATCATCAGTTGATTTCCTTCTTTTGCCACCTTCTCTTTGAGTTGAGCCTGAGCAGGATTTTGAGTGAGATACGAAATAATGTGACGAAATTTATCCGTCTGATAAAACTTATCCTGCGGATTTCCGGGAAAATAACCAAGGAAAATTCCGTTTTTCATAACAATTTTTTCAAAACCAATATCTGCCGCAAGCCATTTTAGCGAGACACTTTTCAGTAAATTAACTGCTTCTTTAGGAAGTTCTCCAAAGCGGTCTTTCAGTTCAGATTCAAACTTTTGCAGGTCTTTTTCGTTATCAATTTCAGCCAGTTTCTGGTAAAGCTGTAATCTTTCTTCGGTGCTTGATACGTAAGAATCTGTAAGCATCAACTCTAAATCAGTATCAATATTTACTTCCTTTACAGATTTGAATAATTTTTGCCGTTCTTCTTCATTTTCAAACAAATTTTCAAAATCTTTATCATCTTTAAGCTCTTCCAAAGCTTCCTGCATGAGCTTCTGATACGTTTCAAAACCCATTTCATTGATAAATCCGCTCTGTTCACCACCGAGTAAATCTCCGGCTCCACGAATTTCAAGATCTTTCATTGCAATCTGGAAACCACTTCCCAAATCCGAAAACTGCTCAATAGCTTCCAGTCTTTTCCTTGCATCAGAAGTCATCATATCAAATGGTGGTGTAATGAGATAGCAAAAAGCCTTTCTGTTGCTTCGTCCTACCCTTCCTCTCATCTGGTGAAGATCTGCCATTCCGAAACGCTGCGCATCATTGATGAAAATGGTATTCGCATTCGGAACGTCTACCCCACTTTCCACAATGGTGGTAGAAACCAGTACGTCATATTTGCCTTCCATAAAGTCCAGAACATTCTGTTCCAACTGCTTTCCGTCCATCTGACCGTGACCTGTAATTACTCTTGCGTCAGGTACCAACCTTTGAATAAGTCCTGCAATATCTTTTAGGTTTTCTACCCTGTTGTTGATAAAATAAACCTGTCCATCACGCTGTAATTCGTATGAAACCGCATCACGGATCAGTTCTTCATTAAAACCGACAATCTGGGTTTCTACAGGCTGTCTGTTGGGAGGCGGAGTTTTTATCACCGACAAATCTCTTGCAGCCATCAACGAAAACTGCAATGTTCTTGGGATCGGAGTTGCGGTCAGAGTAAGGGTATCTATATTGCTTTTCAGCGTTTTGAGTTTATCTTTTACGGCAACACCAAATTTATGCTCCTCATCAATAATCAGCAATCCTAAATCTTTGAATTTTACTTTCTCGGAAGTCAGCTGGTGCGTTCCGATTACAATATCTATTTTTCCGTTTTTTAAACCTTCAATCGTTTCACTCTTCTGTTTTGCGGTTCTGAAGCGGTTCATGTACGATATATTAACCGGAAAATCTTTTAATCTGTCTTTGAAACTTCTGTAATGCTGAAAAGCAAGAATGGTAGTCGGAACCAGAACCGCAACCTGCTTTCCGTCTGTTGCCGCTTTAAAAGCAGCACGGATCGCAACTTCAGTTTTACCAAAACCTACATCTCCACAAACCAAGCGATCCATCACTCCATCATCTTCCATATCATTTTTCACATCAATGGTTGCCTTTTCCTGATCGGGGGTATCTTCGTATACAAAACTTGCTTCCAGCTCATTTTGAAGATAAGAATCCGGGCTGAATGCAAAACCTTTTGCTGTTTTCCTTTCTGCATACAGTTTAATCAAATCAAAAGCAATCTGTTTTACTTTAGCTTTTGTTTTCTGTTTTAAAGATTTCCAGGCAGGAGATCCCAGCTTACTCAATACAACTTCTTTTCCGTCGGGACCGTTGTATTTCGAAATTTTATGCAAAGAATGAATGCTTACGTATAATAAATCTCCGTTTTTATAAGTCAGTTTAAAACATTCCTGAATTTTTCCATCATTATTCACCTTCACCAATCCCATAAATTTCCCAATTCCGTGGTCAATATGGGCAATATAATCTCCTATTTTTAAAGACATTAAATCTTTCAGCGTCAACTGTTCAGATTTGGCAAAAGCATTTTTCGCTTTGTATCTTTGATAGCGGTCAAAAATCTGGTGATCTGTGTATACTAGAATTTTATAATCCTGATCTACAAAGCCTTCATGAAGTTCAGATTTAAAACTTTTGAAAGAAACCTTATGTCCCAATTCTTCAAAAATAGATTCGAGTCTGTCTTTTTGCTTTTCTGATGAAAAGGAAATCCAGAGATCATACCCTTCTTCCTGCTTTTCAAGAAGATTTTCAATAAGCATTTCAAAATTTTTATGAAAAGAAGGCTGAGTAATCTGATTGAGTTTTACTTCAGAAGATTTCACAGCATCAATTCCGACACTGCTAAAATCTATGGTTTTGAACTTTTTGTAATCAAACAAGAATTCTTCATCAGAAATAAAAAGTTCCTGCGGTGCTCTGTGAGCAATATCTTTGTTTAGATTTTCATATTTTTCCAGCGATTTTTCATAAAATGTCTTAATTTTCTGAAGACCTACCACTGCATTTTTAGAAACTATGATCGTGTCCTCCGGAAGAATTTCAAGCAGCGAAACTTTCGTTCCCGAAACTGAAAAATTCATATTGGAAACCAGTTGAAAATCATTCACTTTATCTACCGAAAGCTGAGTTTCTATGTCGAAAGTTTTAATATTTTCAACTTCATTGCCGAAAAATGTGATTCTATAAGGCTTTTCGTTGGAATAAGAAAAAACATCTACAATTCCCCCACGAACAGAAAACTCACCCGGCTCAGATACAAAATCTGTCTGATGAAACTGATAATGGTTTAAAAGTTCATCCACAAAATCAAAATCAAGCTGATCGCCAACTTTAATATGATGCGAAATGGCTTTAAAGTCTTCTTTTTTAAGAACTTTTTCAGACAAAGCTCCCATAAACGCCACAATCATTTTCGGAGATTTATCAGAATTGATTTTATTAAGAACTTCGGTACGAAGAACCAGATTGGCATTCTGGGTTTTCTCTACCTGATAAGGCTCAAGATGAGTGGCAGGAAAATAAAGTACACTCTCATTGCCCAGCAAATCTTCCATTTCGGTATTGGCATACAACGCTTCCTCTTTTTCGTCAAGAAGAAAAAGCACGGTTTTATTTGTTGTAAGGAAAATTTCGGCTGCTATTACCGAAGGCGAAGAACCTGCACTTCCCCTTACCAAAAGATGTGAATGATTGTCCGTAGAATGCAGAATTTCTTTTCCAAATTCTTTTTTCAATAAATCCGGCAAAAATTTTTCGCTGATATTTTTTAACTGCATAAATAATCTGTAAAACGACAAAAACGATTTCGGGAGCTTTCCGAAACCGTACAAATGTCTCTACAAAGGTAAGTTTTGTTTTAAAGTAATCCCAACAATCCTTACAACAAGATGAATTTTAACATAAAATTTTATTTACCTTAAAATAAATCCAAAATATTCTAAAAAAAGTTAAATAAATAAATCAAAACCAAGCTTAGGCACAATGTTTGAAAATTGTTACTCCATAAACCAAAAAAATAAGTATTATGAAAAATGTATTAAAAATTTTAGGAGTATTTGTTCTCCTTTTTGCAGTAACGTCGATTACCTCGTGCAGAAGTGATGACGATCCCGCAGACAATGACTTTTTTGCAGGAACGTATAAAGGAAGTATTTCCTATACCGACGATCAGAACAATATCTCTACAGACAACGGAGAAGTATTCGTAACAAAAATTGCCAGCGGAACTAAGTACAACTTCAGGTTTTCAAACGGAATCCCTGATCTGAACGGTCTTGAGTTTGAAAAACAAGGAGACAACACTTTAGTTATGATTAATTCTAATGCTCTGGTATATGTAAGAATTGATAATAATGAACTAAAGATGCTTTACACTGCCGATGGTAAAACATGGAGAGCCAACTGTGCCAGATAATAAACTAAAAAATAAACTTAAGAAAATCCGCTTCTATTGAAACGGATTTTTTATTCTATGAAAAATTCGGATTTATTATTAGAAAAAAGAATTTTTATATTAAGTTTTTATTTAATTTTACTTTAACTAAAAATTCAAACTAATGAAAAAATTATTAACTGCCCTATCCTTTGTAATAGGATTGGGATTTGCTACAGCACAACAGACCGCACCAGCCGCTAAAACGTCTAAAGCTACTGTAACCAAGCAGGTAAAACCTTTGAAAGCAGCCGAAACGCCATCTGCAAAACCTCCGGTAAAGCTTAAAAAAGACGGAACTCCAGACAAAAGATACAAGGAAAATCAAAAGCTGAAAAAGGACGGAACGCCGGACAAAAGATATAAAGTGAATAAATAATTCCAATGCTGATTCAAACATCGAATCAGCATTTTTATTTAAGTAAATTTTGACTATCACATACAGTAAACGGAAATTTTCAATACTATTGAAAAAATAGCCACATAATAGTTTATTGAAAGTAAATTAGCGAATCATACCAAATTTTTCACTCTCATATCTTATCTTATTTATAAATTTGAACCATGTTAAATTTCCTAAAGAAACAGGCGGCACTAATCTGGGCAAAAAAAAGCGTAAGAAAAGCACAGGATTTCAAACTAAATGCAGAGAAACATCAGGAGCAACTGCTGCTCTCGCTTGTGAGGCATGCAGAAAAAACGCTTTTCGGAAGAACGCACGGCTTTGAAGAAATACACTCTGTACAGGATTTTCAAAATAAAGTTCCTGTCGCAGATTATGAAGCTCTGAAATCTTATATAGAAAAAGTGAAAAAGGGACAGCGAAATATCCTCTGGACAGATACTCCTGAATATTTTGCAAAAACTTCCGGTACTACTTCCGGTGCAAAATATATTCCGATCTCAAAAGAAGGAATGCCTTATCAGGTAAAAGGAGCTCAAAGTGCACTTTTTCATTATATCGCAAAAAAAAGTAATGCCGATTTTGTAGGCGGAAAAATGATTTTTTTACAGGGAAGCCCGGAACTGGAAGAAGTTTTCGGGATCAAAACCGGAAGACTTTCGGGCATTGTTGCCCATCACATTCCAAATTACCTCCAGAAAAACCGTTTGCCAAGCTGGGAAACCAACCTGATAGAAGACTGGGAAACCAAAGTAGATAAAATTGTGGAAGAAACCGAAAAAGAAAACATGACTCTGATTTCGGGAATTCCGCCATGGCTGATTATGTATTTTGAAAAACTGATTGAAAAGCACGGCAAAAAAATAAAACAGATCTTCCCCAATCTTCAGCTTATTGTTACAGGCGGTGTAAATTACGAACCTTACCGCGATAAAATGGAAGAACTTCTGGGCGGAAGTGTAGATATCGTTCAGACGTTTCCTGCCTCAGAAGGTTTTTTTGCATTTCAGGATGATTACACGAAAGAAGGATTGTTGCTCTTAACCAATCATGGAATTTTTTATGAATTTATTCCGCTGGAAGAATATGGCAAACCCAACGCCAGAAGACTGACATTGAAAGATGTTGAACTTAATAAAGATTATGCATTAATTCTTACAACCAATTCCGGACTTTGGGCATATTCCATCGGTGATGTGGTAAGATTTATTGAAAAACAACCGCACAGAATTCTGGTAAGCGGAAGAACGAAACATTTTACGTCAGCTTTTGGAGAACACGTCATTGCCTTTGAAGTGGAAGAAGCCATGAAAGCGGCATTGGAGAAGCATCCTGCACAGATTACTGAATTTCATCTTGCCCCTCAAGTCAACCCTGAAAAAGAATTACCTTATCATGAGTGGTTTATTGAATTTGAAAAAGAACCGCAAAACTTCGATTTATTCAGCAGCGAGCTTGACGATCAGCTCAGAAAAAGAAACTCATATTATGACGATCTCATTTCAGGGAACATTCTGCAGAAACTCAAAATTTCAAAACTCAGAAAAAATGCCTTCAATGAATATGCAAAATCTGAAGGAAAACTGGGCGGACAAAATAAGATTCCCAGACTGGCAAATGACAGAAAAATTGCAGATTTGCTGAAAGTTTATAAAATTTAGCTATATTTTCTTCAATACAAAAACATATATTCAAAAAAAATTATAAATTTGAAAAACTAAAAAATTATAATGAAAGCATCTGTACTTTTAAAATCATCTTTATTAACGTCGTTATTTGTGATATCATCATGCGCGACTACAAAATACAGCGAAGATGTTGCACAAAATAATTACTCTAATCTTGAAGCAGGAAAAATCTATGTAGTAACTCCAAGAGACGGTTCAAAAAAGCAAACGATTTTATTCCGAAATGTAGCAGGTGATAATATCATTGGCACAAAAGGCAAAAAAGACAGTACGGAAGTGGTAATTCCAAAAGCTAATATCGCATCTGTGAAAGACAGATCAAAAGCAAGAGTAACGACAGGCGCTGTTGTAATAGGTGCCGCTGCAGCCGCTGCAATTGTGATCAGCTCATCGCGCGCAGATTAAAATAGACTTTATCTCTCAATAGATATTTTATTTATCTTTAGAAAATAAAAAATACAGATAGCCTTGAATGAAGATTTAAGGCTATTTTTGCACCATGATTTCATCTTTACCGCTCAAAACACTACAAAATACAGAATTCAGAAATCTTCTTACCGGAAGATTTTTTATTGTTTTAGCATTCAGAATGTTGGCAACATTATTAGGATGGTGGGTTTATCAGCTTACAAAAGATCCGTTTTCAATTGGTTTGATAGGACTTTCTGAAGTAATTCCTGCTGTAAGCTGTGCTTTATATGCAGGTCATGTTATTGACATGAACGAAAAAAAGAAACTGCTGCTCATCTGTAACTACGCCTATGTATTTCTCATCAGTCTTTTACTCATCCCTGCTTTTCTGAATGTTAAACTTCACTTTTCCGGACATGAAATTACCTATTTTATTTACGCCGTAATTTTTCTTACCGGAATTGCAAGAGCGTTTATCGGTCCTATAGTACCTTCAATGATTCCTAAAATTGTAAAAAAAGTAAATCTTCCCAATGCAATTACATTAAATCAGGCAACATTTCTGATCTCATCTGTTTGCGGTCATGCAGCAGGCGGATTTTTAATTGAGTTTTATGGAATTAAATGGACGCTGGTTGCTGTAATTGGTTTCATGATTTTAGCTTCATTTTTCTTCTGGAAGCTTAAACCCCAGTTTTCTGAACACAAAAAAGACGAAATAAAAGTAATGGAAAGCATTAAAGAAGGAGTTTCCTATATTTTTAAAACAAAAGAAATTTTAGGAGCACTTTGTCTGGACATGTTTGCTGTACTTTTTGGCGGTGCGGTTGCCATGATTCCTGTTTTTGCTACTGATATATTAAAATCTGGAGCCAATGGTCTAGGATTACTGAATGCTGCATCAGATATTGGCTCAATGATTATTATTACAACGCTTTCTTTGGTGCCGCTAAGAAAAAATCAGGGCAAAATTTTACTGGCTGTTGTTGCCGGCTTTGGGTTATGTATTATAGGATTCGGATTATCGGAATATTACTGGCTTTCATTCATGTTTCTTGTTCTGAGCGGAATGCTGGACGGAATTTCAGTAGTGATCCGAGGCACCATTGTCCAGCTGAAAACTCCGGATCATATTCGGGGAAGAGTATTGAGTGCCAATTCTATTTTCATCATGTCTAGCAATGAGATGGGACAATTTGAAAGCGGTCTGGCTGCAAAACTTTTCGGAGTGGTAAGATCGGTTATTCTGGGAGGCAGTATGACGGTGCTTATTGCCGCAATTGTAGGAATTTCCAACTCAAGATTAAGAAAAATGCAATATTAGGAGTGATCTATCGTTAACAATACATGCAAAATAAAAAACTTACCATTAGATTGTTATTTTTTTTATATTTGTGCTTAAAAATTTTTCAAAATGAAAAAAGCTTTACTGATATTTTTAATGATTATTTCTCAGATGATTTCTGCACAATCTGACTGTCCTACAGCGATTACAGTTTGTGGAAACTCGGGAATATCCTATACCCCTTCCGGACCGGGTAATATCCTTGAAGATTTAGGAGGATGTCTGAGTGATGATGAAAATTATTCCGTATGGTATACTTTCACTATTAAAACCGGAGGAACACTCACTTTTACAATAAATCCTAATGTTTTTGATGATGATTATGACTTTGGAGTCTATGGTCCTAATAAAGCATGTAGCAATTTAGGAGCACCTATTCGCTGTAACTTTTCCGGTCTTGATGGGCCGACAGGACTTAACCTTACAACAGTACATCCAGCTGTAAATGGGCAATGGAGCGGTTTTATGAATGTTTTACCTGGTGAAACATATTATTTGGTAATTGATAATTATTCCAACAGTCCGAACGGGTTTTCACTTACATGGGGAGGTACAGCTACATTAGCATCACCATTTAATGATCCTACACTGATTACGAATCCTTTTATTGCTCCAGGCTTACCAAACGCAGACCCTACTCTTCCGAACGAAATTATTGTCTGCTCCAATCCTGCAACATTTGATTTTAGTTCTTTAACCAATGGAATCATCAATGGCAATACAAATTTTACCGTAAGCTATCATTATAACACCAATGATTTGCTGACCGGAGACAATCCTATCACAACTCCAATTACAGTAAATACGACAGACACTTATTATTACAGTATAACTTATACCGACCCTACCAATCCGAATAATCCTATCAACAAGTGCAAACAGACAGGTGAGTTTAAATTTAAAGACGGTACTATCGTTGCTACCGATGATACGCTTACAGAATGTAATAACAATAATACAGGACAGGCAGTGTTCAACCTTACGACAGCGAATGTAATCAATGATCCTACTTATGTTAAAAAGTATTATGCCTCAATGTATGATCTTAATAACAATATAGAAATAGCTAATCCTTATCAGTATACATCTGCTGGAGGTTCGGTTTTTGTATTGATAACTACTCCTTTTGGATGTTCAGATATTGCAGAGATCAAGCTACAGTTTTATCCTGTTATCACAGTAACGGAAGCAACGCTGCGAAGCTGCTTTATTGAATCGAACCCTTCAACAGGATCATTTAATCTGGAAACGGCATTAATCAATAATCCAACCGGAACTACTAAAAAGTATTTCCCATCTATGACAGATGCGGTAAATTCAACAAACGAAATTACCAACTTCACCAACTATGTTGCACCAACAGGAGTAGTATATATCAGAGTTACTGACGGGAACGGCTGCTTTACTGTTGCTAAAGTGAATTTAATTGTTTTCCCTCCGGTATATTCTACAGTTTTACAGGATAAAGTCATTTGTTTTGAAGACAAGACTACATTAGATGCAGGGCCGGGATTCAGCTCATACCTTTGGAGTACAGGTGCCACTACGCAGACAATTTCTAATGTAGGAGTAGGCACTTACTGGGTAAAACTTAAAACTGGAGACTGTACTTCTACACAGACTGTAAAAGTATATGCATCTGAACAGCCGGTAGTTTCTAACATTGATGTTTCAAATACCACTATTACCGTAAATACAACGGGCGGAACACCGGGATATATGTATTCTATTGATAATGTAAACTGGCAGGATTCTAACGTATTTACTGGCATAACAAGAGGCGATCACACTATCTATGTAAAAGATTCATACGATTGTGAGCCGATACAGGTAAACATTGTCGTTCCGAATCTGGTAAATGTCATTACACCAAACGGAGACGGAATAAATGATGTAATAGATTATTCCGCATTAGCAGGAAAAGAAAACCTTGTTCTTAGTATTTTTGACAGATATGGCGCAAAAGTTTATCAAGCTGATAAAACCAACGGTTACAAATGGAACGGAACTACCAACGGAAGCAAAAGGGTTTCTACCGGCAACTACTGGTATTCTGTCACATGGAATGAAAACAATAAAACCAAAACGCCAATCAAATATTCTGGCTGGCTAATGGTAAAAAACAGAGAATAAGAATTATTACCTTATAATAAAAGCCGCTTTTTGCGGCTTTTTGCATTTTTGATTGCAAATATTACATTCCACAAATAAATTTTTAAGTAAATTTGTTCTAAATATCATTTTAAAATGAAAAAAATATTACTTCTTTTTATTATAACATTATCGCAGTTCTTCTATTCGCAATCGGATTGTATTACGGCAATTCCGGTATGCGGTAACTCAGATATTTCCTTCACTCCTGGTGGTCCGGGAAATATTTTGGAGGACTTAGGAGGATGTTTAATTGACGATGAAAACTTTTCGGTATGGTATACTTTTACAGTACAAACCTCCGGAACATTAGCATTTACAATTGATGCAGTTAACAACAGTACCGATTATGACTTTGCAGTTTATGCACCAAACGCAACGTGTTCCGCATTGGGAACGCCTATCAGATGTAATTTTGCCGGAATTTCTCCCACAGGAAACACGGGTCTTGAACTTACACCAAGTGGTTCAGCTTATTTTGAACCTTATTTGGATGTTGTGGCTGGTCAAACTTATTATCTGGTAATTGATAACTATAGTAACGCAGCAAATAGTGGCTTTTCATTGTTATGGAGCGGTACCGCATCATTATCTTCGCCATTTTCAGATCCTGCTTTAACGCCAAACCCCTTTATTACGCCTGGAAATCCTGCACCAAACCCTGCAGATCCACAGGAGATCCTCAAATGCGCATTACCAATGCAGTTTGACTTCACTACCTTAAGCAGTGGTATTTTAAATGGCAATACAGCTTTTACAATCAGTTACCATGATAATGTTAATGATGCAATTACAGGTGACCAACCTATCACAACTACTACAATAAATGGAACCACCATCTATTACTTTAGAGTTGAATATAACGATCCTTCAAATCCAAACAATCCTATTAATGGATGTTATCAAACTGGTAAATTCAAATTCAAACAAGGAAATATCGTGGCTAAAGACGCCACACTTACCGCCTGTAACAACAATAATGCAGGTACTGGAACATTCAATCTTACTTTAGCAAGTGTATTTGATGATCCTACTGCCATAAAAAAATATTATCCCACTTTAGCAGATCTCAATGCCGGGACTAATGAGATAACTAATCCCATAGCTTACGTATCTGCTGCTGCTACAGTTTATGTAAAAGTAACTTCCGTAGAAGGATGTACAGACGACTCGACAATTACTCTGCAATTTTATCCTGTAGTGACTTTAACACCTGCTACAATAGAGTCTTGTTTTATTGAAAGCGCTATTACAACCGCAACTTTTGACCTTACTCAAGCGAATGTTACTACTTTGGCAGGAGCTACAAAGACATTCTTCAGAACTCAGGCTGATGCTTTGTCGGGAACCAATCAAATTACAAATCCTAACAATTTTATTTCAAACGCTACAACCGTTTATGTAAGAGTTACAAGTACAGATGCATGTTATGCCATTACAAGTATTGCCTTAAAAGTATTGCCTCCTGTAAAGTCTACTGTTTTAAAGGATAAAACAATCTGTATGGAAGACAGAACCACTTTAGACGCAGGCTCTGGTTTTGATAGTTATGAATGGAACACAGGAGCTACAACGCAAACTATTCAGGGTGTTGGCGTAGGTTCTTACTGGGTAAGATTACAAACTGGTAAATGTTTTACATATCAGCAAGTAAATATCTATCCTACACCTCAGCCCGTTATTGCAAGCGTTGATATTAAAAACAATACAATCACAGTCTATGCTTCGGGAGGAACTGCACCTTACGAATATTCTTTAAACGGAATCAACTGGCAGTCTTCAAATGTCTTTACTGACTTACCAAGAGGTGAAAACAAAATATTCGTAAAAGATACTTACGACTGTAATCCTATTCAGGTACAGCTTACAGTACCAAACCTTGTCAATGCAATTACTCCAAACGGAGACAATGTAAATGATGTGATAGATTATTCTGCTTTAGCTTATAAAAAGAATTTAGTATTCACAGTTTATAACAGATACGGAAATAAAGTTTATCAGGCAGATAAAGTGAGAAACTACAAATGGGACGGAACTTCCGGTGGTAAAAAACTAAGTACAGGTACGTATTGGTATACTATTACATGGAATGAAAATGATCCTAACAGTACTCCAACAAAATATGACGGTTGGGTTCTTATCAAAAACAGAGAATAACCTTATATCTTTCAATAAAAAACTATCACCTCATAATCGGGGTGATTTTTTTATCAACACTATTTTAGCTATTGTTTTAAGGCTATTTTAAAGTTATCAACATAGAAATATTAGTTACTCATTTCAGATTATTTTTTTGAAATAAACTATCTTTGCAGTATGGCGCAGAAAGAAACACTCTCTTCACTTACACAAGGTAATTTTGCTAGAGAATTGTCGATTGCAGACGGAAAAATGCCTCCCAATGCAGTAGATTTTGAAAGACTGGTAATAGGTACTTTTTTAATTGATAAAAAAGGGCTAGATTATTCTATTGATCTTCTTACACCTGAAGTTTTTTACGACCCAAGACATCAGGTGATCTTTTCTGCATTGCTAAAATTATACGAAGGCAACCATCCCGTTGATATCATGACGGTCATTCAGGAGCTTAAAAAAACTGATAAACTGAATGCAGCCGGAGGTGACCATTATATCATTGAGCTTACCATGGGCGTAAGTTCCTCAGCACATATTGAGTATCATGTAAGGGTAATTCTGGAAAAATATATTCTCAGAAGCTTAATCAACGTATCAGCAAATGTCATCGACTCGTCGTACAAAGAGTCAACAGATGTTTTTGAACTTTTAGACAAAGCCGAACAATCTTTCTTTGAAATCACCAACGGAACCATAAAAAAAGGATTTGATACTGCAAATTCTTTAGTAAAACAGGCTATTGAAACCATCAAATCTTTAAAAGACAAAGAAGGACTTTCCGGAGTTCCTTCCGGATTCAGAGATGTGGATAAAGAAACAGGAGGCTGGCAAAATTCTGACCTTATCATTATTGCAGCCCGTCCCGCAATGGGAAAAACAGCTTTCCTGCTGTCAATGGCAAGAAATATCGCTGTAGGTCACAAAATTCCAATGGCTCTTTTCTCTCTCGAAATGGCGTCCGTACAGCTGATTACCAGAATGATAGCCTCAGAAACAAGGATTTCGTCAGAAAAGCTCAGAAAAGGAACTTTAGATGATGAGGAATGGCAAAGACTGTTCTCAAACGTATCTGAATTAGAGAATGCTCCACTTTACATTGACGAAACACCATCGCTTTCTATATTTGATTTCAGAGCAAAATGCCGAAGACTGGTAATGCAGCACGGCGTAAGACTCATCATGGTAGATTACCTTCAGCTGATGACTGCAGGTGGCGGCGGAAAAGGCACCGGAAACCGAGAGCAGGAAATCTCTATGATTTCACGTTCCCTGAAAGCAATTGCCAAAGAGCTAAATGTCCCTGTAATTGCACTTTCTCAGCTGTCCCGTAGTGTGGAAACACGTCCTGGAAAAAGACCTCAGCTTTCTGATTTGAGAGAATCCGGAGCTATTGAGCAGGATGCAGATATTGTATCTTTTATTTTCAGACCAGAATATTATAAAATTGCGGTTTGGGACAATGACGAAGAGGGACAGGAGACTTCTACCGAAAATCAGGCAGAGCTCATCATTGCAAAACACAGAAATGGTGCAACAGCAGATGTAAGACTGTCTTTCCTGAAACATTTTGCAAAATTCGGAGATATTGAAGCAGCCTTTAACGGTTCAGATTTCTCTTCGCCATCGGCGTCAGGATCTGGTTTTGGAGAACCAAGCGGTTTTGACAAAATTAAAACAACCATTCAGCCCGGCGCAGCATTCGACCTTCCTGACAATTCTAAACTTTCAGGATCTTCTATGAATGATTTTGACGATGAAGATGATTTTCCATTTTAAGATCAAAGTAAAATTGATTTAACAATTTACCTGACCTAATCCTCAATCATTTTATGAGAATTGAAATTTACACTGACGGAGCGTGCAGCGGAAACCCCGGAAAAGGAGGATATGGAATCCTGATGAAAGTCCCCGAGAAAAATTACCAAAAAACATTCTCTAAAGGTTTCAGAAAAACAACCAATAACAGAATGGAGCTTTTAGCCGTAATTACTGCATTGGAAAAACTGAAATCTACTGAAAATGATATTCACATATTTACAGACAGCAAATATGTTTCAGATGCAGTCAATCAAAACTGGATTTCGGGATGGGTAAAAAGGGGCTGGAAAAATGTAAAAAATCCTGATTTATGGAAAAGGTTTATCCCTCTTTTTAATCTTCACAAACCTACATTACACTGGATAAAAGGTCATGCAGGTCATTTCGAAAATGAACTTTGTGACAAACTTGCCGTTACAGCGGCGGCTTCAGACCGTTTAGAGGTCGACCATTATTTTGAAAATCCAGACAGCAATCTCTTATTTTAAGATCCTGAAAGCAATTGCAGATTCAATAACCTTTTTATTGTTTAACACTATATTCATTGAGGAATAACTATTAATTTTAGCAAAATTAACATAACACATTCATTTATTAGTGGATAATTAATATCTTTACCCAACTAATTTTAAGTAAAAACTAATACATGAATAAAAATCTATTCTTTTATGTACCTTTTTTCATATTTTGTACATTAGGAAAGCTATTCTCACAAACTTATCAGCTTACAGGAAACCCGGTCAATACAACCGGATGGGACGTAGTTCCTTCTGCTTCTGTGAATACAGATTTCATTCAGCTCACAGCAGACCAGACTTCACAGGTTGGAGGTATTAAGCTTAATGCTCCCATCAATTTAAAATATTGCGACAAATGGCGCGTAGAATTTGATTTTAGAATCGACGGAAACGGAACCCCAGCTTATGGCAAAGGTGATGGTCTGGCTTTTTGGTATCTCGCCAATCCACCTGCATCATACACTTCCGGAGGCGGACTGGGAATTCCGGCTAATGCAACAGGACTGATGGTAGGCTTTGATATTTTCAACAATACTACCGAAGCTCAGATGAGTAAAGTTCACGTACTGTACGGCACCAATAATACTGCAGGCTCTAATATTGAATTCAACAACACACCGGGAAGCACTTACCATACTGCAGATCTTATTGCTACACAACCTTTTACAGGGGTAGCTTATAAACATGTTGAGGTGACTGGTGAAGTTAACCCCGCTAATGTCAACAACTGGATTATAAAAATAAAGATCGACAATAATCTGGTAGTAGATCAATCTTTTGCGCCTTCTGGTGCTGCCGTTGGAATGACACAGGGGTATTTTGGATTTTCTGCTTCTACAGGCGCAGCTAGTGCAAGACATTCAATAAAGAATGTAAAAGTTTTTACTGATAAAGTGACTATTTTACAGCCATCCGTTACACAACAGGTCTGCCCCAATCCGACAACAGGTTTGGGAGCTGTAAACCTTACTTCTCTTAATTCTCAGTTTGTTGCAAATCCTTCGGGATATACTTTTACTTATTCAGTTGGAGGAACTCCTGTTGCAAATCCTGCAAATTATCAGTTTAATGCCAATACAACGGTAAATGTAATTATCAAAGACAACTCTGCTTTGCTTTGTGACAACCCAGACGGAAACATTCAGCTTACTTTAGGGAACTTCAGCGCAACCAACAGAACTATCTCTGCGTGTAATAACAACGGCGCAACCACAGCGGTCTTCAATCTTACATCTGCCAATGTAACAGCTGTAACCGGAGTCACTAAAAAATACTTTAAAACTCTAGCTGATCTCAATGCTGGAATAAACGAAATAACCAATCCTACAGCTTATGTTTCAGCACCAGGTAAAGTATATGTAAAAGTAACCACTCCGGAAGGATGTACCGGAAATGCGGAAATTACTTTAGCCTTTTTCCCTCTTCCCGTTGTACAGGATGCTGCGCTGGAATCTTGTTTTATAGAAACCAATACTGCAACCGGATTATTCAATCTCACAACAGCAAATGTTACCAGTGACACAGGACTTACCAAGAAATTTTATACCTCCTTTGACAATGCTTTAAACGGAACCAATGAAATCGTCAATCCAATCGCATATATTTCTTCTAACTCAGAAGTTTTTGTAAAAGTAACTGCCATTAGTAACTGTTTTATCATTAAAAAAATTACATTAAAAGTTACGCCGCCAGTAAAATCAACTGTTTTAAAAGACAAAACAATATGCATTAATGAAAGAGCAACACTAGATGCCGGTCCTGGTTTTTCAGATTATCTTTGGAGTACGGGCGCAACGACACAATCAATACAAGGCGTTCCGGCAGGAACTTATTGGGTAAGACTAAAAACAGGAAACTGCTATACTATTCAGACTGCTGCCGTAAAAGTTGCCGTAAATCCTGTCATTTCCAGTATTGATATCAAAAACAATACAGCTACAGTGAATGTTTTGGGAGGTACAGCTCCTTATCAGTTTTCCATCAACGGATTCAATTGGCAGGATTCTAATATCTTCACAGATCTTCCTAGAGGCGAAAACAAGTTTTACGTAAAAGATTTCTATAATTGCACACCGTCTGAAGTACAGATTACCATTCCGAATCTTATCAACGTCATCACACCCAACGGAGACAATATAAATGATGTTATTGATTACACTGCATTAGCTTACAAAAAAAATCTTACCTTCACTGTGTATGACAGATATGGTAACATGAAGTATGAAGCAGGAAAATTGAGAAACTACAAATGGGAAGGTACTTCCGCTGGCAAAAAACTATCAACAGGAACTTACTGGTACACTATTACATGGGTAGAAAATGACAAAAATAATACTCCGACAACTTACAATGGATGGGTGCTATTGAAAAACAGAGAATAATTTTTTTTCATCATTATATTAAAATTGAAACCACTCTATTAAGGGTGGTTTTTATTTAAATTTGCTAATAGTAATTTTCAAAACGATTTTATTCATATTCAATTGCTAAATTTGTGTTATGAATTATTTGGAAGCCCTCAGCAGAAGATATTCTGTAAAAAAATTTAAACCTGATATAAAAGTTCCGGAAAGTACACTTTTAAATATTCTGGAATCGGGTAAACTCTCTGCAAGCTCACAGGGATTACAGCCTTACAAAATTTTTGTCATACAGAGCAATGATATGCTGCAGAAGCTTATTCCCGCATTTTATAATCCTTCCCAGATCACGACATGCTCACATCTTGTTGTGATTGTTTCAAAAAAAACAATTGAAGACCATTATATCAACGGATATTTTAATCATATTTCAGAAGTAAGAAATATTGCCCCGGAACAGCTTACATCATTTAAAAACAACATCAATCAGCATATTAATCAGCAAACTGAAAACGAACTTCTGAACTGGGCAGAAAAACAATCATACATTGTTCTGGCAAATCTTATGTACGCTGCGGCATTAGAAAACGTAGACACCTGTCCGATGGAAGGCTTCAGACAGGATGTTTTAGAAAAAATATTAGAAATTGATTCCAAAATAGAAAAAGTTACCGTTACACTGGCTTTAGGTTACCGTTCGGAAGAAGATCAGTTTCAGTACATGAAAAAAGTAAGAAAGCCAAACGAAAAATTGTTTAAATTTATCTAATAAAAGAATATCTGAAATCTCCCCTATGATAAAAGCAGATGTATTAGTGATTGGCTCCGGAATTTCCGGCTTGTCTTACGCTATTAAAATATCAGAGCAGCTCCCTGATGCAAAAATCATTATCGTAACAAAATCTGATGAAGACGAAAGCAATACAAAATATGCACAGGGCGGTCTTGCAGTTGTTACCGATTTTAAAAATGATAATTTCGAAAAGCATATTGACGATACCATGCGTGCCGGAGATGGCGAAAGCCAACGCAGCGTTGTTGAAATGGTAGTAAAAGAAGCACCTGCAAGGTTCAGAGAAATTGTAGAATGGGGAGCCAATTTTGATAAAAAAAACGGTGAATTTACCTTAGGAAGAGAAGGCGGACATACAGAAAACAGAATCGTACACCACAAAGACATCACAGGATTTGAAATAGAAAGAGCATTGCTTCAGACCGTAAAAAACAGTCCTAATCTTGAAATTTTAGACCATCATTACGTGATTGATATTATTACCCAGCATCATGTTCCCGGAAAAGAATTAAATGAGGATGAAATTCACTGCTACGGCGCCTATATTTTAGACGAAAACTCTAAAACCATCAAAAAAATCACGTCCAAAATCACCCTTGTAGCTACCGGAGGAGCAGGACACGTTTATAAAAACACCACTAACCCTACAATTGCCACCGGAGACGGAATTGCTTTTGTTGCACGCGCCAAAGGAAAAGTGACCAATATGCAGTATTACCAGTTTCATCCGACAGCTTTATACAGTAAAATTGACGGAATGCTGTTTTTAATATCGGAAGCAGTACGAGGTGACGGAGCTAAATTGCGAACTAAAAGAGGCGAAAAATTCATGCACAAATATGATGAGCGTGAAGAATTGGCATCCAGAGATATTGTCGCAAGAGCGATTGATGCCGAAATGAAGATTACCGGAGACGAATATGTTGGTCTGGACTGTCGTGAAATGAATCATGAAAAATTCCTGGAGCATTTTCCTAATATTTACAGGAAATGTAAAGATGAAGGGGTAGATCCTTTTACACAACTGATACCAGTAGTTCCGGCATGTCACTATCTGATGGGCGGGATTGAAATTGATAAAGACGGACAGTCTTCTATAAAAAACCTTTTCGCTGTAGGAGAATGTACTAATTCTGGTCTGCACGGAGCCAACAGACTTGCTTCCAATTCACTTTTGGAAGGTTTGGTTTTTGGTCATAACGCAGCCATTAAAACCGTAGAACTGCTAAAAGAAAATAATTTCAACTTTGATGATCTAAAAGCAGTTCCGGAATGGAACGAAGAAGGCATGAAAATCATTGATGAGATGGTGATTGTTTCCTATCTGAGAAAACAGCTTCAGGAAATGATGAGCGATCTTGTAGGAATTGTACGCAGTAACAGCAGATTGAAAATGGCATTGCAAAAACATACTGAGATTGCAGCTGCCGTTGATGAAATCTACCACTACTCTATTCTTTCACCACAACTTTCAGAATTGAGAAATCTTACGACCGTTGCTCATCTCATCATTACCCAATCCATGGAAATGACTCAAAATAGAGGGGCATTTTACAATAAGGATTTAATTTAAAATAATTGATTATTATTCAATATAATGAAAAGACCAAATTACGCTACAGATAAAGTTCTGAAACAATTCATCAAACGGGCTCTGGAAGAAGATATTCAGGATGGAGATCACTCCACTCTTTCTACTATCCCAAAAGATCTTGAGCAAAGTGCAAAACTTCTGGTAAAACAAAACTGTATTTTGGCAGGAGTTGAGCTTGCAGAAATCATATTTAAAACATTTGACAAAAATTTAAAAGTAGAAACATTCATCAAAGACGGAGAAACCGCCAATGTTGGAGATGTTGCTTTTATTGTTTCCGGAAGTGCAAGATCCATTCTTTCCACAGAAAGACTGGTTTTAAACTGCATGCAGAGAATGAGCGGAATAGCAACCTTGACTCACGATTGGGACTCCAGACTGATCGGCTCTAAAACCAAACTTTTAGACACCCGAAAAACTACACCTAATTTCAGGGTTTGTGAAAAATGGGCAGTAGCAATAGGAGGCGGAACCAACCACCGATACGGCTTGTACGATATGATCATGCTGAAAGACAACCATATTGATTATAATGGAAGCATCACCAATGCTGTGAAAATGGCGAAAGACTACATCAAAAAAAACAAGAAAAAACTTAAAATTGAGGTAGAAACAAGAAACATTGCAGAAGTTCAGGAAGCGATCAACGCAAAGGTTGACAGAATCATGCTTGATAATATGGATATCGCCACAATGACGGAAGCCGTAAAACTCATCAACGGATCTTGTGAAAGTGAAGCTTCTGGAGGAATCACCAGAGATCAGCTCAAAGATATCGCAGCAACAGGAGTTACTTTTATCTCTGCTGGCGCACTCACACACTCAGCAGAAAATATTGATTTAAGTTTAAAAGCAATCAAATAAAACATTATATTTTTATCAAAAACAAGCCCTAATTGTTAAATTATAAATAATATGATATTTTTCATGCTAAAATTGAATTAAATTATAAAATATTGAAAATCAATTATTTAAACATTATTAAGACTGATTAAAAATTAACATACAGTTAATAATAGTTAAATTTTATTTGCCGAATTTTGCAGAAAAATTAATTCTAACTATTACTTACGATTATGAAATTAATCAACAAATCAATGCTTACTGCGATAATTACATTATCCACAGCGAGCGTTTATTATGCACAACAAGTAAGAGATACTGCATCATCTTCCAAGGACATTGAAGAAGTTGTACTTACTGGTGTTGCCGATATTGCAAAAGACAGAAAAACTCCGGTTGCTGTTTCTACCATTAAAGCTGCACAAATTGTTGAAAGATTAGGAAATCAGGAATTCCCTGAAATATTAAACACTACACCATCAGTTTATGCTACAAAAGGCGGAGGTGGTTTTGGAGATTCTTCAATAAGAATCAGAGGATTTGGCAACGAGAATATCGCAGTAATGGTAAACGGTATGCCTGTAAATGATATGGAAAACGGGCAGGTATATTGGAGCAACTGGGCAGGTATTTCCGAAGTAACTTCTGCAATGCAGGTACAAAGAGGTTTGGGGGCTTCTAAATTAGCAATTCCTTCAGTAGGAGGAACAATTAATATCCTTACAAGATCTGCCGATATGCGCAGACAGGGTATGGTAAGTTTGGGACTAGCAAATGACGGATTCCTGAAAACATCCTTTTCATACAACACAGGTAAAAACGCAAAAGGTTGGTCTAGTTCATTTTTAATGAGTAGAACAGCTGGAGCAATGTATATAGACGGAAGTGATTTTGAAGCTTACAACTACTATTTCGCGTTAGGTTTTCAGCCAAATGAAAAACATGATTTTCAATTCACTTTTACAGGAGCACCTCAATGGCATAATCAAAATTTTTCCAGTACCATTGCAACATATCTGAAATTTGGAAACGGTGTTGATGATCCTAATAGAAGATACAATCCTAACTGGGGATATTTAACTGATGAAGACGGAACTGCACGTCAGTTCTCGACCAACAGAAACTTCTACTCAAAACCAATTGCTTCTTTTAACTGGGAATACAAAATGTCTGAAAAATCAAAACTATCCACAGTACTTTACGGATCTTGGGGTAGAGGTGGCGGAACTGGTATTCTTGGCTCTATTAACGGTAAAAACACAAACTTTGGCTCTTTACCAAGAACTGCTGATGGACTTATCAGATGGGATGATATCGCAAGATGGAATCAAGGAGGCAATGTTTCTGATTTTGGAAACAATAATACTTTCCCAGCAGGTCCTGGAATTGCAAGAAGCAACAATGGAATTGTAAGAAGAGCTCATATTAACTCTCACGACTGGTACGGAATTTTATCAAACTTCAACCATAAAATTAATCAAAACCTTAATTTCTCAGTTGGTGTAGATGCAAGATACTATTATGGTTATCACCCAGGAGTACTTACAGATTTACTAGGCAACACAGGCTATCAGGAAAGACAAGATTTAAACAGACCGGCTGGTTTTATTGCTAATCTTACGCAATCTGTATCTCCATCTGCAAACCCTTTTGCTAAAGCTATAAAAGATAAAACTCAGATTGTGAGCAGAAATTATGACGGTCGTGTATTATACTATGGTGCCTTTGGTCAGATAGAATATTCAAATGATAAATTGTCTGTATTTTTACAAGGTGCTGCCTCCAATCAGTCATTCCAAAGAATTGATAACTGGATCGTAGATGGTATCACAAGACAGCCAAACACTCCACAAGGTCAGATAGTAAACAGAAAAACTCCATTCAAAGACCTTTTAGGATACAACATTAAAGGAGGACTCAATTACAACATCAATTCTCAGCATAATGTTTTTGGAAATGTGGGTTACTACTCAAGACAGCCTTTCTTCAGCGGAGTTTACCCTAGCAACAGACAGGTTCTTAATCCAAATTTAACTAATGAGAAAATTTTTGGTGCTGAATTAGGTTACGGGTTTCGTTCTAGTGATTTCAGAGCTAATGTTAACTTATTCAGAACATCTTGGGCAGACAGATTTCAAAGAAGAACAGGCCTTACTGTTACTGATGTAAATAACGTATCAATTCCGAACGCTTACGCTGAAATTTCAGGAATTACTCAGGTTCACTATGGTGCAGAACTAGAAATGTTCTACAACTTAGGAAAATATGTTGAATTTGAAGGTATGTTCTCATGGGGAGATTATAAATATGAAGGCAATGCTGAAGGATCAGTTTTTGATGATAACAACCAGCCAATTGCAGTGCAAGGAGGAACAAATACTGTAACTTTAGCTCTTGACAAGGCAAAAGTTGGAGACGCACCGCAATTAACTGCTTCTTTAGGAGCTGTGGTAAAACCCGTAAAAGGATTAAGAGTTTTTGCTAACTGGAGATTTGTAGGCAACTTGTATTCAAACATCAACGTAAATGATTTTATGGTAAACATGACTACAGGTGAGCTTCCTGAAGCTGCTCAAAAAGGAACTTTGAGACTGCCGGATTACAACCTTATGGATGCTGGTGTTAACTATACATTCAGCTTCAAAAACAGAAATGCACTAACTATAGGTGCTAACATCTACAATGTTTTAGACACAGTATATATATCTGAAGGTAGAACAAGTATTTATAATAATGCTACCAACACAACCAACTATAAAGGTATTGATGTTAGAAACCAAGTTTACTTCGGTTTCGGAAGAACATGGTCTGCAAATCTTACCTACAAGTTCTAATAAATTAACTTTTATTACATACCAAATCCCGGCTTTATCGCTGGGATTTTTTTATATTTGCATCTAATAAAAATATACATTATGGATTTCAACATCATGCTTCAGGCACACCGTGGTTTTGCTTATTTAATCTTACTTGCCACTACAGTTTTTGTCGTAGCACTTTTGGCAGCCATGTTCGGATATTCCGGGAAAATTTCAAAGCTTTTGAGAAAGTCTACGCTTTTTACAATGATTTTCTTTCATACTCAGGCTTTGATAGGTCTGGTAATGCTTTTTTTCTTTTCACCCGGTTTCAAAGCTGCGAAAGAAGCAGGAATATTGATGAAAGATGCTGTTGCCAGAAATACCTATGTTGAGCATCCTACTGCAATGATCATTGCTGCTGTATTATTAACGATTGTCAACAAAAAGTTTAAAACAAATGACAGGCTCAATATGAGTTGGGTTATCATGGCGTTGATAGCTGTAGCATTAATGCTTTGGGCTTTCCAGTGGGGCAGATTATTCGGATAAAAAATCTTTTGCCAGATTTGATTTTCAGGCAAGCAATATAATTTAATCTTAAATTTTTAATTACAAAATGAAAGTAGCTGTAGTGGGCTCTACCGGAATGGTGGGTCAGGTTATGCTTAAAGTTCTTGAAGAGAGAAACTTCCCTATCACAGAATTAATTCCGGTAGCATCGGAAAAATCTATTGGTAAAAAGGTGAAGTATAAACAGGATGATTTTACCATCGTAAGCATGAACGACGCTATAGCTGCCAAACCTGAAATCGCTATATTTTCGGCAGGAGGCGGAACCTCTCTGGAGTTTGCTCCTCTTTTCGCTGAAGCAGGAACTACGGTTATCGACAATTCTTCTGCATGGAGAATGGATCCTACTAAAAAACTGGTAGTTCCGGAAATCAATGCAGATGTTCTTACTAAAGAAGATAAGATTATCGCCAATCCGAACTGTTCCACGATTCAACTGGTGATGGTTTTAGGACCGCTGAATAAAAAATATGACCTAAAAAGAGTTATCGTTTCCACTTACCAGTCTGTTACTGGCACAGGTAAAGCCGCTGTAGACCAGCTAAATTCCGAAATTTCAGGAGACAGCACTGCAGAAAAAGTATATCCTTATCAAATCTTCAAAAATGCTTTACCACACTGCGATGTTTTTGCAGAGGATGATTACACCAAAGAGGAAATTAAGCTGATGAAAGAGCCTAAAAAGATTCTGGGCGATGATACCTTTAATTTAACAGCAACAGCCGTAAGAGTTCCTGTTCAGGGAGGACATTCTGAAAGTGTAAACATTGAATTTGAAAATGAATTTGATCTGGATGAAGTAAGAAAAATTTTATCTGAAACTCCGGGAGTCATTGTAATGGATAACGTAAAAAACAACGAATATCCGATGCCTTTATATTCTGAAGGAAAAGATGAAGTTTTTGTAGGAAGAATCCGAAGAGATCTTTCACAACCAAAAACACTCAATCTGTGGATTGTGGCAGACAATCTGCGGAAAGGCGCAGCAACCAACGCTGTACAGATTGCAGAATACTTAGTGGCAAATAACTTAGTATAAACTAACAAAAAAGAAAAAGAGTCTCAAACGAGATTCTTTTTTTTATCAAATAAATAAGCTTATAACAAATCGTTTTCAGCTGTTAGCCTGAAAACAAGCTTCTAAAGAATAGGTTAATCCATCAACATAAATAAAATTGTTCAAAATTGAACGGTAGAAAAATGATAGCAAATAAAATAAATAACGATAAAATAGGGTTTCAGAAAATCATTGCCGCATTCGGAATTCTTTTGTTTATAGGAAAAATCATTGCCTGGAAACTTACCGATTCCGATTCTGTTTTTTCTGATGCAATGGAAAGTATTGTCAATGTCATCAGTGCATTTATGGGATTGTATTCTCTCTATCTTGCAGCAAAACCAAAAGACGAAGATCATCCTTACGGTCACGGAAAAGTAGAATTTGTAACTTCAGGAATTGAAGGTGCTCTCATTTGTATTGCAGGATTGATGATTATTTATGAAGGAATCAACAGTTTGATTGTCGGCAAGATTTTAAATAAACTGGATTGGGGAATTGCCATCATTGCAGCAACAGCGATAATCAATTATCTTCTTGGATATATCTCCATCGAAAAAGGTAAAAAAGAAAATTCCCTTGTCCTTATTTCTTCCGGAAAACATTTGCAGTCCGACACCATCACTACTTTGGGCGTTGTTGTAAGTTTAATCATTGTATATTTCACCAAGATTTATTGGATTGATTCATTGGTTGCACTCTTATTTGGATTATACATTATTTTCATAGGCTATAAAATCGTCAGAAAGTCTCTGAGCGGAATTATGGATGAGCAGGATCCTGAACTTCTCAATAAAATCATCGAACTCCTGGAAAACAACCGAAAAACAGAATGGATTGATATTCACAACATGAAAATTCAGCAGTTCGGGTCATCCCTTCACATTGATGCGCACATTACACTCCCTTGGTATTACAGTCTTCGTGAAGCTCATAAAGAAATGGAAAATGTAATTCTTCTTCTGGCTAAAAACACCAATAGGACGGTAGAATTTAATTTTCACATGGACGATTGTAAACCCATCTCCTGCTCTATCTGCCAAATCATGGATTGTCCGGTTCGGGAACATCCGTTGGTCAAACGTATACAATGGACTCCCGAAAACGTCACCAGCGTGGAGAAGCATACTACTTTTTGAAGCTGAAATGAAGTTATCTGATATTAAAAGTTATTATTTCTAGTCAACATTTGTTTCCGGTAATAAAACAATGGCACAATCAGAAGAAGAATCAACGGCTGAATGACAAACCGTCTCATGTAAAATGAGAAAAGATATCCTATTTCAAAACGGTTGTAGATACAAAATAGAAATATCGGAAATGTAATAAGGAAAATAATCGTGATCAGTATCGCTCCCTGAATTGTCCATTCTTTATTTTTAAATAAAAAGTGTATAATAACACAGGAAAAAAACAGGTTCAGAATAAATCTGAATATATAATGAATAATCAGCTTACCCCAAACAAACTCCGGAAAAGCAGCACTTTGGTCTGCTTTATGGAAATAATCTAAAAAAGGATCATAGAAGATCTTGTCTTCCAGCATTCTTACGCCTACAAGACCACAAAATCCTATAATAACGAAAAACAAGCTAAGAATTTTCATTTTTTAAAGCGTAAAATTTAATCCAGACCAGCCACAAAACAACCACACTTCCATAAATAACTGCCGGAAAAAAATAATCATGAGCCATTTTTCCATAACTGCTGTAATCACTGTTGATGATATTAAGTCCTACAATGCGAAGTACATTCATCACATAAAGCAAAAGCAGACTTATTCCTGCAAAAACGAAAGTTTTAGTTCCTTTATAAAAAGCAAAAATAAACGCTAAAAACAAAATAAGAATAGATATTGCATTGCAGCCTTCTACCATTCTGCTTACGGCAGTTGTTCTGATATAAAACCATATCTGCTGCTTGGGAACATCATCATAAAGCAAAGTTTTGAAGCCTAAAGTCTCCTGAACAATACGCACATGATCGGCAATCATACGCGAATATGGATCTAAACCTGAATCTTTAAAGCTGTTCAGATAAAACTGATACGCAAAAAGCAACACCAGATAAATAATGATGAAGCGTAAGAGAATTCCCAAAACAGGTTTAAAATCCTTTAGCATGATGCAAATATAAAAATTAGGATTCAAATTAGTATATTTGTTTCAGTATTATGATATTAGAACGCGCAAAATTATTTTTTGAAAATCATTATGATGAAAGATCAACCCGCTTTGCTTCACTGGCACAGAGCGGATCTGCAAGAGTCAATTTTATAGCAGAAAATTCACGAGGCACATTCATCATTACTTATAACGAAAATATCCGGGAGAATGAAAGTTTCATCTATTTTTCGGAAATTTTCACCCAATCTGACCTTAATACTCCAAAAATTTATACAATTTCGGAAGACAGAACAATGTATATTCAGGAATTTCTTGGAAAAAAAACATTATCTGAAATAATTGCAGAACAGGGAACATCTGAAAGCGTAAGATCTCTTATAAAACAATCTCTGGAAAAACTGTTTATACTCCAGACAAAAACTGATGGTAAAATAGACTTCGCCAAAACTTTTGAATACGAAAGTTATGATGAATTACCGGTAATGCATGACTTATATTATTTCAAAAATTTTGTTGCAGACATTTTGGAACTTGAATATCACAAATCATCACTTCTGAAAGAATTTAAAAAAATGGTTAATCTGATTGAAAGTCTGGAACCGAAAGGTTTAATGATTCGTGACTTTCAATCAAGAAACATTATGGTAAATGAACGGAATGAGGTTTCATTCATTGATTATCAGTCGGCAATGAAAGGTCCACTGATGTATGATGTTATTTCTTTTCTGTTTCAGGCAAAAGCCAATTTCTCTGAACATTTTAAAAATGAAATGCTTGAATTTTACATTCAATTATCTGATAATAAAGACGTTCAACATCAACTAAAAAAATCGGTAAACCCTATTAAGATGATGAGATTTCTTCAGGTTTTGGGGGCTTATGGTTTGCGGGGACTCATTCAAAAGAAGCCGCATTTCATTGAAAGCATCGGAAAAGGAGTAGACAACATTACAGAATTTGCTCAAAGCTGGGAAATGATGAGTGATTTTCCTGAGCTTATAAAAGTGATTGAACAGTTAAATTCAGAAAAAACAAAACTGAAAATTGAAAAGATATTAAACCAGTAAGTTTTATATTTAAGAAGTTAAGAATATAAAGCTTCAATTGTCTTATAAAAAACCTTAATGGTCAAAAAATTAAAATCATTAAACAACAAAATGCTGCACATAGACATACATAGTTTTTCCTATAAAAAAGGAGGAATTCCAAAAGATGAAACAGGAAACGGAGGCGGATTTACTTTCGATTGCCGGGGAATTTTAAATCCCGGAAGAGTTGAAGAGTATAAAATTCAGACCGGAAACGACATCGGAGTACAGGAATATCTGGAAACCAAAACAGAAATGCCAAAGTTTTTAGAACTTATTAAAAATCTGGTTTCCATTACGATTGATAATTATCTGGAAAGAGGTTTTGAAAACCTGCAGATCAATTTCGGATGTACAGGCGGGCAACACAGATCGGTCTATTCAGCCATAAAAATCACTCATTTCATAGAAGAAAAGTATGGTGATAAGGTCGAAATCAGCCTGCATCATGATGAGCAGCACCAACTTAATCATCAATAATGATTGATAAATTAAATGATATTAAAAATCTAATGGTCAATCATCGTTCATCACATATCAACAATCAATAATGAAAGCATTAATTTTTGCAGCAGGAAAAGGAACCCGCCTAAAGCCATTTACAGATCATCATCCTAAAGCTCTGGCAAAAGTAAATGGCACAGCACTTCTGGAAAGAAATATCAATTATCTTAAAGGTTTTGGTATTAATGATTTTGTGATTAATATTCATCATTTCGGAGATCAGATTATTCAGTTTCTAAAAGAAAATAATAATTTTAACTGCAAAATTGAAATTTCAGATGAGACGGATGAACTTCTTGAAACGGGCGGCGGTCTTGTTTTTGCCAAAAAATTTCTGAATCATGGCGAAGATTTCCTCATTATGAATGCTGATATTTTAACGGATATCAATATCAACGAATTTGTTAAATATCATAAAGAAATTAAAGATTTTGTTACCTTAGCGGTTTCAGACAGAGAAAGTTCGCGTAAATTACTGTTTAATGAAGATTTGGTTTTACGTGGATGGCTGAATGTGCAGACAGGCGAACAGCGTCTTGCAGAATTTAATAAAGGATTTAAACCTCTTGCATTCAGCGGAGTGCATTGCATTAATCCTATTATTTTTGATAAGATTAAAAGAACCGGAAAATTTTCTGTGATGGAAGAATATCTGGATCTGATGCATACCGAAAAAATTCATGGGTATGTACACAGCAATATTTTGATAGACGTTGGAAGACCTGAATCTGTGGTGGAAGCTGAAAAATATTTTAAATAAACTGAAGATGGAAAATAAAAATACAAAAGACGAAAGCTTAGAAAATGTAGAATTACGGATCGACGAAACCAAACTGCACAATAGTTTAAGACAAAAGACCTGGGACGAAACCATTACTAAAGACAGCTGGATGGTTTTTAAAGTCATGGCGGAATTTGTTGAAGGTTACGAAAAAATGGCGAAAATTGGCCCGTGTGTTTCAATTTTCGGTTCTGCAAGGCTGAAACCAGAAAGCAAATACTATCAGATGGCGGTAGAAATCGCTGAAAAGATTACAAAAATAGGATTTGGTGTCATTACCGGAGGAGGACCGGGAATTATGGAAGCCGGTAACAAAGGAGCATTCAATGCACAGGGAAAATCCATAGGATTAAATATTGATCTGCCTTTTGAACAGCATTTCAATCCTTACATCAACAAAATGTATTCGCTGAATTTTGATTATTTCTTTGTAAGAAAAGTAATGTTTATAAAATATTCGCAGGGATTTATCGTTATGCCGGGCGGATTTGGCACTTTAGACGAACTTACTGAAGCCATAACTTTAATTCAGACCCTCAAAATAGGAAGATTCCCGATTGTCTTGGTGGGTACAGAGTTTTGGAGTGGTCTGTTAGACTGGTTCAAAGCAACATTGCTCAAAGAAGGTATGATCTCTGAAGGCGATCTTGATCTGTACCGTGTAGTAGATACTGCCGATGAAGCAGTAGCACACATCAAGGCTTTTTACGATAAATATTCTGTAAATGTTAACTTTTAATTGGCATATTATTTGAGCCTGTTATAAACTAAGCAATATGCTGAAAATCTAACAATTGAGATGAAAAGATTATTCTATATTTTGAGTGCACTTACATTAATAATAATGATGAGTTTTAATGTTGCAGACTTCTACTCTTCTATGACTAAAGTTGATTATATCGACGGAAGCAAGACCCTGAAGTTTACAACGAAGATGAATACGAGCCATATTTCCGATGCTATAAAAATCAATAGAAATACAGCCGGATTTGAGGCAGAAGTAAAAAAATATGTTAATAATAATTTTGACGTATTTGTGAATGATGCTCCAAAAAACCTGACCTTTACAGGAAGTCAGGTAAGCGGAGAAACAGTCTGGGTTTATTTTGAAACATCCGGAGTTTCGGATATTAACAGTCTGAAAATTAAAAATACCATACTTTTGAGTGCTTTTCCGAAGCAGATTAACCTTGTCAACATTGCTTACAAAGGAAATCTGAGAACGATGAATTTTCAGCGCGGAAAGGAAGTAAATGAAGTTACTTTTTAAAAACCTATATTAAATAGCAAAAGTCGGCAATATCAATATTGCTGACTTTTTTGTTTCAATAACTCAAGTAAATTTTGTTATAAATAAAGACTTATTATTAAGTATAACAAGTCTTTATAATGTCTCCATGATGTTAAATTTACTTTTGCATTATTTAAAGTTATTAGTTAACAAAAAATCCTCTTTCAGATAAAAGAGGATTCACTGCATTATGCACATTCAACTCCGCATTCTAGAGAGCAAAGTAAAACACCTGATGTTGTTGGTTTATCATAGCAGCCTTTTGTGCGATGACATTTTGTTACACATTGTGTAGGTGTTTCGGCTAAACTTTCAACAGTTTTTTCCGGACCGTTCAGTAGTGCTTTCAGATTAGCAATTGTGGATTCAGAAATTTCCTTATCTTCAATCGCATAATATGTTGCTATAGGTTTTTCATCTTTATCGAAAACTACTTTAAAATAAAAACCTTCACCTTTTGAATTTTCTTTATAAATTACATAAAAAGCCTCGCCTATCTCATCAGAATTTTTGCTGAGCATATTAAATTTCTTATTTTTTGGCTGCTCATTCTTCTTGAAAGAGCTAAAATAGTCTCTATCATTCCCAGTAGTTATATTATTTTCTGCTTTTATTGTTATAAATGCAAAAAATAAAAAAACCATTGTTATTAAAATATTCTTTTTCATAATAGTAAGTTGTTTTTAAAGTTCAATTTTATTTTCTTTTTTATACTCTTCGATCATTTTTTTTTGAGTTTCGCCGAGCATTTTTCTCATATCCACGATGTTACCGTTTGCATCCTTTTTTTCATAAATCTGATGAGCATTCATTAATTCAAACATTCTCTTTAAAGGAGCCTGAACGTGGTTTTTTCTCATTTCAATAAATTTATCTCTTGTGGTTTCAATATACCTGCCTTTCGTGATACGTTCGTTAATAGAGATTTTTTTCTCCTTAGAAATACCGACTGCTAAAAAATGATGATCATTTTTCTCATCAAAAATTTCAAGAATTAAACCTGGTAATCCAAAAAATTTATACGGACCATCTTGTACAGGAACTTCTGATGTGAAATAAGCCTTATAACTTCTGCCTGCATAATTTACTGTAGCCGAAACTGTCTGAAATCCCATAATTTCTTTGCTTTCTTTACCTACATTCCATTTAAGTTCAGGCTTTTCATTATACTTAAATTCATGTTCATCAAATTCATCAGAATAATAGGTAATCTCTTTATTTAATACATTTTTTTTTATAAAACATCCAAGTAAGTCAGCAGGTAAAGCTTTAAAATTAATCTTCTTGCCCTGCTTTTCATCAGCTGCCATAATAGAATCACATAAATAAGGTGCCTCACTGAAAAAAGTAGAATAATCTTCTTCAATATTCAAAAATGTAGTCTGAGAAATTATTTTTGTGCTGTCTTTTTCTGCGTGCTTGAAATAGGCATATTGAACAACAAAAGATTGTCCTTTTGCATAATAAATGAAACTTAAAAAAAACACAAGTAAAATCGAAGTATTTTTCATAATTAAGCACCACTACATTCTAAAGCACAATCTAGTGCACACAATGCTGTTCCTACTTCAGTAGGCTTGTTATAGCAATCCCATTTAGCAGTACAGTTTGAAACACAATTACCTGTACTTAATACAGGACCGGATGCCCCACCTCTTAAAGAATTTGCAGATGAAATAATTTGTAAAAGATTTGCCTCTATATTTTCTTTATTTGAAAATAATATCTTTTCTATATTTTTATGATTACCTAAAACTTCCACAGAAAAAGATGTTACTTTGCCTAAAAAACCTTCTCCAACAGAAACTTTCAAATCATACACTTTATCATTATACTTTTTCTGTATAATTACGGTATTGATTTTAATCTCTTTGAGTTCGTTTTTATAAATGAGCAAATTATCACCACAATAGTGAAAGCTAAAAACCAATAGAGCTAAAAATAAAAAAAATTGTTTTTTCATAATAATTTAAATTTAATGTTTGTTAAATAAATTTTTGATCTCAGCTAATGAATTACGTACTTCATTAACTTTTGATTTACATCAATATTGATATTCAAAAATATCAAACCTATTTGAAATAATTCTAAGGTTTTTATGTGAATTTTATGTGAATGTCAAAGCATAATTTATATCTTTGTAATAACCAAAAACATTAATTATGATAAAAAATAAACTTATAAAAGCGCGAAAGGCTAAATATACTCAGGATAATATGGCTAAATTACTACATATGACACAATCTCAATATCAAAGAAGAGAAAAGGGAGAGATTAAGATCTCAGACGAAGAATGGGAACGTATAGCCAAAGTATTAGATACTAATGTTGAAGATATTAAAGAGGACGATTCTGTAATTCATCAAGTAAATAACTATGATAATCAATCTGGAAATTACTCTGCAAGCAATAATTATTTTCATAATATTCCTGATTTTATTTTAGATAACCAACAAGATTATATAACTCTGCTTAAGGAACAAAATCAATTGTTAAAAGAAGAAAATTTAAGACTTAAAAACGATCTTGAAATTGCCAAGGGAAATAATAAATAATAAAAAGGAAATATTTCGTTCTTTAAAGCTTAGGCTAAAAACATAAAAAAGTCCGTTTCACCAATAATGAAACGGACTTCTTATTTGTAAGCAAAAAAGATTTAGTTAATCAAATCAAATTTTGCATATTCAGCAATTTTCTTTGGAAGTTTTATACCTTCTTCTGTTTGGTTGTTCTCTAACAAAGCCGCCATAATTCTTGGTAGTGCCATTGCAGAACCATTTAGTGTGTGAACAAGCTGAGATTTTCCGTCTGCTTTATAACGACATTTCAATCTATTTGCCTGAAACGTTTCAAAATTGGAAACAGAGCTTACTTCAAGCCATTTTTCCTGTGCTGCACTCCATACTTCAAAATCATACGTCATAGCAGAAGCAAAACCTGTATCTCCGCCACACAGTCTTAAAACTCTGTACGGAAGTTCTAGATCTTCCAGAATTTCCTTGATATGGTCTACCATCTCTTCCAGAACAGCGTAAGAATTTTCTGGCTTTTCGATTCTTACGATTTCTACTTTTTCAAACTGATGAAGACGGTTCAGACCTCTTACATGAGCTCCGTAACTTCCTGCTTCTCTTCTGTAGCACTGAGAGAACGCCGTATTTTTAATAGGAAGATCTTTTTCATCCAGTAAAACATCGCGGTAAAGATTGGTAACCGGAACTTCCGCTGTAGGAATCAGGTATAAATCATCCAGACCAATGTGATACATCTGCCCTTCTTTATCCGGCAACTGACCCGTTCCATATCCTGAAGCTTCGTTTACCACATGAGGAGGATTAACTTCCACATAACCCGCATCTACATTTTTATCTAAGAAATACTGCACCAAAGCTCTCTGCAATCTTGCGCCTTTGCCAAGATACACCGGAAACCCTGCTCCGGCAATCTTTACTCCTAGTTCAAAATCAATCAGATTATATTTTTTTGCCAGTTCCCAGTGAGGAATAGCTCCTTCACCCAAACCTTCAACATCATGAGACTGATAAATAATTTCGTTATCTTCAGCAGAAGTTCCGTTTTTCACCAGTTCGTTGGGAATATTGGGAATCTGATAAAGAATATCAAGTAAAGCTTTTTCTTTAATTTCTAGCTGTGACTGCAGTTCTTTGCTCGACTCTTTATACTGCGCTGTTTTAGATTTGGATGCTTCAGCTTCTTCTTTTTTTCCTTCTTTCATCAGCATACCAATCTCTTTGGAGATTTTATTGATTTCTGACAATTGGGAATCCAATTCAAACTGAATTTTTTTTCTCTGTTCATCGGTAGCAATAGCTTCGTCTACCAGATCAAGATGCCTGAACTGTCTTTTCTTAAGACCTTCTAAAACGCGTTCTTTATTGTCGCGCAAAAACTGAACCTGTAACATTTGTTGTTGGGTGTTAGATGTTTGTTGTTGGGTGCCGCATGACTCTATCATCATGCTTCCATCATCCAACAGAATTTTGCAAATTTAAGATTATTTTACAATTGTAACTATATTTGGCTGATCTGCCGTTTTTGAAAATTTCAAAACTTTATTGTAATATACCTCCGAGACCTCAAAAACAGCAGGTGTCATTCTGTAAAAAATCTGCATCGTATCTCTTTCCACAGGAGCAAATTCTGTATTAGATATTTTTTTTGTTAAGGAAAACTGTATTTCAGAGCGGTATATTTTGTTACCATCTGCCGACTCTGAAACCAATTGTCGGGTAGCTCCCGCAAGATATTCCATATAATAAGTAGAATCAGAAAGCATCTGTCTTGAAAAACTGACGCTGGCTACATCGGTAGGAGCAAGCTCGTCATTCCATGTAATCCCGGAGTAAGCTCCTGTTTTTGTAGGATTCACAAGGTCTTTTCCCGAAGCATCCTTCATGAAAATCTGAAGCTTCTGATCTATTTTCTGCAGAGAATCTTCGTCGCTTCCGCAACTTACCAATGCAAAACCAATCAATATATAAGCAAGAAAATGTTTCTTCATGATACAAAGTTACTTTATTTTAGTTTTCGAAGATAATTCAGGAAAGAAAACATCAGAAAAATCCCCATTAAAGTAAGAGATACGCTCATCGCTATTGCCATTCCCTCAAGTCCTTTTTTTGGCACGAACAAAAATGCAAAAAAAACTAAAATAATAATAGAAAGAGCAGAATGCAATGTATTTTTTTTCATCATTCCGACTGCCGCCAAAAGATTCCCGTACAAATTTCTCAACAGCATACTTCCACAAAATGCCAGAAGAAACAAAGAGAAAACGAAAGAATTATCCATATATTCAGCTCCAAAAAATATTTTCATGACAAAGCCGCTCAAAAGATACCCTGAAACAAATATTGCTGCTGAAACCGGAATGAAGATTTTGTAATAATTGAATATATAGTTCTTCAGGAACTCCTTATTTCTGAAGTTTTTCGCCAAAACAGGATAGTCGCTCTGCATAAAAGAAAGTGCCAGAAAAGTAATGTTAGAAGGGATGAGTATCGCTATTTTGTAATTAGCAACTGTATTTTCATCTTTAAAAAAACTCAGCAGCAGAATATCCACAGAAAAAAAAGCATCCGAAAGCAAAGCTGTTGCAGATGCGTGCAGTGCAAAAGACCAAATTTCTTTTTTTCTGAACTGCTGTAATTGTGAAGCAGCATTTTTAATTGATCCCTTAAACCAGAAAAGCGAAATAAAAGGTGCCGCTGCATTGGCAATCAGATAACCTAAAATTCCCCAATAATAGGTTAGCAAAAGCATCATCAGCAATCCCGAAATATTAACAACATTATTCATTCTTGCAAAATCTCTGTTTTTGAAATGAATGCGTCTTTCGGACTGAATATGATAGAAAAAATAAACTCCTATTAAGCGGATTGTAAAAAAAGAAAAAATTAAAAATATATGAGAATACTGATTGACATAAATGAATGCAAAAAGAAAAAAAACAGCACTCAATAAGAGCTGATTAATAAATCCCTTTTTGAAAAGATAATCAGACAGATCGTTTTTGGCTTTTTCGTCCTCACACAACGACCCGAATCTCATCAGGCTTTGTGTACTTCCAAAACCGCTGAACGGGGCAAAAACAGCAAAAACTGTTGCCGCAATAGTCAGTACTCCAAATTCATTTTCAGGTAAAATCCTGATCATCAAAACCGAACCTGTAAAAGCACATATTTTAGCGATCAGTAAAGACAAAAACACAAACTGACCGTTGTTTTTGAGAAATGCTTTTATAAATTCCAACAAACTTTTCATTTCAAACGGTCAAAATATTTTAAGATGAAATCACAACTTTCTGATAAATATGATCAAAAAGTCCAGCTATTTTTTTTGCTGAAAAATTTTCTTCTACATATCGGTGAAGATCTTCTGAAGAATCAGTCTTGTAGTTTCCGTTTAAAACTGTAAGCATTGCTTTGTACAAATCATCTTCGGACTGACTAATAACAATACCGTGGTTTTGCTTAATAATCTCAGGAATAGCTCCTACTTTTGTGGCAATTACGGGAACACCGGATGAAAGAGATTCCAGTAAAACACAGGAAAAACTCTCATAATCACTGAAAAGCACAAAACAATCACTCTCCCTCATTTTTTGTGCAGCTTCCTGATGAGAAATTTCACCAAAAACCTTTATAAAATCTTCAGCTTTGTTTCTTTTGACTAAATCAGCCAATCTTTCATAATCTCCGTCACCGCCAATTTGAAGTTCAAAATTATCGGAATTTTTTCTCAATCTTAAAGCTGCATTAATGATCGAATCAGGATTTTTTAACGGAATTAAATTGGAAAGATGAAAAAAACTGAATTTTGATTTTTCCTTTTTTTCCGGATAGAAAATCTGAGTATTGATAACATTCCCAACTACCGCAAACTGATTTCCAATGCCTAATTCCTTTAGACTATTCATTAGAATATGGCTTACAGGCAATACAATAGCCGCATTTTTCGCAATTGTTTTCGCTAAAAACTTTTCGCCAAATGATAACTTTGAACGATTGACCGGGAGAAAACCTGACCAATGTTCTGAAATCACAAACGGAATCTGATACTTTTTCTTTAAAAACACAGCAAACAACATAGATTTTTGAAGGATATTGGCATGAACCAAATCGGGTTTATGCATCATTCTGAATCCATTAAAATATGCTTCCATCCTTCGCATAAAGTTGAGAGCAGGATTTGACGAATTTCTGTAATACACAACAAGCGTTCTGATTCCGTTGATGTATTGATCATCAAATATGAACTTCTCGTTTTGTGAAGGATCACCAATTGCATGAAGAATTTCTACCTCATGCAGCAGCGCAACAGATTCTGCATGTCTTTGTACAAAATTTCCGTTGGTAGATTCCAGTTTGTTGGGAAACCATGATGAAATAAAAAGGATTTTCATTTACCGTTACTTGATCGAAGCTGCCCAACTTCTTTCCAAAGGGAGAAGAAAATGGCTGATAAAATCAAGATAAGTATTTTTTGAAAAGTCAAAAATCTGAATATCAGAAGAAAGCTCATTATTTCTCAGTTTGGCTTTAAAATCCTGAAGCTTTAATGTTTTTACCTCACCGTCTTCTACAAAGCTTGCTTTCATCCTGTCAAACAATCCCAACTGGAATTCATCATCAATCTCCCGCATTATTTTTCCTAAAGCATCAATACTGCAGCCAGAAGCGGCTTCTTTTTCTTCGTCTACACAAACTATAATAAACTGATTTTTCTCAATCTTAAAAGATGAAGAAAGCGGCTTTCCGTGAGCTGCCCAACCTGCGAGAAAATCGTACAGCTTTTCGGTGATGGTTTTGGCTTCTTTTGTCGTAAAAGGTCTTGAAGCCGGATATATAATTACTCTGTAGTCGTTGGTTTCTATAATATTAGATTCTTCTATTTTCATATACAGATATTTATTATTGTTTAAAAGTTATTTGGTATCGCCAGATTTTCATGGTTGCCTTTCCAGATCATAGCGATTTCGTTGTTGTAAATTTAGATAAAATTACGGTTTTTTATCAATACTGTAAACTTCTTATGATGCCACAAATTCAAAGACTGCATTATAGGAATTTTCATTTTTGCTGAGGATATTTACCAACTGATAGTTTTTTGCAGTAAAGAAATCTTTAATTTCCTCTTCGCTGTGTCCGGAATTTTTCAAAGCAACATGATTGATTTCAATGATAATTTTTGGTTTGAACGTATTTAAAACTTCGTTCATTCCCAACAATGCAGAAAACTCCCCTCCTTCAATATCTATTTTAATTAAATTAATTTTAGATAGGTTTTTGTTTCTAACATAAGTATCGAGATCTATGCTCTGAACGGTTTCTTTAGCGGTGTAATCCGACAAATAAGAAGAAGCCATTCCTGCATTATCATAAGCTTCATTATAAAAAATTTCCAAAACACCAGGTCCGGAAGAAACGGCAAGATGTTTCAGCGTAACATTTTTTATATTATTTGCTTTTAAATGAGTCTTAAAAATTTGATAATTAGGCTTAAAAGCTTCAAATGCATATACTTTACCTGTTTCACCTGCCAATTTTGACGCATTGAGAGAGAACAAGCCTATATTTCCACCAACATCAATAAAGCAGTCTCCTTCTTTTAGAACATGATATAAATAGTTAATCTCGTTTTTCTCATAATCTCCCAGAAAATAGATCTGCTGCTGAATCCAGTCATCAAGATTTAGATTCATATTAAAAGAATTTCTGTAAAGTACATCTTTTTTTACTCCTCTGAAAGGATGGTAACGGCTAAACAGATACTGATGAAAAGCAAAGTATTTTTCTCTGAAAAAATTAATTTTAAAAATTAATCTGAAAATTGAAGCTAAAATACTTCTCATTTTTATAATTTCTGGGAAGTTAGTATAATAATTAAAAGAAAGCAACTCAAGACTGATCCTGAGTTGCCATATTTTGTAAAGTCAACAGATTACAGATCCTCAGCTTCAGCAAGCAGTTCTACAATATCTTTTACTTCGACCTCTGTATTTTTATTAAAATGTTTCACTCCATCGGTAAGCATTGTGTTACAGAAAGGACATCCTGTTGCAATCACTTTTGGCTCAAAAGATAAGGCTTCTTCTGTTCTTTCAATGTTGATGTCTTTTTTACCTTTTTCAGGTTCTTTAAACATTTGTGCGCCTCCCGCACCACAGCAGAGTCCGTTGGTCTTGCAGCGTTTCATTTCCACCAATTCTGCATCAAGCTTTTCGAGTAATTCTCTTGGCGCTTCATACTCGTTATTGGCTCTTCCCAGATAACAAGGATCATGGAAAGTAATTCTTCTTCCCTTAAATGCACCACCTTCAATCTTCAGTTTTCCTTCTTCCATCAATTGTCTCAGAAACTGAGTATGATGAATGACTTCATAGTTTCCTCCTAAACTCGGATATTCATTTTTAAGCGTATTGAAACAGTGCGGACAAGCGGTGACGATTTTCTTTACTTCATAAGCATTCAGAATTTCAATATTCGTCATTGCCATCATCTGAAAAACAAATTCGTTTCCTGCACGTTTTGCAGGATCTCCGGTACAGCTTTCTTCCTGACCGAGTACAGCGAATTCTACACCGATTTTATTTAATATTTTGCAAAAAGCTTTTGTAATTTTTTTAGCACGGTCATCAAAACTTCCCGCACATCCTACCCAAAACAGAACTTCGGGAGATTTACCTTCGGCAGCATAATCTGCCATTGTTTTTATAGTGAAATCCATTGTATTATAATTTAACAATATAGCAATCTAACAATGTAACAATGGGTAAACTGATACACTGATACATTGGTAAATTTATTAATCTTTTGCCCAATTCAGACGGTCTGCCTGGTTGTATTGCCATGGTGCAGCGTTATTTTCTACATTGGTCATCATCAGATTGAGTTCCTGTGGCGCCGCAGATTGCTCCATAACTAAAAATCTTCTCATTTCAAAAATAATAGAAAGCGGATCTAATAAAACCGGACAAGCTTCTGTACAGGCATTACAGGTTGTACAAGCCCAAAGCTCTTCTTTCGTAATATAATCGTTGAGCAATTTTTTGCCATCATCTTCAAACTTTCCGTTTTTATCAATGTTTCTTCCGACTTCTTCCAGACGGTCTCTGGTTTTCATTAAAATTAACCTCGGAGAAAGTTTTTTGCCAGTAATATTAGCGGGACACACAGATGTACATCTTCCGCATTCTGTACACGAATATGCATTCAGCAGCTGTACCTGATTCAAATCAAATACATCTTCAGCACCAAATTTTGACGGAGTTTCTTCTGTTCCTTCAGCCGGAGCAGCATAAGGATCTGCATTTGGATCCATCATCAGTTTAATTTCTTTCGTAACAGAATCTGAATTGTTGAATTTGCCGTACAAATCAAGGTTTGCATACCAAGTACTTGGAAATGCCAGAATAATATGTAAATGTTTTGAGTAATAAAGATAATTCATGAAGAAAAGAATCCCCACAAAATGAAACCACCACGCTCCTCTTTCAACAACGGCTAAGAAACCATTATCAAAACTGAAAACTTCTAAAAACGGAACCAAAGTCATTTCGCTCACCGGAAAGCTTCCATGTTGTGCCAAAGTACCACTCTGCTGCAAAATGAGATCAGAAGAATTCATGGTGAAAAAAGCAACCATTAAAGCAAACTCAATGATTAAAATCCAGTTGGCATCTTCTTTTGGCCACCCGAAAAGTTCTTTCATTGTCAATCTTTTTACTCCATAAAAGTTTCTTCGGATAAAAAATAGAACAACTCCAATAATTACCAGAAGTGCTAACACTTCTAATGTTGCGGTGAAAAAGCTGTAAAACCCATGTCCGAAAACCTGAGCCAGAAAACGGTGAGTTCCGAAAATACCGTCTACAATAATTTCGATCAATTCGATATTGATGATTACAAAACCTACATAAACAAAAAGGTGAAGTATACCTGCGACAGGTCTTTTCACCATTCTGCTCTGTCCCAGAGCCACTCTTGTCATAGTTGCCCAACGTTCAGATTTTCTGTCACTGCGGTTGATCTCTCTTCCCAGTCTGATGTTTCTGTAAATTTTTTGCAGACTTTTTGCAAAAAGGCCGAAACCTGCAATAAGTAATACCAGAAATAAAATATTATCAAGATATTGCATAAATATAGCTATTAGTCTTTATTATTTTTTCCGAAAACTGAAAAATTGATGTATCTCTTAGGGTTTGCTTTCATATCTTCAATCAAAGAGTTCAGATTTGTGGAAGCAGAATTAAGATTATTATACAACTGATCATCTTTCATAATTTTACCCAAACTTCCTTCTCCCCTGTCAATTCCAGCAACCACTTTATTTAATTGCCCAACAGTTTGATCTAAATTAGCAATGGTCTGATTCAATTGTTTAGTATCAATACTTTCAGCAAGATTCCCGTACTTGTCTAGAGTTACTTTCCCACTCTGCATAGTCATGCTTGCTTCATCCAATACTCTCTGAAGTTTAGGATCATTGTTTCCTACGAGTCTGTTGACACTTCCTGCAGTATTTTCCAGAGCTCCAACAGTTCGGTTCAGATTATGTAGTAAGATTTTTATTTCTTCTCTGTTTTGTGCATTCATGATTTGATTGGCGTTTGCCATCAAAGAATCTACTCTGTGAAGCACAGTCTGAAGCTGATCTTTTACCGGACCTACCTGCGAAGAAAGGCTATTCATCATTCCTAATTTAAAAGCTCCCTTCAGAGTATCCCCATCTTTTGCCGTTGGACCACCGTAGACAAGATTTACTCTCATCTCCTTCCCTGACATCAATCCTGGTTCAAAAATTTCAAGACTTGAGTTTTTTGAAAACTCAAAATTATCATCTACCGTTATTTTAACAATAAAATACAGTCTGCCATCCGAACCTGTCTGCGGAATAATTTTATCAACATGCCCTACTTTGAGACCATTGATTGATACCGGTGAAGACTGCGCCAAACCTTCAACATTGTCGTATTTTGCATAAAAGATATTGTCTGTTGTAAAAAGACTTCTGCCCTTCATAAACTGGAATAAAATAACAAAGCCGACAATGGCCAAAAGTGCTATTAAACCTGCTTTTAATTCTTTACTGAATTTCACTTTCTCAATTTTTTCTAATGTAGCAAATATAGTACATTTATATTAATGTTTTTCTGTATTGCTATGGGTTAAACGTAAAAAAAGTGGCAAAAACTCTGCCACTTTTCTATGTATGATTTAAGAATATTTTACTGCTGATTCCCAAGTTTACTCCAGATTTCGATTCTGTAATCATCAATATCTGCGTTGTCCTGAAGGCTTTTTAACCAAGCCTGTCCAAACATTCCTGAATTTCTTTGGGTAATAGATTCTGTAAATTCTTTTATATCTCCCGGCTGCTTATTAACTGTTTCGCCTTTTTTAACGATAACATAAACCCCGGTTCCGCCTTCAATCGGGTTAGACACTTTTCCTTTTGCGATACCAAATGCAGCTCCTGCAACTTTAGGCTCCATAGCTCCAGCAATATTTGGACTCAGCATATTGATCTGTCCTGATTGTTTTGCAGTTGCAAACATTTTTGCTACCTGATCCAAATTAGCTGTTTTCCCGATCTTTTCTGAGATTTGTTTTGCAGCAAGTTTGTTTTGAACCACCGTTTCAATCTGCTCTCTTACAGATTCAGGATCTGCAAGACCTTTTTCCTGTTTTCCATTCAGATAAACAACAATTTTATCTCCTGTTCCTTCTACATTAAACAATTCAGAATCTCCTTTTTCTCTTTTCTTATCAAAAGCCCAGGCAATAATTTCGGCATCTTTATCCGTTCCCAATCCCTGCAACCTACCGTCAAATCTTTTAGCCGCTTTAGCATTTGAATACTGGAAATTAGATTTTTTAGCAATATTCACAAAATCATTGAATGATTTCCCTAAAACCTGCTGAGCAAATCTTCTGGCTTTTTTATCAACTTCCGTCTCTGTAGCTTCGGAAGGCTTAACTTCTTTTACAACGTGAGCCACTTTATAGCTCATCGTTCCTGCTTTTTTATCTTCTACATTAATGATGTGATACCCGAAACTTGTTTCTGCCAATCCTGTAGAACCTTTTGCGTTTGAAGCAAGGAAGCTTAGGTAACCTGGTGCAAACTGACTTTCAGGAGTCGTCCAGCCAACGCTACCGTTTCTTTCTACTGCGTTAGGTTCATCAGAAAGTTTAAGACCTTCAGCAAATTTTGCAGGGTTTGATTTGATTACCGCCATAAGACTGTCAGCAATTTTCTTAGCCTGTTCTTTAGTTCTTGTTGCAGTAGATCTTTCTGCTCCTTTGTAAGCAATTAAAATATGCTTTGACAAAGTAGAATCTGATGGCTTCTTATCAACCAGCTTAGAAAGCACATAGAAGTTCTGCTCTTTGTATGGTCCGATAACCTGACCTATTGCTGCAGTCCCTATTTTATCTTTCAATGAAGGAGGCATCTGTGTAGATGTGATGTATTGATTATTGTAAGGCATATCAGAATTTGCCATTACAAACATAGAATCGTTTGTCGTATTCTGGAAGTTTTCTTTTCCTCCGCTCGCATCAGTTCCCTGAGAAAAAAGTTTATTGATTTCTCTCTGAACAGCAGCATCGTCTGCCGGACTTGGCTGAGACGGGAAGTATACAATTCCTAAATTTCTGCTTGGTTCTGTTTTGAACATTACCGGATGCTGATTGATGTAATCCTGAAGATCTTTTGTGGTAACTTTAATCTTATTTTTCTGAAGATAAGAAGCGTAATCTACTTTCACAAAATCAATATCTGCAAGCTGATCTCTTTGCTTCATCAATTCTTCAGCTTCTTTTTTTCCTGTGGTTACCCCTGTAGAAATATTGGCAAAAACCTGTCTTGCCATAATCCTGTACTCAATCGTTTTTCTGGTTTTAAGCCACTGATTGTATCCGTCCGGATTTGTATTTTGTAAAGTTTCTACTTCTTTTTTAAGTTCCTGAAGTTTAAAATTGCCTTTCTCATCAAACAACTGCTGATTTTGAGCAAACATCTGATCATACTGAATCTGACTCCAGAACAAATCATCCGTCATCTCGAAGCCCATTTTTTCAAACTGCTGCTTTATTAGCTTAGACTGTACCAAAAGCTGCCAAGCCTGTTCTTCAAGACCGTTTTTAGGCTGCCCTTGCTGATCTGCCTGCTGCTGCAATACGAAAAGCTGATCGTTAAACTCTTCACGGGTGATTTTCTCACCATTTACTTTACCTAAAACATCAGGGTTTTTACCAAAAACCTTATCAATGCTTTCAGGATTTACCAAAAAAGCCAAAAGAGCCAGTGCGATTACTCCCATCAAAAGCCAAGGTCTACTTCTAATCTGTCCTAAAATTGCCATTTTATAAATATAGTTTTTATATCAGTGTGCGAAAATACACATTTTTAAGAAATTACAGAAATATAAGTTGTGTTTTTAAATTTTAAAATTCAAATACATTTAAAATGGAAATTTTGACCACATTTCTTGATGATTAAGAAATGGCATTAATCTTGACAATCTTTCTCACACTTTGTACAAACACTTCTTTAAGAGAAGATTTCGTAAAAGCACTATAAATACTTTAATTATAAATGACAATTTGTCATTCAATTTATTATGACAGAATTTGAAGATATAAATTTTGATGATATCATCGGTGACGGTTTCAATATTGTTGCTGAAGAAATCAATTTATCTGATTTGGACATAAATCAGGAAAACCAGTTTCCGCAGAATATTTTTCCTATTCTCCCGGTGAGAAACATGGTTATGTTTCCCAATGTTGTCATTCCGATTACTGCCGGAAGGAAAAATTCTATTAAGTTACTGGAAGAAGCTCAGCAAAAAGGAGAGTTTATAGGGATTGTAAGTCAGAAAAATTCAGACATTGAACAGCCTAATGAAAAAGATCTTTATCAGATCGGGACTTTAGCCAAGATCATTAAAATCATTAAGCTTCCTGAAGGAAATATAACTGCTATTACCAAAGGTTTCCAAAGATTTAAAATTAAAAACATTACAGAAACAAAACCTTATTTCAATGCTGAAATCGTTAAGCTGAAAGACACCAAAGCAAAAAATAAGGAAGAATATGAGGCGTTGTTGGAAAACATTAAAGATCTGGCTCTGAAAATTATTGAGCTTGATCCTAATATCCCCAATGCTGCCAATTTTGCAATAAAAAACATCAACAATAATGATGATCTGCTGAATTTTATCTGCACTAATGCTAATTTCCCTTATTCTGATAAGCAAAAGCTTCTTGAGGAGAAAAACCTTATGGAAAGAGCAAACAAATGCTATGAAATGATGCATGCAGATTTCAGAAAGCTCGAACTCAGAAATCAGATCCATCAGAAAACATCAAAAGATCTTGATAGACAGCAGAGAGAATATTTCCTGAATCAACAAATCAGAACAATTCAGGATGAGTTGGGAGGCGGACCGGAAAGTGATGTTGAAGAGCTGCAAAAAAAAGCTGCTGAGAAAAATTGGAAACCAGAGGTTGAAGAGCATTTCCAAAAAGAGATTAACAGACTTCAAAGACAAAATCCCAATTCTCCGGATTATAACGTGCAGAGAAATTACCTTGATTTCTTCACCGATCTTCCGTGGGAAACTTTCACAAAGGACATTTTCGACATAGAAAAAGCCCAGAAAGTTTTAGACAAAGCACATTTTGGACTGGAAGACATCAAAAAAAGGATTTTGGAACATATGGCTGTTCTGAAACTTAAAAACAATATGAAATCGCCTATTTTATTATTGGTAGGACCTCCCGGAGTTGGTAAAACTTCATTAGGGAAATCTGTTGCCGATGCTTTAGGAAGAAAATATGTACGTGTATCTTTGGGCGGACTTCATGACGAGAGTGAGATCCGTGGTCACAGAAAAACCTATATTGGTGCGATGGCAGGAAGAATTCTTCAGTCTATTAAAAAGGCAGGAACATCAAATCCGGTAATTGTTCTGGACGAAATTGATAAAGTAGGTAAAGGAATGCATGGTGATCCGAGTTCGGCTTTGCTGGAAGTTTTGGATCCTGAACAGAATAGTTCTTTTTATGATAATTTCCTTGAGATGGGCTATGACTTGTCTAAAGTGATGTTTCTGGCAACAGCAAACTCTCTTTCTACAATTCAGACTCCGCTTTTAGACAGAATGGAAATCATTCAGATTTCTGGCTATACGCTCGAAGAAAAAATTGAAATTGCCAAAAGACATTTAATCAAAAAACAACAGGAAGAAAACGGCTTGAATGCAAAATCATTCAAACTTGGAAATCCTGAACTGAAACATATTATTGAAGCACACACTTCTGAAAGCGGTGTGAGAACTTTAGAAAAAAGAATTGCTGCCATCGCTCGTTGGGTCGCCCTACAAACTGCTTTGGTAAAGGAATACGATGCAAGAATTTCAATTGAAAAGGTTGACGAAATCTTAGGTGTTCCCAGACCGAAAAGCCTGTCAGAACTAACAGACGTCCCGGGAGTTGTAACCGGCTTAGCGTGGACAAGCGTTGGAGGTGATATTTTATTTATTGAAAGCATCATCAGCAACGGAAAAGGAAATCTTACCATGACCGGAAATCTCGGAACCGTAATGAAAGAATCTGCAACGATTGCTCTTGAGTACATTAAAGCAAAACATCTTGATCTGGGAATTGATGAAGAGCATATTGAAAAGAAAAATATCCACGTGCACGTTCCGGAAGGCGCAACACCAAAAGACGGACCATCTGCAGGAATTGCAATGCTGACCTCAATGGTTTCTTCGTTTACCAACAGGAAAGTGAAACCTCATCTTGCCATGACAGGGGAAATTACATTACGCGGAAAAGTACTTCCTGTAGGTGGAATTAAAGAAAAACTACTCGCTGCAACAAGAGCCGGGATAAAAGAAGTGATTCTTTGTGAAGCCAACCGAAAAGATGTGGAAGAAATAAAACAGGATTATCTTAAAAACCTCAAAGTACATTATGTAGGATGGATGAGAGAAGTTCTGCAAATTGCTCTTGAAAAGTAATATGTATTGAACCTTATAAAAATTAAAGCACGTTTTTTAAAGACGTGTTTTTTGTTTGAAATACTTAATATTATTTTAAAAAAATACATTTCAAATCAGCTGCATTTCATTATTTTTATACAGTAGAATATCTTTTATGAATTATTTTAAACTCCCATTCCTCACGAGACTTACATTAGCGGTGGTTTCTATCATCGGAATCGGCTATCTTATAAAGTTGGGACAAAGCATTTTGGCTCCGTTTTTTCTGGCATTCTTAATGGCAATGATCTTTTTACCTATTGCCAATTTTTTAGAAAAGAAATTAAAATTTCCGAGATCATTTTCTACTATTCTGTCTGTGATGATGTTACTCATTATTCTTACCGGAATGATTTTTTTCTTCGGCTCTCAGCTATCCAGTTTCAGCAGGGATATTCCGCAGCTTACCGCTCAGGCAACCAATGTTTTTCATGATCTGCAAAAATGGGTATCCAAAACATTCAATGTAAAAATTGATGAGCAGTTTACTTATCTGGATCAGGGTTTGAAGAAACTTCTGTCTTCTACAGCAATAATTTTAGGGTTTACTTTAGGGATATTTTCGAGCAGTCTCGGTTTTTTAGCATTCTTCATTGTATTTTTTATTTTCATTTTAAATTACAGAAGAATACTTAATAACTTTATTATCAATGTTTTTAATGAAAAACATAAAACAAGCGTTCAGGAAGCTGTTGCAGAAGTGAGAATTATGACAAAACGATACATAGTCGGGTTATGTCTTCAGATCATCATTGTTTCTATTCTTACTACAGCCCTTTTGACCATTTTAGGAGTAAAATATGCAATTTTGCTTGGTGTTCTGACAGGTCTTCTGAATGTAATTCCTTATATCGGAATTTTCATATCAATGATTATTTCCTCTTTTATTGCTTTTGCAACAGGCACTTTATCAAGCTGTATTTATGTCGCCATTGGTTATGTGGTTGTACATGCCATAGACGGGAATATCGTTCTTCCTTTTGTTGTGGGTTCCAAAGTAAAAATCAATGCTTTGTTTTCTTTTATCGGAATTTTGGTTGGCGAACATCTTTGGGGAATTTCAGGTATGTTTCTTTGTATTCCTGCTATTGCCATTCTTAAAATTATTTTCGAAAGGGTAGAAAGCTTAAAACCCTGGGGAAAACTTTTAGGTGAAGAAGAAAAACCAAACAAAAAGAAAAAAAGCTATAAAATTTCTAAGAATATTACTTTGAAGGAAATGGATTAGAAAACAATGGTCAATGATGAATTTGCTTTGCAAATGAATTTAAAAACTGACAACCAATGCAAATTGACTACTGACCATTCATATCATTTTCACACAAATGCGCTGAACCCTGTAATAGATCTTCCGACAATCAAAGAATTGATTTCTTTTGTGCCTTCATAAGAATAAATAGCTTCGGCATCGGCAACAAATCTTGCTACATCATATTCCAGCAAAATCCCGTTTCCGCCCATTACTTCCCGCGCTCTGGAAACCACGTCTCTTGTTCTCATGGTACAGAAAACTTTGGCTAAAGAAGCATGCTCGTCTTTCAGAATTCCTTCATCCTGCATTTCTGAAAGTCTGAAAACCATGGTCTGCATTGCTGTCAGGTTTGAGAGCATTTCTACCAAATGCCCCTGAATCATTTGGAAAGAAGCGATCGGCTTACCAAACTGTTCTCTTTTTCTTGTATAATCTAATGCACTTTCATAAGCTCCTCTTGCACAACCTGTCGCCATCCAGGCAACTCCGGCTCTCGTCATTTGCAGGACTTTAGCAGTATCTTTGAATGAGTTGGCATTTTGCAATCGGTTTTCTTCTGTGATTAAACAGTCTTTTAAAGTAATCAATCCGTTTTGAACAATTCTCAGAGCCATTTTACCTCTAATTTTTTCTACAGAATATCCAGGGTTATCTTTTTCAACAATAAAGCCTTTTACTTCACCATCATCTAAATCTCTTGCCCAAACAATAATCAGATCAGCAAACGTAGCATTTCCGATCCATTTTTTCTGTCCGTTCAGTATCCAGCCTTCAGGTGTTTTTTTGCAGGTTACTGTTAGACCTCCTGCAGCGCCGGAGCCAACTTCAGGTTCCGTTAATCCGAAAGCTCCTATTTTCTCAAACTTCTGCATTTGAGGAAGCCATTTTTGTTTCTGTTCTTCTGAACCGCAAATGTAAATGGAACCCATTGCCAGACCAGACTGTACCCCAAAAAATGTTGCAATAGAAGCATCAATTCTCGCCATTTCCATTGCGATAACTCCTTCCATCAGGAAAGGCATTCCGGGACAGCCATATCCTTCGTAAGTAACCCCGCAGATATTCAGTTTCTGAAATTTAGGGATCAACTCATGTGGAAACTCGTCATGCAGCCAGTAATGATTAACCAAAGGTTTTACTTCTTTTTCCATAAAATCTCTTACTTTAAGCTGCACTTCTCTTTGCTCGGGAGTCAATGTATGCGAAACATCATAAAAGTCTCCGTCAATTGCAGGCAGTTCTTTTTTCTTTTTATTAGGATCCAGCATTTTCATCATTCCTTTCAGCTGTTTGTCATCCAGTTTGGAAAAATTTTCCATCAGTTTGGGAAGATTTACTTTTTGTGAAATTTCGCTGAGCTGATCAAAATCTATTGATTTAAATAATTCTATGGCATTTCTGATTTTGGAAAAAGTTTTAGACATACTAATTGAGATTTAATTTGTAAAATATTAGCAAAAATCAATCCGAAATACCACGCACACATCCGACATTATTTTACAAAACGCTTATATTCAATAATTTAAACTGATTTAATTATTTACAAAAGGTTTACCCGCGATATTCAATAATTACAAAAAAATCTGCTCGAAATTTGGCTTAAGCAAACATAAAAAAATCAACATTATGAAAACGACCTACATCAGATTATCATTAGTAAGCGCTATTTTATTAGGAATTTATTCATGCAAAAAAGGAGAAGCTATAGAAAACGTTTCAGAAACCACCAACTACAGCAACGAAATTTCTGCGGACAGTATTTCTTCTGTGGCAACCATGTCGGTAAAAGACAAACAGTTTATTAAAACTGCCAATGTTGATATGGAAGTAAAGGATGTGTATGATGCTACTATCTCCATAGAAAAATCGGTACAGGAACTCGGAGGATTTGTTACCCACAGCAATCTGCAAAGCAGGGTAATCTCTGAAGATACTTACAATACTTCCGATGACAATGCTATGATGGTTAAAAAATATCAAACCGAAAATTCAATGCAGGTGAGAGTTCCGACCTCAAAGCTTGGTGAGCTTTTATCTTTTGTTAATAATAAAAAGCTGTTTCTAAATTCCAGAATCATCAATGCTGAAGATGTGACGTCAAGCATTAAATATGCAGAACTGGAAGGAAAAAGAATCAGGAAAACTGCCGATAACATTTCTGAACTTAAAACAACAAAAGACAAGATCAATATGAGTAATAATAACATGGCAGAAGAAAACCTGCAGCAACTCGCCAATCTTGATGTGACAGACAATCTGAAATACAGCACGGTGGACATTCTCATCAAAGAACCGAAACTGCGTATTGCTGAAATTGCTGTTGCAAACTCAACCAATATTGATAACAAGTATAAATTCAACTTTTTTTACAGCGCTAAAAATGCTTTTATAGAAGGCTTTTATCTGATTCAGAGAATTATAGTCGGATTGATTACCATTTGGCCGATTATAATAATTTTTGCTCTTGGGTGTTACTTTTACCGCAAAAACCAATCTAATAAAAAACTGAAAATCAAAACAACAGACCATTCGGCATCCTAACCTCTGGTTATTTACATAAATTCTGACAACCTCTGCTTTTGTGGAGGTTTTATTTTAAAGTATGTCTCATAAAATCCTAGTTTAGAGAACTGTTTTGGATTTTTAATCCGCAATTAACATCATTGCATGAAAATTCCGTAAATTTGCGGTTTAAAACATATTGCCTGGATTTCAGCAAAATTCTGCCTGATACTACAGAAATTCAGCTTATTAAAACTTAAACTTAATTTATGTTATCTAAAATAAATCCTACTCAAACCAATAGCTGGAAGGCTCTGGATGATCATTTCGGGAATAATGACTTTGATTTAAGAAGCCTTTTTCAATATAATCCGAACCGTTTTGATGAATTTTCAATTAAAAAATCTAACTTTTTATTCGATTATTCTAAAAATTTAATTGATTCAAGAACAAAAGAGCTTTTGCTGAACCTCGCTGAAGAATGTCATTTAAAGGAAGCCATTTCCAAGATGTTTGCGGGAGATAAAATCAATGAAACGGAAGGAAGAGCTGTTCTCCATACTGCTTTGAGAGATTTTTCAAATAAAGAAATTTTGGTTGACGGTGAAAATATCAAACCTCAGATCAAAAGAGTTCTGGATCATATGAAATTTTTTTCCGAAAGCATTATTTCAGGAGACCATAAAGGCTTTACCGGAAAAGAAATTACAGATGTAGTGAACATCGGAATCGGAGGTTCAGATTTGGGACCGGTGATGGTAGTTTCTGCTTTAAAGCATTTTAAAACAAGGTTAAACGTTCATTTTGTTTCCAATGTAGACGGAAATCATTTGGCGGAAGTGGTAAAAACTTTAAACCCTGAAACAACTTTATTCATTATTGCTTCAAAGACATTTACGACACAGGAAACAATGACGAATGCCAATTCTGCGAAAGACTGGTTCTTAAAAGCCGGAAAACAGGAAGATGTAGCAAAACACTTTGTTGCTTTATCCACTAATGGTCAAGCAGTTAAAGACTTCGGAATTGCAGAAGAAAATATTTTTGAATTTTGGGATTGGGTTGGCGGAAGATACTCGCTTTGGAGTGCAATCGGCTTAAGTATTGTTCTTGCAGTAGGTTATGAAAATTTTGAGGAGCTATTAAGAGGAGCTTACGATACGGATCAGCATTTCCAGACAGCAGATTTTAGTGAAAACATTCCGGTTTTAATGGGATTAATTGGAATTTGGTACCGTAACTTTTATGCAGCGACTACTCATGCAATCCTTCCGTACTCACAATATTTAGACCGTTTTCCTGCTTATTTTCAGCAGGGAGATATGGAAAGTAACGGAAAATGTGTGGACAGAAACGGCAAATTTGTAGAATATGAAACAGGACCAATCATTTGGGGAGAACCGGGAACAAACGGACAACATGCATTTTATCAGTTGATTCACCAAGGAACAGAATTGATTCCTGCAGATTTTATTGCGTATGCAAAAAGTCCGAATAAAGTTTCAGACCATCAGGATAAATTGCTGGCTAACTTTTTTGCTCAGACTGAGGCACTTGCATTCGGAAAAACAGAAGAAGAAGTTGAGGATGAATTAAGAAATTCAGGAAAATCTGATGAGGAAATCAATTTCCTGTTAAACTATAAAGTCTTCCACGGAAACACCCCAACTAACTCAATATTATTCAATGAATTAACTCCTTTTTCATTAGGGCAGTTAATTGCGTTGTATGAACATAAAATTTTCGTTCAGGGGGTGATCTGGAATATTTTCAGTTTCGACCAGTTCGGTGTGGAGTTAGGAAAAGTTTTGGCGAATAAAATTTTACCGGAACTTGAAAACAATGAGACGGTTAATTCTCACGATTCTTCAACCAACGGATTGATTAATTATTATAAAGCAAACAAATAAAATTATTGCTGATTTTCATTAATTTTGATTAAAAATAAAAGATATGAGTACCATTACAATACATCTGAAAGATAAAGAAGAGGAAACTTTAATGGAAAATCTTTTGAAAAAAATGAAGATCAGCTTTGAAAAAAATGAGGATGATTTTGAACTGACGGATGAAATGAAAAGAGTGATTGATGAAGCTTTAAAACAAGACAGATCAAAAGCAATAGATGGCAAAGAATCTTTAAAAAGAATCAGAGCTAAATATGGACTTTAGTTATAAATTCTTGCCCACTGCCGAAAAAGATATTGTAGAAGCAACAAAGTATTATGCTGATATCTCGGTCAAAGTTTTAAAAAACTTCAATAAACAATTAGATCTGGCAATTGATAGAATAATTACAAATCCGTATTTTCAGAAAAGGCACAGAAATGTAAGAGCTTTCACTGTAAAGAAATTTCCTTACATTATTTTCTATGAAATTAGTGAAGATGAAAAAATGATTTATATCCTCTCCGTCTTCTGCACACACCAGAATCCGGAAAAATATCCATAAGAAAATCTAATAAAAAGTAATAAAAGTAAAAATGGCACAAATTCTTGACGGATTAAAAGTATCCAAAGAAATAAAACAGGAAATTAAGGCTGAAGTAGAAAAAATCATTGCCAACAAAAGAAGAGCGCCGCATTTGGTAGCGATTCTTGTTGGAAACAACGGAGCGAGTAAGGCTTATGTAAATGCAAAAGTAAAAGATTGTGAAGAAGTTGGATTTCAGTCAAGCTTAATTAAATTTTCAAGCACCGTTTCAGAATCTGAATTATTGGAAAAGATCGATGAATTAAATAAGTCGAAAGCTGTAGACGGATTTATCGTTCAGTTGCCTTTACCAAAGCAGATTGATCAGGAAAAAATCATCAACGCAATCGATCCGAGAAAAGATGTTGACGGGTTTCACCCTGAAAATTTCGGAAAAATGGCTTTGGAAATGGATACGTTCTTACCGGCAACACCGTTTGGAATTTTAACATTACTGGAAAGATATAATATTGAAACAAAAGGTAAAGACTGTGTTATCATCGGAAGAAGTAAAATTGTAGGAAGACCGATGAGTATATTAATGGGAAGAAAAGATTTCCCTGGAAATTCTACGGTAACACTTACACACTCTTACACAAAAGACATTGAAGAATATACTAAAAAAGCAGACATCGTAATCACGGCTCTAGGAGATCCCCACTTTTTAAAAGGTGAAATGATAAAAGAAGGAGCTGTAATTGTAGACGTGGGAATAACAAGAGTAGACGATGATTCTCCGAAAGGATACTATTTGGCGGGTGACGTAGATTTTGACAGCTGTGCAGCAAAAGCAAGCTGGATTACGCCGGTTCCAGGAGGAGTAGGTCCTATGACAAGAGCGATGCTGATGAAAAATACCATCATTGCTTACAAAACTTCGGTCTATAACGACTAATTTTAAAATGAATTTAACAGAAGAAATATTATTAAAAGAAGGTAAAATGCTCCCTGTAATGGAGCATTTTTACACTCTTCAGGGAGAAGGAGCATATACGGGAAAAGCAGCTTATTTCATCAGACTGGGCGGTTGCGACGTCGGTTGCCATTGGTGTGATGTAAGAGAAAGCTGGGATCCGAATTTACATCCGTTAATGAATGCAGAAGAAATTGCAGAAACTGCAGCTAAACATTCTAAAACAATTGTTTTAACAGGCGGAGAACCTCTGATGTGGAATCTTGATATTTTAACAGGAAAGCTAAAAGAATTAGGATGTTCTATTCATATCGAAACTTCGGGTGCTTATCCTTTAAGCGGACAAATCGACTGGATTACCCTTTCGCCAAAGAAAACAGGACTTCCGAAAGAGGAAATTTACGCCAAAGCACATGAGCTTAAAGTAATTGTTTTCAATAACAACGATTTTAAATTTGCTCAGGAACAGGCTTCAAAAGTTTCAGAAGACTGTACGTTGTATCTTCAGAGCGAATGGAGTAAAAGGGATGAAATGTATCCTAAAATTACAGATTTTATTTTAGAAAATCCGCAATGGAGAGCTTCAGTTCAGACCCACAAGTATCTCAATATTCCATAAAATTATCTATCTTCGCTTCTGCGGTTTGTTTCAATAAGCATCAATGCAAAGAATAAGATACTCACGTTATCTCAAAACAGCGATTATATTGCTAGACCTTTTGGTGATTGCAATGGTATTCGTCTATTATTTTATCAGTACCAACCGAGATCTGGTACATGACAGAGATTTGTGGTACGAAAATTCCTTTCCTTTGCTTCTGGTGATTTTTTTCTGGATCTTATTAAGCGGAAAAACAAAAATTTACAATATTTCGCGAAATCTTACTTATATTCTGTTTGTAGAGAGAATCATTACTCATTTTCTTCTTTTTACAATTGGTTTGGTTTTAATCAGAAAAGTGAGTGCCAATCAGTTTTTCGGATCCGAACTGACCTGGCTTTCGTTGTCTCTTTTCTTTCTGATATTTGTGATAAAATCTGCTGTCTACTTTTCCATACGATTCATCCGTTCTAAAGGGATCAATCACAGAAATGTTATGTTTCTGAGCGAAACAGATTCTACCAATGTTTTAAAGAAAATTATTAAAGACAGAAAAGATTTTGGATATAAAATATTCGACTATAACCAGACTGAATTAAACAAAGAAAATCTGGCAGATTTTTGGAAAAAAAACGGAATACATACTCTTTTCATTCCCACAGAAAATCAGTTAAGCCCGTCTGAACAAAGTGAAATTTTCCTTCTTGCCGAGGCAAGCAAAGTGCATATCACCCTTATTCCCAGCATTTCAAAAAATAGTTTTTTCTTTTATGATTTAGGCTATATAGAAACACAGCCGGTTCTGAATCAGGCAAAATATCCGTTAGATTATTATTCTAATTTTTTATTAAAGAGGGGCTTTGATATTGTTTTTTCCATATTGGTCCTAGTTTTGATTTGTTCATGGTTGTTTCCGATTATTGCATTTTTAATCAAGAGAAGTTCACAGGGACCTGTTTTCTTTATCCAGAAAAGATATGGGTATCATGAAGAGATATTCAATTGTATTAAATTCCGTACAATGGTGGTAAATGAAGATTCTTCCAAAAAGACAACGGAAGAAAATGATGTAAGAATTACTGCGATAGGAAAGTTTTTGAGGAAAACAAGCTTGGATGAGATGCCTCAGTTTATTAATGTGCTGAAAGGTGATATGTCTGTCGTAGGACCAAGACCTCACATGCTGGCTGTAGACAATTTTTACAAGCCAAAAATTGGCAGATATACTCTTAGAAGCCATGCTTATCCCGGAATAACAGGCTTAGCACAGATAAAAGGACTTCGTGGAGACAGCGGTAATGTAGAAATAGAAATGAATAAGAGAATTCTTGCTGATTCTTTTTATATAAGAAACTGGAGTTTTGTGATGGATTTAGCTATTATCCTCAAAACAATTATATTGATTATAAAAGGAGATAAAAAAGCAAAATAAATTAATAAGGATAAGATAATGCTGTGATTGCACAACTTATCCAACATCTAAAATTCAATAAAATAGCCTAATTTAGCAGAATGTTAAAAAAGTTTTTTACAGCAATAGGAGAATACATGTTGCTTCTTGGTAAATCCATACAGAAACCACAGAAAATGAGGGTTTTCTGGAAGCTTCTTATGCGTGAAATCAATGATTTGGGAGTCAACTCTTTCGGGTTGGTTATTTTTACTTCCATTTTCGTAGGAGCAGTTGTTGCCATTCAGATGTTTAATAATTTTGATGCATCATCATTCCCTATTCCTCCTTCATTTGTAGGATATGCTACAAAAGCGGTTTTGGTTTTGGAGTTTTCTCCTACCATCATCAGTTTGATATTAGCCGGAAAAGTAGGCTCATATATTGCATCAAGTATCGGAACCATGAGAGTTTCAGAACAAATTGATGCTTTGGATATTATGGGAGTTAACTCCCCAAACTTTCTAATTTTCCCTAAAATTATTGCGTGTGTAATTTTTAACCCGCTGCTCATTGCCATAAGTATTGTTTTTGGTATTGGCGGTGGATATATTGCAGGAATCCTTACAGGAAACTGGACTACAGCGGATTATATTAATGGTATACAGATGTATATGCCCAATCTCTTTATTTATTATGCATTCAGTAAAACAATAGTCTTTGCATTTATAATTGCCACCGTACCTTCATATTTCGGATATTTTGTAAACGGAGGATCGCTGGAAGTAGGTAGAGCCAGTACACAAGCAGTAGTCTGGACGATGGTTTTCATTATTATTTCCGAATTAATTCTAACACAGTTAATATTAAGCTAATGATTGAGGTAAAAGATCTGAAGAAAAGTTTTGAAACCGTGGAAGTCCTTAAAGGAATTACCACAACATTTGATGAAGGAAAAGTAAACCTGATCATTGGACAGAGTGGTTCCGGTAAAACGGTTTTCCTGAAAAGTCTGCTTAATGTTTACCAGCCTTCCTCAGGAGAAATTTTGTTTGACGGAAGGAATATTAATGTGATGAACAGAGAGGAAAAACAGCAGCTGAGAGCGGAAATAGGAACCGTATTTCAGGGAAGTGCACTTTTTGATTCTCTTACGGTAGAAGAAAATATTATGTTTCCGCTAGATATGTTTACCAATCTGACTTTCAGAGAAAAGAAAAGAAGAGTTTTTGAGGTAATAGGAAGAGTTCATCTTGACAAAGCCAACAAAAAATTCCCATCTGAAATTTCAGGAGGAATGCAGAAGCGTGTAGCCATTGCAAGAGCTATCGTAAATAATCCGAAATACTTGTTTTGCGATGAGCCAAATTCGGGTCTGGATCCTTATACATCTAACATTATTGATGATTTGTTACTTGAAATTACCCAAGAATACAATACCACTACTATCATCAATACCCATGATATGAATTCTGTAATGACCATAGGTGAAAAAATTGTTTATCTACGGCTTGGCATTAAAGAATGGGAAGGAAACAAAGATATTCTGATCACTGCAGGGAACAAAAATCTTATTGATTTCGTTTATTCATCAGAATTATTTAAAGAATTAAGAGAATATCTTTTAGAGAATAATAAAACAATTGATAATACAATCACCAAATTTGAAGATAATGAAAAAAATAATTAGTGCCGCTTTTATAGGCTTTAGTATGTTAGCCTCAGCGCAAATTTCATTAGCTGGTAAAGCCAATGTTTTGATTCCTACAAGTTCTGCTTCATGGAAGAATCTTAAAACGGCTGCAACCAATGCTGTAGAACAAAAAGGTAAAAATATTACCGGTTTCAACGTAGGTCTATCATTAAAAATTGATTTGCCTACTGCTCTATATGTAATGCCGGAAATCTACTATACCAATTTCAGCAATGAAGTGACGGTACAGAATGATGCAAATGCAGATCAGACCACCATTAAAGCAAAAAGCAGCAGAGTTGATATCCCTGTATTGGTGGGTGTAAATCTTCTAGGAAATATGCTCAGTGCTTATGCCGGTCCGGTTGGAAGTTTCAATCTGGCAAAGGATGATAACTTTGATAATTTTATTCAGAAAGTGAACACCAAATCTTTTACAGTTGGTTATCAGCTAGGATTGCAAAGTGAAATTTCCAAAGTAATACTATCTGCAAGATATGAAGGTGCATTTTCTAAAGATCAGAGAAAATTTATCAATAGTGTTGCAGGATCCGATCAGGAGATTAATTACGACAACAGATCAAGTCTTTTTTTACTTGGTTTAGGATATAAATTTTAAGAAATAACCGCTTTACAATAAAAATCCTCAAAATTATATTTGAGGATTTCTTTTTTGCTGTTCCAGTTCAGCTTTCTGTTTTTCAATTTCCAAAGTCTGTCTTTCCAGTTCTTCTTTTTCTTTTTGAAGCTGCTTAAATTCTCTTCTTTTTGCTTCAGCCTTAATAGCACTTCCTTTACTGATGTATCCGATCATACCACCAAAAATCAGCCCTATCCCGATACCCGCCATCACACCCATTACATGAGAAATCGTAATTTTCTCTACAGTAAAGTCTGTGGTGAGATAAAAAAGTAAAGCTGATACTGCAAGAAGTATCATTCCGACTACTGTAATGCTTTTCATAACTTTAAAATATTGAAGCCTTTTCAAAACTCATCAGAAAAGGCTTTTGTTATTATCTACTTAAGATTTTCCGCCTGCTGCTCTGTAATACTCTAAAGCTTTTGGCAGATCTTTCTGAATATCACTTATTCTGGTCTGCGGACTTGGGTGAGTAGACAAAAATTCCGGCTGTCTGTTTCCTGATGACTGAGCCTCCATTCTACTCCAAAAAGGTATTGCCTGTCTAGGATCGTACCCGGCAATAGCCATTAAATTCAACCCCATTTCATCTGCCTCAGATTCCTGAGTTCTTCCGTATTTTAAAAGTGCAACCTGAGATCCAATAGGATATGCTGCTTCAAAAACTCTTGCAAGCTGTGCATTAGAAATAGTTCCTCCCAAAATAGCACCTCCATATTGCGCCACCATTGCCTGAGAAATTCTTTCATTACCATGACCAGCCAAAGCATGGGCAACTTCGTGTCCCATCACAACAGCAAGACCTGTTTCGTCTTTCGTAATTGGCAAAATTCCTGTATAAACGGCTACTTTTCCACCAGGCATACACCAGGCATTTACCTGATTATCCTGTAAAAGATTAAATTCCCATTGGTAATTTGCAAGATCTGAACTCCTTCCGATGCTTGAATAATATTTTTCTGCTGCCAGCTTAATATTATTTCCCACTTTTTTAACCATTTGAGACTGTGCTCCGGTTACTACTTTTGCTTCTTTCAATGTCTGCTGATATTGCTGAACTGCTGCAGTAGTAATTTGTGGGTTTAAGGTTCCTATCTGTAAAGATTTTCTTCCTGTCATCGGATTTGTAGTACAAGCTGCAACTGCTAAAGCGATTGTTCCTATTCCTAATAAATGTGTAATTTTCATAAATATGTTTATTATATCTCATGCTTTACAATTTCTGTTCCAAAATATTTATTTTAGTTGCACAGATTTTGATAGATAAATTTACTAAATTTATTGTCATGAAAAAATACATAAAAATACTTTCCATATTGTCAGTCTTTGTTTTCCTATATAATTGTAATGCTCAAGGAAAAGCAGAATCTCAGATTGCGAATACCCTTATCTCCAGCGAAGAGTTTACATTTCATGCAGAAAGAGCTCTTCCAATGAATCAGGATGTTATTAATATTGTTAATACAATGCCTAATCCGGCAGCTCAAAGAATTTTTGATCTATCAGGAGAAGGATATTCTATAGAAATCAGAAAAAAAGTTCTGGATGTTGCATTGCCTTATTTCGGAAGAACATTTAATCCGGGATATGGAACAACAGACAGTTACCGGTTTACTTCCAAAGATTATACGCTTACAAAATCGCAAAGCAAAAAAGGGAACTGGATTATCAAAATCAAGCCGAATGATGTGAAAAATGTTTCTGAAATATTTATTGATGTTTCTAAAAACGGAAAGGCTTCTACCTCAATACAAAGTAATGACAGGCAGCCGATTACATATAACGGATATATTTCTCAAAATGAAGAAATTAAAGAAAAGAAGATTGACTAATCTTTATTAAGAAATTTTTCAACAAACAATTTTGCTTCGGTACTGGGATTAGAAACCAACATCGAAGCATTTTTTTTATGCTGAATATAAGATTCTTCTGTTGAATCACCGTTTTTAACCGAAGCAAGAATAAATTCCTGAACCCAATATTCAAACCTTTTTTCTGCCTGATATTTTCTCACAGCTTCAAATCGGTCTGTTTTCTTTTTTAAATTTATAAAATCATCAATTTTTTGATAAACATCTATTAAGCCTTCATTTTTTAATGCAGATCCCAGCAATACCGGAACTTTCCAGTCTTTTTCTTTTGCCGGGAGAAAATCTAAAGCACGTTTTAGTTCAAGCTTGGTGTTTTTGGCTTTTTGAAGATTATTTTCATCCACTTTATTAATGAAAACAACATCCACCATTTCCATTATTCCGCGTTTGATACCCTGAAGTTCGTCTCCGCCACCAATTATTTTCAGAAATAAAAAAACATCCGTAATATCTGAAACCAACACTTCAGACTGCCCCACTCCTACTGTTTCAATTAAAATATAATCGTAACCTGCAGCTTCGCAAATCATCATCGTTTCAAAAGTCGTATTGGCAACACCTCCCAAAAATCCTGAACTTGGAGAAGGGCGAATAAAAGCATTTTCCTCTTTTGCCAATTCTTCCATTCTGGTTTTATCGCCCAAAATACTTCCTTTATTGATCGCCGAACTTGGGTCAATAGCCAAAACAGCGACTTTTTTACCTTTAGCAATAGCCAGTCTGCCGAAATTCTCTATAAAGGTAGATTTCCCTGCTCCCGGAACGCCTGTAATTCCTATCCTAATTGATTTTCCTGTAAAAGGAAGAATTTTCTTCAAAAGTTCTTCTGCCTGAATCCGATGTTCGGGTTTTGTACTTTCAACCAAAGTAATGGCTTTGCCAATCAGCCGTTTATTTCCTGATTGTATTCCTTTAAGTAACTCCTCTGTTGAAAATTTCATTTTGAATTTATCAGTATAAATTTGTTCGATAGATGATTTATAATGTTAACTTTAAACATTGATTACATAATATTAATTTTATAACTTTTCCCCTTTCTTATTAATGTAAAACCATTTTTCGCTTTTCCATATTGAATATTCTCCATCTTTGAAAATATCACATTCATAAGAAACGCGACTTTTTCCCCTTTTAAATGGATATGCACATTTAAACTGAGGCTTTATAATTAACTCATAGTTTTTTGAATCAATGAATCCTATTTTTTCATTTTTAATGATTCTTATTAACCCTTCACTTTCGTAATCAACACCATTATCAAATACGAAAATATCATAAATATGAGTTCCCTTCCTATCAATTATAACTGGGCTTGGATCTGAAACGATTGCAAATTTTTTTAAATATTTATCTTTTGCGAACCAATAGTCTCCAAGAACCTTTTTTCCTTTAGAATTATAATATGCAAATTTGAATGTTTTTTCGTCTTTTTTCAGCAATAAAATGTCATTTTGCTGTATATTACTTTCGTTTTGAGAATAAAGATTCATAAAACAAAAAACGAAAAAAAAATTTAAATTAAAATTCATTTGTTAAAATTTTTCTGTTATAATCTTTCCCCCTAAATAAAGAAGGATAATCTTACCACAAATTCTCTCAAAAATATAAAAATAACTTCCTTAAAAATAAAATTTGCGCATTAATTTTATTACTTCTAAATTAAAAGATCAACATAAGTCTGCATCATAATTTCATTATTTTTGTTTACATAAATTATTAAAAACAATATACAATCGCATTATTTTAAACCAAAAATTGATAGAAATCCTGCGATTTTAAACATAAAAATATAAATCTAAATGAAAAAACTACTTTTAGCGGGATCATTCGTTGGTCTTTTATTTGTTTCCTGTACTCCAAAATCTACTGTCACTGCGGAAGCTCCAAAATTGGCAACAAGTACGGCAGAGCAGATTGCACAGGGAAAAACTATTTATGAAAATGCCTGCAAAAGATGTCATGACCTTCCTGAACCTACACAATATACATCCATAGAATGGGTAGGAATAATGAATTCGATGGCGCCCAAAGCTAAACTTAATGATGAACAGCATCAGTGGGTGTATGATTATGTGGTTTCTGTGAAAAAATAATTTAAACCAACAAAATATATTAACATGAAAAAAAGTATTGTAATCAGTCTTCTTGGTGTTGCTGCATTTGCCGTATCATGCGGACCAAAAAGTATGGCAGTTACAGGTCCAAAATTCAGTTCTGCCGAACATCTTGCTCAGGGAAAAACTGTTTTTGAAAATTCGTGTAACCGATGCCACAAATTACCCGACCCAGCAAAGCATGATGATCAGGGATGGATAAAAACGCTAAGCAGAATGGCACCAAAAGCCAAACTTAGCGATGAACAGCATCAAATGGTGTATGATTATCTGATTTCTGTAAACGAGAAATAAATTTAAAAGTAAAGGAGACCTATTGAGTCTCCTTCTTTTTTCTTTTTGGTATTTTAGACTTGATGAATTTCCTTCTTTCTTTTACCACATTTAAACTATATTCGGTAAAGCAGTATTTTTCAGAAATTTTCAAAAATTTGATGGCATTGAGAAAACTTCCTCTCATCTCGGAAAGCAAAGCCCTGTAAAACCAGATCGTAGCTTTATCAATTCCTTTTATTTTTAATGAATAATTGATCAGCTTTTCTGCTTCCTGAAAATCTTCGTTATCCAAAAGACATTTGATATAATATTTTGGTGTGTTAAGATTGGTAATATCACATTGCATAGCCTCTTCAAAATAAAGCTTTGCTTTTTCATAATCGATGAGCATTTCGCTGTAGATTCTTCCCATCAGGCAAAGGCTGTCTGCATCTTCCGGATCGTAGGAAAGCGCATAATTCAAAGCTTCCAGACAATCTGGTAAACTGTATGGATAATTATCCAAGGCTTCAAAATAATATTTACTTTTAGTTAAGGTCATTTCTGTAGTTTTTTAATTCGTTTTTCAGTTGATTTCTTTCTTTTTTGAAAGATTTTTCCTGATTATTCTTTTTAAAATCTGTCCCCGAAAATGTTCTGACCGGATTTCCGCGCTGAACATTCAGATGATTATTCCAGGTTTTTTCCAATTGAGAGCGAGAATCCTGAACAAAAACACTTTGCCCTGTCGGAATATGCGTTGCCCGAACAGCAGTGTTTACTTTATTCACATTTTGTCCGCCGCTTCCCTGACTTCTCGCCGTCTGAAACTGAAGATCTTTTTCATTAAACTGAATTTTCTCCAAACCTTCCAGTTCAAAAATTCCGATAAACCAATTGCTTCTTTTGTGCAGCTTTCTGAAAGTGCTTTTCCCAATCCAAAGGATACTTCCGAGCCAGGTTTTTAAAAACTCATTGACGCTTTTAGATTTTAAAAGGAGGGTTAAGGATTTCAAAGTCAGGTTTTCATCTCCATTTTCACGGTGAATAATTTCGTAATCGATTTTATTTTGTTTTGCTTCCTCTAGGAAGACCTTCAGAACTTTGGCAACTACCCATTGACATTCTAAAGGTCCTCTTCCTGAGGTTATTTGTACGAGTTTTTCCATTTTTGTAAAATTTTTAAAATTGCCTCTCTGTTTTTGGCTTCTTTAATAAATGTTGGTAGTCTTTCTACCATCCGCATTCTGTATGGCAGTCTTGTTCTTAAATCTGATGAGACATAATTCTCCATTTCCAACAGATGTTGTAAGTTTCTCGCCCAGAACAATTTCCCTTTAAAATCTGCCTGAAAATAATACGGACAACCAAAAACTTGGTCGTGTATTAGACCTTCTTCTTTTGGAGAACAATTAAGATATTTTTCAGATTTTGATTGAATTTCAAAAGAAGAACCGCATTCATCACATTTTACCATAACATTTTTTGGCTTTTCTTTCAAATTACCTTGTTCATAGCGGATTGGGTGTACGCAAATCGGACAATTGAGTTTTACAAATGCTTTGTATATCACCAAATCCAATCCAGCTTTTCTCAAATCACAATGTCTGCATTCTAAAGTTGCTTCTTTGTAATTACTTTCATTTTTCACAACAGCATCTTTTCCGCAATTTGGACAAACAACGAGAGTGCTTTCGTGATAATTAAAATATTCTTGTTTGTATATTTTTTTCATTTTGTTTAATTAATTGGTTTATTGTTGAAAGTTGTCGGTTGATGGCGTTAAAAATCCTAAAAACCATCAACCAAAAACTAACAACCATTATTTATCCATCCTCACAATTCGAGGCTGAAAAGTTCCGAGAATATCGACCAGTTCACTTTGTGCATTCATCACTTCATTGATTTCTTTGTATGCCATCGGTGCTTCTTCTGCGTTTCCGCCCATCAAAGTAACATTCTTTAGCTTTAATTCTTTTTTAATGTCATTTTGCGTGAAACGGTTCCTGCATTCTCCTCTCGAAAACTCCCGTCCGGCACCGTGAGAAGCCGAGTTTAGCGAATCTGGATTTCCTTTTCCCCGAACGATAAAACCTTTTGCCGTCATTGAACCCGGAATCATTCCCAATTCATTTTCATTTGCCGGAGTTGCCCCTTTTCTGTGAACTATCACTTCTTTTCCGTTATGGATTTCTTTCCACGCAAAGTTGTGATGGTTTTCGATTCTTGCTTTTACTCTTCCTCCGACTGCTTTTACCAATCTTCTGTGAATATCGTCGTGACAGGCCGAAGCGTAATCTCCTGCGAGATTCATCGCTGTCCAGTATTCTAATCCGAGATGCGTGTTTAAGTCGAGCCAAGCGAAGTTTTGTGCTTCTTTTGGCAACGGACATTGTTCTGTTGCAACTCTCGAATAATATTGAGCGATTTCTGCTCCTAAACCACGAGAACCGCTGTGTGAAAGAATCCCCAGATATTTTCCTTTTGGAAGATTGATCTGTTTGTCTTCTTCCGTAATTTCGACTTCCCCGAATTCTACAAAGTGATTTCCGCCTCCAGAACTTCCCATCTGTTTGATGGCTTTTCCTTTTAATCGTCTCAAAATCGGAATCAAATCGAACGTATCTCTGTCAAAAATTTCGTGATCGACGTGAGATTTATGCGTTTCGTACATCCCGAATTTGGTATGTTCGGCAAGCGCTTTTTCATATTTATCTCTTGCGCCGTCCAGATATGAAATTGGCGTATCCAAAATACTGAGTGACATTCTGCAACCAATATCCATCCCTACTCCGTAAGGAATCACCGCATTTTCCACGGCGAGAACGCCGCCAATCGGAAGTCCGTAACCACTGTGCGCATCGGGCATCAAAGCGCCCTGTGTTGCAATCGGAAGTTTCAGTCCGGTGTACAATTGGTTTTTTGCTTCATCCGAAATATTGTTTCCGAAAATCTGGAAAGAAGCACGGTTTGTGTTGAGCATTCTTTTTTCTGTTTTCTTGGATGAAAGCAAAGCTTCTGCGATTTGTCCGAAGGTTAAATCTTTCTCAAAATTCTCCGGATTCTGGTGGATTTCCTTTAAAAGAGATTTCACATAATGAATATTTTTGGTTGCAAAATTCCTTTTCATAACCTCCAAAGCGATGTTCACGCTTTGATTGTTTGGATAACCTAATTTTAATATATCTTTTCCTTTTAGTTTTAAATTTCCCATTGTTTTATAATAAGATGTTAGATATTAGACGCAAGATGTTAGACATTTTTGCATCGAATATTTTTATCAACTAAATTTTTAGTTGATTTAATTAAACCTCATAGGTTTTGGAAACCACCGAGGTTTTTGCAGAGCTTTATTTTAGCCCCGATTGACTCTTAATTTATATTTTATTTATAGAATCGTCGAAACTTCGTTTTGCAGCGACATCCTTTTTCTGCGACGGCTTGAAGAAAGCGTTGGCGAAAAAGATACAGCGGAAAGCGGGATTAAGCTCCTGATAAAAAAGATTTCGGGAAAACTGTTTGAGTTTGAAATATTGCGCAATAAAAAACCCGAAAATCTTACGACTTCGGGTTTTGATATTTTAATATACTGTTATTCTATGAATGTACCAAACCACGAAGCCTCGCCTTTGCAAAAGGCAATCCTACAGATGAATGTTGATTGTATTTGAACATTACTTCGTTGTTTTTTAATGGTTAGACTTAATTGAATTGCAAATATATATAAATTTTTTATAATGGGCATAAAAAAATTATATAGTAATATTTTATACTATTTTTAAATATGTGGTATATAATTTGATATTAATTTTTGACAAAATAACTTAAACTACACGTTATGAAAAATTTTATGAAACCTTTTTTAATTGCAGGAATTTCAGCTGTTGTCTTGACCTCTTGCAGTGATGATGATGATACAAAAATGCAAGCTCCAGAAAACATTTATGAATTTCTTGCTGCTGATGCAGATTTATCAAACCTGAAAGCGGCTGTAGACAGAGCCGGTCTTTCTGCCACCCTTAGCCAAAGCGGAAATTATACTGTTTTTGCTCCTTCGAATGCTGCTTTTAATTCATTTTTACAGACAAACGGATTCAGTAACCTGAATGCAGTTCCAGTAGATGCATTAAAGGAAATTCTTTTGAATCACGTACTTTCAACAGAAGTAAAAGCTGCCAATGTGACAACTGGATATGTTTCTACCCTTGCTAAAGGAGCGGCTTCTTCAACAAGAAATCTAAGCATGTTTATCAACACTACAGGTGGGGTAAAAATTAATGGAATTTCTAACGTGACCGCAACTGATATTGATGCAAACAATGGGGTTATTCATAAAGTTGATGCAGTAATTGGTCTTCCTACTATCGTTACTCATGCTACAGCAAATCCAAACTTCAGTACCTTAGTTACTGCTCTTACCCGAAATGATATGCCAAATTTTGTAGGGATTCTAAGCGGAACTGCTAATTCACCGTTTACAGTTTTTGCTCCTACTAATGCCGCATTTACCTCTCTCCTTACAGAACTAAACGCACCTAATCTGGCAGCTATTAACACCCCAACATTAGAAAACACATTGAAGTACCACGTAGTAACCGGTGCTAACGTGGGATCTAATAATCTTACTAACAATATGAATGTAAATACCTACCAAGGTGGCTCATTTACCATTACAACAACAGGAGGAGCAAAAATTACAGATGCAAGAGCAAGAGTATCAAATATTATTGCTACTGATGTACAATGTTCCAACGGAATTATCCATGCAATTGATAAGGTTTTATTACCCTAAATAATACTCGCAAATTTTGGTTTTTAGGAGGCTGCATTTTTAATAGAATGCAGTCTCTTTTGCAGTTTAAAAAGAAATAACCAGAATTTACAATAATTGATGATTAACTTTGCAAAAAAACTAAATGAAATCAGCACTGACTTTACTACTCTTCTGTATTACAACTTTACTATATGCCCAAACGGGAAGTGTGAACATTACTGTATATGATGATTTCACTAAAAAACCTCTCGAAGTGATTATAAAAGTACAAAATTCTGACAGGACTGTTTCCGGAACAGGTAATGTGCAGATTTCTGAACTGCAGCCTGGAAATTACTCATTCGAGATTACTTCCGAAAATCATGCAACAGGGTTTCTAAACGACATCAGCATAGTTCCCAATCAGAACCTGAGTTTTTCAATCGGGCTTCAAAAAACTGAACAAAAGATTGAAGAAGTCGTTATCAGTAAAAAAGTCTATAAAACCACTGCAGAAAGCCCTATTTCGCTTAGAAATATAACGAGCGAGGAAATCCAGAAAAATGCAGGATCTAACCGTGATGTTTCCAGAGCCATCCTAAGTTTTCCGGGTGTGGGAAGTACGGCTACTTTCAGAAATGATCTTTTCATTAGAGGTGGAAGCTCTGCTGAAAATAAATTTTATATCGACGGAATAGAAGTCCCGGTCATCAACCATTTCCAGACGCAGGGTGCAAGTGGCGGACCCAGAGGAATTATTACTGTAGATTTCATCAAAGATGTTGATTTTTACAGCGGTGCTTTTCCGGCAAGACGAAATGGTGTTTTGTCTTCTCTCTTCGAATTCAATCTGAAGCAGGCAAGAAAAGATAAATTGGGCTACAAAGCAATTGTCGGTCTGGATGATCTTCAGTTGATGGCAGACGGACCGTTGAGTAAAGATCAAAGCTGGAGCGGACTTTTTTCCGTGAGAAAATCTAACTTACAATTACTATTCAAAGCAATCGGATTGCCATTTTTGCCTTCTTATTATGATGCTAATTTTAAAGTTGCTAAAAAATATAAAAGCGGTGATGAATTATATTTTATCGGAATTGGAGCAATAGACCGTTTTGAATTTAATAATAACGCAGAAAAAACATTAACGAACCTTACCTTAATAGAACGTCTTCCAAAATCTCCTCAATGGAACTACACGGTAGGAGCCGGCTACAGACATCTTGCTGAAAATGGCAACTGGCTGTTTACGGTAAGCAGAAATACACTTGATAATCAGGCAATAAAATATTTTAGGAATATTGAAACTCCTGAAAACCTATTGTACGATTACAAATCTCAGGAAATAGAAAACAAGTTGCGTATAGACCGGAACCTAAGCATTAAAGATGTTCAGGTAAGCTTCGGAACCAATTTGAATTTTGCCACTTACAAAAATAATTCCACCATAAAGAATGTCACTCAAAATGCCGTTAATTTTGATAATCTTGATGTAAATCTTAATGTAATGCAATACGGAGTTTATATTCAGGCAGCAAAAAAGTTCTTTGACGAGAAAGTTCAGATTTCTGCAGGAACACGTTTTGATGCAAGTAATTATTCTGATAAGACCAATAATCCGCTTGAGCAATTTTCGCCGAGATTATCATTGAGCTATCGTTTTGCGCCGCAGTTTGCATTTAATTTTAATTCAGGAATCTTTTATCAGCTTCCGGCTTACACGGCTTTGGGCTTTTCTGAAAACGGAAACTTCACCAACAAAAATACCTTAAGCTATATCAAAAATTCACATTTAGTAGGTGGTTTTGAATTTAACGGTAAAAATAATCTGAGAATTACCCTTGAAGGGTATTACAAGCGCTACAAAAATTATCCTTTCTCACTGAGAAATCAGATCAGTATTGCAAACATTGGTGCTGATTTTGGGGTAGTAGGAAATGAACCTCTGGATTCAAGAGGCAGCGGAGAAACCTATGGGTTTGAAGTATTGGCTCAAAAAAGAACACTTAATAATTTTTACGGTATTGCTGCCTATACTTTCGGATATTCAAAATTTAGTAATGTGAATGAAAATCTGCTGCCTTCCTCGTGGGACAGCCGACATATTTTGACGTTAACAACCGGAAAATATTTCAATAAGAACTGGAACATCGGTGCAAGATTTCGTTTACAGAGCGGACTCCCTGAAACACCGTATGACTTGCAGAGAAGTGCTTTCGTAAACATCTGGAATATCAATAATGGTCCGCTTCAGAATTTCGCTCAACTTAATTCATTAAGAGGAAATGTAGCGCATCAGCTGGATATTCGTGCAGAGAAAAAATGGATTTTTAAAAAATGGCAGCTAACTGCTTATGTAGATGTTGTAAACATTTATGGTTCTGAAAGTCCTAGTAATCTGCCAGTCGTAAATCTTCAGCGTGATGAAAATTACAACGGAATCATCAGTAATCCTTCTGCTCCTCAAGATCAGCAAACCTATCTTCTGGAAACCGGAAAGCAGGACAGGAATACACCGCTTCCCTATTTCGGACTTATTTTTGAATTTTAAATACTAAAAAAGGCGCTGACAGATTTTGTCAGCACCTTTTTTATTTAGTCTTTAGATCCTAAATCATCCATAGGATCATCCATTCCTTTTATTACATTAGAGTGATAAACACGCTCCGATCCTAAAAAGTAGAGATTGTGTCTCGCCTTAGCGATGATTCCGTTATAAACATCTTGCGGAAGATCTGAATTATTATTTTCGACTCTGCTTTCGTCTTCTTTTTTGTACACTTCAATAGCTCCATTATCATCTAAAGTTGCTTTTGCTTTCTGAGCCTGCTCAAATGTATTGGCGTAGACTATTATATTAATGCTTCCAATACTTTTGGTTTTATAAGCATGTAAAAGCTCATTGTCATTGACAAACATATGATCCCAAAAGTTTTTTGTATTTTCATCCTCTTCATATTGGTGATCCGTTTCGGTATTTTCTACATTGGATCTCGAAACGATAATATCATCATTATTAATTCCAAGATTATGCAGTTTTGAAATAATATCCTCCGAGTTTACAGTTGAAGGAAACACTGAAATTACTGTATAAGCCATAATATTTTGTTTTTGATTATGACTTAGAGTACAAAAGCTGTGCAACTTATCAGATTCTAATCACATTTTAATCTAAAAACCTATTTAAAATATCTACTGCACATTTAGGAAGATTGGTTCCTGGTCCGAAGATAAAATCTGCTCCATTGGCATATAAAAACTCATAATCTTGTTGCGGAATTACTCCTCCGACTACAATCGTAATATCATCTGCACCCAATTTTTTCAGCTCCTCAACAACCTGCGGAACCAGAGTTTTGTGACCTGCTGCTAAAGAAGAAACACCTAAAATATGAATATCATTTTCAACCGCCTGTTTAGCAACTTCCTCCGGAGTCTGGAATAGCGGAGCAACATCCACATCAAATCCCATATCAGCAAACGCTGTTGCCACTACTTTGGCACCTCTGTCATGACCGTCCTGCCCCATTTTAGCAACCATAATTCTTGGTCTTCTGCCCTCTTCTTCCTCAAATTTCTGAGTAAGTGCGAGCGCTTTTCCGAAGTATTCGTTTTTACCTGCATTCATTGCGTAAACACCTTGTATAGTTCTGATATTGGCTTTATAACGTCCGAAACTTTCTTCCATCGCATCACTCATTTCACCTAAAGTCACCCTTCTTCTTGCGGCCTCAACACAAAGCTCCAAAAGATTTCCACTGCCGGTTCTTGCCGTTTCACGGATTTGATTTAATATTTCTTCAACTTTTAAAGAATCTCTTTCAGACTTTATTTTTTCTAATCTTTCAATCTGCTTTCTGCGGACTTCAGTATTGTCAATATCAAGAATTTCGATCGGATTTTGTTCTAATGAAGATTTAAAAGAATTTACCCCGATGATAAACTCTTCTCCGCTGTCAATTTTTGCCTGTTTTCTGGCGGCAGCTTCCTCAATTCTCATTTTCGGAATCCCAGCTTCGATGGCTTTGGTCATCCCGCCTTCTTTTTCTACCTCATCAATATATTTCATTGCTTCTTCAATCATCTGTTGTGTGAGAGATTCGACAAGATTACTTCCGCCCATTGGATCCACAACATCACAAATGCCGCTTTCCTGCTGAAGAATGATTTGAGTATTTCTTGCAATTTTTGCCGAATAATCTGTAGGCAAAGCAATGGCTTCATCCAAAGCATTCGTATGTAAAGATTGTGTTCCACCCAAGGCTGAAGACAACGCTTCAATAGCAGTTCTGGTTATATTATTAAAGGGCTCCTGTTCGGTTAAAGACCAACCAGAAGTCTGCGAATGCGTTCTTAAAGCTAAAGATTTAGGATTTTGAGGATTAAACTGTTTTAAAAGATTTGTCCAAATATATCTTGCTGCACGCATCTTGGCAATTTCCATAAAATGATTCATCCCGATAGCCCAAAAAAAGGATAATCTCGGTGCAAAATCATCCACGTTCATTCCTGCTTTTATTCCTGTTCTTACATATTCCAGACCATCGGCTAACGTATAAGCCATTTCCAGAACCGGCGTAGCACCCGCTTCCTGCATATGATAGCCTGAAATAGAAATCGAATTGAATTTCGGAATATTTCTGGAAGTGTATTCAAAAATATCAGCAATAATTTTCATTGACGGTGTTGGCGGATAAATGTAGGTGTTCCGCACCATAAATTCTTTCAGAATATCATTCTGAATCGTACCTGACAATTTATCCTGAGAAACACCCTGCTCTTCTGCTGCCACAATATAAAAAGACAAAATCGGCAAAACGGCACCGTTCATTGTCATTGAAACTGAAATTTCATCTAAAGGAATCTGGTCGAAAAGGATTTTCATATCTTCGACAGAATCAATTGCAACACCTGCTTTCCCGACATCACCAACCACTCTTGCGTGGTCTGAATCATAACCTCTGTGTGTTGCCAGATCGAAGGCTACTGAAAGTCCTTTTTGTCCGGCAGCGAGATTTCGTCTGTAAAATGCATTGGATTCTTCAGCTGTAGAAAAACCTGCATATTGACGGATGGTCCAGGGTTTTTGAACGTACATCGTAGAATATGGACCACGAAGATACGGTTCAATTCCCGGAGAACTTTCTGCAATGCTTTTATCTTTTATATCTTCGCTGATATATCTTGATTTTAATTCTAATCCGTCTTTCTCAAAAGGATAGATAGTTTGCTGTGTTTCAGGTATATTAAATTGCGGAATTTTATTTTTAATTTCCTTTCGCATGAGTTCAGATTTAAGATTTTAAAAATAAGCAATTTTGAAAGAATATATCAATACTGATTTTCAACAATAAAAGAAAAAATGGTGAAATAAAAATACCCACTGAAATTTGTGAGTATTATTAATTTATAGAAAACTTCAAATTTTAAGCGAAAGATAATTTATTTAAAAATTAAACTGAAGACCTGCTTTAATTCCAAATTTTGAAATATCCGGGCGATCCAGATAATTTCCCCGCCAGTTAAAGTCTACGCGCAAAAGCCTGATATTACCGAAGCCGATGTTTTCAATTCCGAACCCATACTCGTAATATACCTGTTCGTTCGGAGCAGAATACTTAAAACCTTCCACATTAATATTTTTAGCTGCATCACTTAATGATCCGTATGCTCCACGGATAAAAGCTACTTCTCTAAGCTTTAATTTTTTTATTAAAGGAATAAAAGATAAAATTTTACCATTGAAGTGATGCTCAATATGGAGTGTTGTATAGGTATCAGCTACAAATTCGTAATAATTCAGCTGTGCAAAAGTATTGGGAACGATGCCGTAAGACTGGTTGCCCGGTATAATATTCTGCAAAGCTAACGGAACAGCATCAAATGTTTTCCCAGCTTCAAAACTTAAAAAAGTTTTGCCTAAGTTACCTAAAATAATAGGCTTGTAAAACATAAACTGAAGCTTGTTATAATTAAAATCTGCATTAAATAAGCCTTCTATACCTCTTGTATATTTCAATACTATAGTAGGTGCTAAAGTTCCATGTTCGTATCTGTCAACACCCGTTTGAGAAAATTTTGCTCCCGGTCTTGCAATCAAGCTTAATGTAACCCGGGAATCGTTGGTAGTTTTTCTAAGATTTCCGTTTTGATAATACATGAGATTAAATCCTGAAGGATTGGCAGATTTAATACTCTGTAAAGTTCCGTCTACTCTCACCTGAAAGTTTTTCCAAGGCTCAATCGAAGTAAAAAAACTGGTTTGATTTACCGAGCTTAAAGATGCGTTTTCTCCTCTCGCAAAGACTGTTGATGAAGCGAACGATCGCGATAAGATGCCATCTTCGGTAGTTAACTGCACTCCGAGCTGAGTAATATCCCTTTTGGTTCCCGCCCCGATCATGAATCGGTTGACTCTATTAAACATATAACGACCTTCAACACCGTATTTGAATTGCTGGTCTTTGAAACCATAAGCATTATAAAACTCAATCCTCCATGGATCATTCTGCCCAAAATAGGTTCTTGCCCCAATTCTTATTCTGTCACCTTCTACTTCATTTTTGCCATATACAGAAGTAATAGGACCCAAATCAATTCCTTTTGTAATATTGTAATACCTGGAAGCCAGTGTTTCGTAAAGCTTTACAATTCTGTTAAATTTTGGAGTCTGCTGCAGTTTATCAAGCATTTCATACACTCCTTTTTCTTCTTTAGAGAGAGAATCTGGTCTTGCCTGGCTCCAGTAAGCTTCATCTTTATCTACAAAATCAGCATCATATTCTTCCTTTTTTCTTGTAAAAACAGAATCAGCCAATGGTTTATCAAACTCATAATCAGAATAATCCACAGACCTTCTTGCAATAAGACTTTTTGCCGTTTTCTTTTTAGAGAAAGGTGTCATCTCAATTGCAGTCACAAATTTTTTGGGAAGAAATGTTTCATCATCAGGATTATCATATTCCAGTTCTGTTGAAATAGCGTTAATAAAATTGACATTGATTTTGTTGGTCGATTTTAACGTAGCTTCAAGAACAGCATAAGAGTCCGTATCAATATATAAGTATCCCTGAAATGCCAATACTTCAGTTCTTCTCGGCTGATACCGGATTTTATATGCGTTTTCTCCCCGGACTGAGACAGTATCTATCAAATTATAATCATACGTACTGAAACCATCTGTTCCTACCGGGCTTGGAAAGCCGATGTCGAAATAGTTTAAGGTATTATCATAAATATTGATATCCCTGTATAGATTTTTTGCGGTAAGAGTTACCACCTGATTATCCTGAAAACCGGAAGTTTTTTGTGCCACCAAAAGTTTTTTGTTTCTTTTAGACGGCTTATTCTCTCCAAAATTATGATAAATGGATTCGTTCAGAAAAACCGGCAAAGCCATTTTGCCATTGGCTGTAGAATCTGCATAGTCGAAAATAAAATCAAGCTTATTGAAAATTTTACGATTCATAAAAGCACTATCCAGGTTATTTGCATCAAACTGAATTTTCTCGTATTCTTTAAAACTATATGTATCAAATTTTTCCAGACCGTTGTTTCTTTTACGCTTCCAGACTTCCTGCATAATTCTGTATGCAGGGTTTTCTTTTTTATTCTTAAATCTTGTTTTCTGATTGTTAATAACAACTTCCTCAATATTGCTTACTTTTTCTGAAGACAGTTTAACTAAAATATCGGCGGCATTTTCCGGAGTAACCTCTACAGTTTCCAGAGAATAATTCTTTTTTGAGAATCTCAGCTTATAGATAATCGTATCTGTTTTTACTGTGAAATTTCCGGAGACAGTTGTTAAATAAGATGCAGACTGATCATTAATAAAAACTTCCACACCAGAAACTGGTTTGTTGGTCTTTTCGTCAACAATCCTTCCGATTGCTGTATTTTGTGCGTGTAGTAATCCTGTAAAAACGATGGCAATATAGAGTATACAGTATTTAAAGTAATGGGTAAACATCATTCGTTTTTTCGAGCATTTAGCATAAACAAAAAGCGTGCTGCATTTTACGGTTTATATTATTAAAGTTCATCATTTTGTACAAAACTGCAAATCTAACGAAAATAAGTGACGGATATTATGTGCAAAAACCTACAGCTTCATATTGCAAAAGCTTTTAAAACAAAAAAGACTGCTAATCAATGATTAACAGTCTTTTTAAGTACCCCAGACGGGACTTGAACCCGTACGTCCTTGCGGACACAGGATTTTAAGTCCTGCGTGTCTACCAATTCCACCACCAGGGCATGGCATGGAGCGAAAAACGGGATTCGAACCCGCGACCCCAACCTTGGCAAGGTTGTGCTCTACCAGCTGAGCTATTTTCGCAAACTTGTGCGGATGAAGGGACTCGAACCCCCACGCCTCACGGCACCAGATCCTAAGTCTGGCGTGGCTACCAATTACACCACATCCGCATGGTTATTGAAATATTTTAAAGAACTTCTTTCGTTTTTGTGAGTGCAAATATAGGGCAATTATTTTTATTTGCAAGAATTATTTCAAAAAAAAATAAATTTTTCTAAAAATTGTTTGAAACCATTTTTTTTAAATTTCATTTTATTACTTTTACACGGTTAATATTTATGATATGGAATTACAAGGAACGATAAAGAAAATCTCTGAAACACAAACATTTGCAAGCGGGTTTCAGAAAAAGGAAATGGTTATTCTTACACAGGAACAGTATCCTCAGCCGATTAACATTGAATTTTTACAGGATAAAATAAATTTACTGGATTCTTTAAGAGAAGGTGAAAATGTAAAGGTAGGAATCAACATCAGAGGAAGAGAATGGGTTTCTCCGCAGGGCGAAACAAAATATTTTAATTCTATTACAGGATGGAGAGTAGAAAAAGTGGCTGATAACGGATCAGAACCTACACAAGCTTCACCTTCACAATCTGCTGCACCGGTATCTAACGAGAATCCTTTTGCGAATGATGACGATGATGATTTGCCATTCTAATTAAAAAAAATAAATCTAAATAACAATCCTGCTTTTTGAAAGCAGGATTTTTTCTGCGAATGGTAAGACTGAATAAAAACGAAATCTCATTTCCTGATCCGGCAACATATGACGGTCATGAAGGCATTATCGCTTTCGGCGGTGATTTATCTATAGAAAGAATCTGGTTTGCGTATCAAAATGGTATTTTTCCATGGTATAATCCTGACGAAGAAATCCTATGGTGGTGCCCCGACCCAAGATTTGTTTTATTTCCTGATGAACTGAAAATTTCAAAATCAATGCAAAAGATTTTAGCCCGGAATATTTTTACGATCACGGAAAATCAAAACTTTGACGAAGTTATATATAATTGCAGTATCATAAGAAGAAAAGATCAGGACGGAACCTGGCTTTCCCAGGAGCTGATGGATTCCTTTAAGCAGCTGCACCATTATGGTCTGGCAAAAAGCGTAGAAGTCTGGCTGGATGGCGATCTTGTTGGCGGACTTTACGGCCTGCAGGTTGGTAATGTTTTTTGCGGAGAAAGTATGTTTTCTAAAGTAAGCAATGCATCAAAAGCAGGTTTTATACATTTTGTACAACAACACGCAAGCGATTTCACCTTGATAGACTGCCAGTCTCACACCCATCATCTTGAGAGTCTGGGTGGAAGAATGATTTCAAAAAAAGATTTTTTAAATATTTTACATCAACATAAAAAATGAATTCAGATAAAGAAAAATGGGTTCTCCTGATATTATTAAGCATTATTTGGGGATCGTCTTTTATATTAATTAAAAAATCTTTAGATCATTTCAGCCCTTATCAGGTGGGAGCACTGCGTGTTTTAATTGCAGGCATTATCCTGATGCCGGTTGCCATTGCCAACTATAAACTTTTTCCTAAAAAGCATTTAAAATGGCTCATACTAGCTGCATTTACAGGAAATTTTTTTCCGATGTTCTTATTTCCGATGGCAGAAAAGGAAATCAGCAGCAGCATTGCAGGAATTGTCAATTCTATGATGCCGATATTTGTGATCATCGTGGGTGCACTGGTCTGGAAATTCAGCACTACAAAACGTCAGACTACGGGAGTATTGATAAGCTTTACCGGAGTATGCATTCTTGCTTTCGGAGGAGATGACGGAACAAAATTCAAGATTTTACCGATTGCATTTCTTCTTTTGGCAACTCTTTGCTACGCAATAAGCACAACAACAGTAAAATCTAAGCTGATGGAAGTGCCTTCTACTATTTTATCAGCATTTGTCTTTTCTTTTGTTTTATTTTTGCCATCCGTGTTTTCATTATTATCAACAGGCTTTGCATCGCAATTTACCTTCAGTAAAGAAAATATGATCGGAATTGGGTTTGTAAGTCTGCTTTCCGTCTTTGGTACTGGTCTGGCCATGATGATGAATTACCGGCTTCTGAAAGTTTCTACGCCGCTTTTTGCTTCGACGGTCACTTTACTGATGCCTATTGTAGCCATTATCTGGGGAGTTTTGGACGGTGAAAAACTCACCCTTTTTCAATCTTCGGGTGCAGCCGTTATTATTGCAGGTCTTCTTTTTTTAAGATCAAAAACTACCGTCGTAAAGAAATAATCTTTTTGCATGATCTTCATTTTGAATGAAAAAATGATAATCTTCATAGATTAAAAAAATCTTAAACAAGCGCGGATATTTATTTATTTAATAATTTTGTAACATAAAATTTAAAGAATGGGGGTTATTCTAAAACCTATTGATATAGTAGATGATATTTCTAAGGAAGACTTCTTCGAGAAATACCTAAAGCCGAGAAAACCGGTGGTCATCAAGAATATGGCAAGGAAGTGGCCGGCTTACCAAAAATGGACGATGGATTACATGAAAGAGGTAGTAGGCGACGTTACTGTTCCTCTATATGACAGTTCCAAAGCAGATCCTGCCGCTCCGATTAATGCTCCCACTTCAGAAATGAAATTTGCAGATTATATAGATCTGATCCAAAGAGAGCCTACCGATCTAAGAATCTTCTTCTTCGATCCTATTAAAAAAGCTAACAGACTTCTGGATGATTATATTTCACCTAAAGAATTGATGGGAGGTTTTCTGGACAAATTTCCTTCTATGTTTTTTGGAGGAAAAGGCTCTGTGACATTTCTGCATTATGATATAGATTTAGCACATATCTTCCATACTCATTTTAACGGACGAAAACACATTCTGCTTTTTGATTATAAGTGGAAAGACAGACTATACAAATTACCGTATGCAACTTATGCCTTGGAGGATTTTGATATTTCAAATCCTGATTTTGAAAAATTTCCGGCATTGGACGGAGTTGAAGGGATAGAATGCTTTTTGGAGCATGGCGACACGCTGTTTATGCCGACAGGATGGTGGCACTGGATGAAATATTTAGACGGCAGCTTCTCTATTTCTCTTCGTGCATGGGATAAATCCTGGGCAGTAAAAACCAAATCTCTTTACAATCTGACAATTCAGAGGAATCTAGATAATTTTATGAAAGCAAGATTTAAGAAAAAATACATGGACTGGAAAGAGAAAAAAGCTATTGAAAGAGCCAATTATGCCTTAAAAAAAGGCTTACCCAGAAAATAAAAATTTAAAATAATAAATAAACCCGAAACATTCTTTCGGGTTATTTTGTAATATCTTTACCAATGTTCTCCTGAGTAATACTCTTGAGCAATTCTAAAAACTAAAATCATTGATAAAGCTGAGGGAAATTACAATGTCATCGGAACTCAAATGTTCTTCCAAATTTGATTAATAAAGTTCTTTTCATGGAAATTGTTTTCAGAATCATTTCAAATTTAATAAAATAATTTCAATATATGTGGTATTTCAGCAAATATTTAACGAATACTTTATATAGAATTAATTTCAATATCACATTTATTCTTTCTTTATACCATTCTGATAGTTATTATTAATTACTCTAAGCAAATGAAAATTTGTAAATTTGCAGTAATAAAACTTATAAAAAATGTATCCAACAGATTTAGTAATGCCGATGAAGGCTGAACTTACAGATAAAGGTTTTGAAGATTTGGCAACACCAGCACAGGTAGAAGATGCCTTAAAAAAAACAGGGACTACCCTTTTGGTTATCAACTCTGTATGCGGTTGTGCAGCTGGAGCAGCAAGACCCGGAGTTGTATATTCTTTAACAGGAGATAAAAAACCCGATCATTTAACGACCGTTTTTGCCGGTTATGATACGGAAGCCGTTGCAGAGGCAAGAAAACACCTGGCTCCGTTTCCTCCAAGTTCTCCATGTGTAGCTCTTTTCAAGGATGGCGAGTTGGTTCACATGCTGGAAAGACACCATATTGAAGGAAATCCTGCCGGAGCAATTGCAGCCAATCTTCAGGCAGCTTATGATGAGTACTGCTAAAATTAACCCTTGAAATAATCAAACCGTTACAAAATTTGTAGCGGTTTTTTTGTTGAAATCATGCTCAGGAAATTCAAATATTATTATATTTGTCCTAATGGCAACCAAAGCACTTTTTAACACCGTCGTCAACTGGTTTATTCGTCAGAGAATAGATCAGATCCAAAATTTTATGAAATATCCTGTTGAAACTCAAAACGGAATATTGTTTTCGCAGTTATTTCATGCAGAAGATACGGAATATGGTAAAAAATACGGTTTCAATTCTATTTCCAGCTATCAGGATTTTATCAACAAAGTTCCTGTTGTCGCTTATGAAGACTTTGAGCCCTATATAGAAAAAGCCAGACAAGGACAAAAAGATGTAAGCTGGCCCGGATATATCAAGCATTTTGCAAAATCTTCTGGAACAACAAATGCAAAAAGCAAGTTCATCCCCATCTCTTCCGAAAGTCTTGAATACTGCCATTTGAAAGCAGGCAAAGACATGGTTTCCATTTACGCAAACAATCATCCCGAAAATCAGCTTTTCACTAACAAAAACTTACGTCTAGGCGGCAGCTCTGAGCTATACGCAGACTTCAACACAAAATTTGGTGATCTCTCGGCAATTTTGATCGACAATCTTCCTTTCTGGGTAGAAATTACCACCACTCCGAGCAAAAAAGTTTCGCTCATGGGAGAATGGGAAAGCAAGCTGAAAGCTATTGTTGCAGAAGTGAAAAATGAAGATGTAGGAAGCATTCTGGGAGTTCCCAGCTGGATGATGGTACTTTTACAAAGAGTACTGAAGGAAACCGATGCCAACAGCGTTTCTGAACTCTGGCCCAATCTTGAAGTATTTTTCCATGGTGGAATCAGTTTCAAACCATACAGGGAACAGTATAAACCGATTATCGGAAAAGATATTAATTATTATGAAATCTACAATGCTTCCGAAGGCTTCTTTGGAATTCAGGACAGATCAAATAGTGACGAAATGCTTCTGATGCTGGATTACGGAATTTTTTATGAATTTATTCCTATGGATCAGTTCCACCGTTCTAATCCTAAAGTGGTATCTCTGGAAGATGTGGAAATCGGGAAAAATTATGCTATGGTAATTACCACTAATGGCGGACTTTGGCGATATCTAATCGGAGACACTGTTATTTTTACTTCTCTGGATCCTTTCAGAATAAAAATTACAGGAAGAACGAAACATTACATCAATGCCTTTGGTGAAGAACTCATGATCACCAATGTAGAATCGGCTCTTACAAAAGCATGTGAGGAAACCAATTCTTCTGTAACCGATTTTACCGGTGCTCCTATTTTCATGAAAGAAAATGAAAGCGGCGCACACGAATGGATCTTTGAATTTAGCAAAGCACCCGAAAATCTAGATGAGTTCACAGATATTTTTGACCGTCATTTAAAATCCATAAATTCTGATTACGAAGCCAAAAGATACAACAATATCACGTTGAGAAAGCCCGTAGTTCACATAGCCAGACCCAATCTTTTCTATTGCTGGCTGGAATCTAAAGGAAAACTGGGCGGACAGAACAAAGTTCCCCGTTTAAGCAACGACAGAGAATATATTGACCCTCTTCTTGAGCTTAATCAGCAACAATAATTACATATCTTTCAGGAAGTTGAAGTAAGCTTTCTGTGTATCTGCATTTGTTTTGCCCTGCGTATTAACTTCCAATATCTTAGGCTGAACGTCGGGCTTGAAAAAGTTTCCTAAAACACGATCAAGCGTTCCGTCATCATCTACTTTCACATAAGAAAAACCAAAATGTTTTGCTAAAAACTCAGCATTCTTCTGATGTTTGGTAGAAATAAATTCATCTACCGTATTGGAATTGGCATTTCCGGGACCAGGGATTATTTTGAAAATATTTCCTTCTCCGTTATTAAAAATGATAATTCTTGTAAATGGCGGAATGTATTGATTCCAAAGACCATTAATATCATAGAAAAAGCTTAAATCTCCCGTCACCAGCAAAGTTGGGTTCGGATTTTTTATGGCAAAACCCATGGCGGTTGATGTGGATCCGTCGATTCCGCTTGTCCCTCTGTTACAGTACATCTTTCTTTTTCCAAAATCAAATAACTGAGCATACCGTATTGCCGAACTGTTGCTGAAATGCAGGTTATAATTCTCCGGAACACTTTCTGAAATTCTGTTGAAAAAATAAAAATCTGAAAATTCAATCAAATTTAAAAACTCACGATGTTTTTTATCTTTTTTATCTCTTAATACATCCCAAAGGTTATAAAAAGGTCTTGGTTCAAGATTAATAAAGTTCAGCAGTTTTGAAAAGAAATTTTCAGGTTTGGTTTCAATTTTCTGTGTCAGAGAAAAATAAGTATCCGGCTGCCATATTTCATCAAGATGCCAATGCTGTTTGGGATTGGCAGATCTCAGAAATTGCTTTACTTTTTTGGAAACTACATTTTGTCCTACCGTGATAAGCAAATCCGGAGCATAGGTTTTAAAATCCTGCTCTGTGAAACCAAAAATATAACGGTCAATATGTCTGAAAAACTTTTCGTGATAAAGATTAGAATTGGCTTCCGATAAAACCACCACAGAATGATTTTTCACCAATTGCGACAGTTGATTTTCAAGTTCCGCACTATAATCTCTAGTTCCCACTAAAATCATGATACGCTGTGAGGTGTTCCAATCTGCGATAAGACCTGAGGGAATTTCATATTCTTTTTGCTTAATGGTTTTCTCCACCACCGGAAAAGTCGGAAGTTCTGAAACCAAATCATATAAAGGCTCTTCCAACGGAATATTGATATGAACCGGACCTCTTTTTCCAAAACAAAGCTCAATAGCTTTTTTAATAATTTCTGAATTGATCTCTTCTGCATTGTCTTTAGAGTCTTCTACCAACTGAAAATCTCCGTATGAATGCTGCTGAAAAAGATTGTTTTGGCGAATGGTCTGTCCGTCAAAAAGGTCTACATAATCTGTAGGACGGTCTGCCGTGAAAATCAGCAGCGGAATATTAGAATAAAAAGCTTCTGTAACTGCAGGATAATAATTTGTTGCCGCAGAACCGCTTGTGCAGGTAATTGCGACTGGTTTTTTCTCACTCATTGCCATCCCAAGAGCAACAAATGCCGCACTTCTCTCGTCTACAATACTGTAACAGTTGAAATCATCCATCTCTGAAAAATGAATTGCCAACGGAGCGTTTCTGGATCCCGGAGAAATAACAACATCTAAAATGCCATATTGCTGAAGAAGATTGGCAAGCACCTGAATACTTCGCTTGGAAGAATATTTTTTCATAAAGCAAAATTAATCTATAATTCATTAATACTGAAACCAATCTTCTCTATAATTAATCATCTTTTTAACAATTACAAAAAGATCAGGAAATTTTGCCTTAAAATCTTCAGGTGTTTCAAAAAAGTGTTCCAGAACAACGGAGGTAAATTCTCCGAGATTAGTAAACGCATAAGTCCTGAAATAATCCGAATCGATAATTAAGTTTCTTTTTCCAGAATCTGACCATAAGACTAGTATTTTTCTACAGCCCAGATTAAAGTCGTTCTCGGCAATACTTTGTCTGTTTTTTCTTTTATGTTTGAAAGAGCCAAGAATAGCATGAGAGAATTCATGGATTCCCAGATTATAATTACTACTTTCAAATTGTATCCCTTCGTAAAATTTATTCCATGACAACACAACAATCTTCATTTTGGGATTATATTCACCGTAATGATGTTTTCCTGTAATAGGAGAATAATAGAAATCAGGATAAATAAGAATATTTCTGAAAGAATCAATTAGATAAGAATACATACCGAAAGTGAGCTGTACATAGCAGGCTGCAATCATAATTTTTCGCTCTTCACTCAGTTGAAAACCTTCTCTTTCAATTAATTTATACTTATTTAAGAAACAAACCACACGGTGATCAAAACTAGTCTGAAATTTTGGATGCAACCTTTTGTAAAAAGAAAAATTTTCCAGAATGATTTTTCTTTGCTGTAAAGGTAGCTTCTTCGGAAAAAAATGATAATGGATAAATGTAGGGTTTCTCGCAATACTTTTGATAACAAAATCAATCCCATAAAAAGAGCTTATTAAGACTATCGGAAACAAAGCCATTACGACACTCTTGAGATACCAATACCAAAACGCTACATATAGTGAGACGACAATTATTGCTCCGTAAACACTCGAGAAAAATTTTTTCATTTATAATTAATTACAGCAAATGTATTTAAAATTCTGTATTTTAGCCCCACGTAAAATTTCTATAAAATGGATAAAATACCTAGTGTAGACCTGCGTGATTTCCTTTCGGACAACCCGGAACGCAAACAGAAATTTGTAAATGAAATCGGAAAAGCTTATGAAGAAATTGGCTTTGTTGCCTTAAAGGGACATTTCCTGGATGATAAGCTTGTGAGTGAATTGTATGGTGAGGTGAAAAACTTTTTTGATCTTCCCGCGGAAACCAAACAAAAGTATGAGATTCCTGGAATTGGAGGACAAAGAGGCTACGTCGGTTTCGGAAAAGAAACTGCAAAAGGATTTAAAAAAGGAGATTTGAAAGAGTTTTGGCATTTCGGACAGTATGTTTCGGATGATTCAAAATACAAAAGCGAATATCCCGATAACGTCATCGTTGAAGAACTTCCAAAATTCAACGAAGTAGGAAAAGAAACCTACCAGATGCTCGAAAAAACAGGAAAATATGTTTTAAGAGCCCTAGCTTTATACCTTGGTCTTGATGAGTTTTATTTTGATGATAAAATTGCAGAAGGAAATTCTATTTTAAGACCTATTCATTACCCGCCAATTACGGAGGAGCCAGATGATGCGGTAAGAGCTGCAGCACACGGAGACATCAATCTGATTACCCTTCTAATGGGTTCTCAAGGAAAAGGTCTTCAGGTTCAAAACCATAAAGGAGAATGGATTGATGCGATTGCAGAACCTGATGAATTGATGATTAACGTTGGAGATATGCTATCCAGACACACCAATAATAAATTGAAATCTACGATTCACAGAGTGGTAAATCCGCCTAGAGAATTATGGGGAACTTCAAGATATTCTATCCCATTCTTTATGCATCCTGTAAGCGAAATGTCGCTGAATGCACTGGAAAACTGTGTAGATGAAAATAATCCTAAATTATATGAGGACACAACTGCAGGAGAGTTTTTACATGAAAGATTAATAGAATTAGGATTAATTAAAAAATAATATCAACCGGGCTTTAACGCTCGGTTTTTTATTAGTTATATAAAAGCTTCTTGAAAAAAATGCGAGCTTAATTTTGAACATAAAAAAAGACCTACATTACTGTAAGCCTTTTGCTCCTCCTGCTGGGCTCGAACCAGCGACCCTCTGATTAACAGTCAGATGCTCTAACCAACTGAGCTAAGGAGGAATGTCCTATTGTTTTAGTGGTGCAAATATAAAATGAAAAACAATATCACGCAAATATTTTTTCTTCAAAATTAACGCAAAGCGCTTATGGTACTAACTTTCAGTAAATTAAATTTTAATATTTATTGTAATAATCATTTACAAACAAAATAAAAAAAACTCCCATTGCTGTAAGTCTTTTTTGCTCCCCCTACTGACACTAACTCGAACCGATTAGTGATGATATTCAATGAATTATCTTAATTCATAGTCACATACTGGGCGGCTCCCCCTATTGACAAGAACTCGAACCGCTTGCTATTATAAATCAACATATTAGCCTAATTTACAACCCCTTATAAGGCTCGAAACATTTGAAATGAGAAATATTTTGGATTCGAAAATTCGCAGTAAGTGAAAAAAAACAATTCAGATTTTCGATTTTATAAAATCTAAAGCTCCTTCTGTTTCTTCCCATAGATGAAGGTTTTCTGCAACATAACACTGAGCCTCATCTGCATAACCGATACTCATATAATCCGGTAGCTTTTTTGGTAATTTTGTTTTCCCTAACAAATATCTTGGAACATGCCTGTTGGTATTAATTGCCATAAACCATTCTTCTTCAGCTTTTTTGATTTCATTTTTCTTAATATGGTACAATACCTTATTGTAAGTCCAATTTGCACCATACTCATCAGGATATTCTTTAAGAAGAGCCTCTATTATTTTGAAAGCATTTATTTCTAATGATACTGTGAACAGCTCATATCTTGCTCCCATATTATCATCAGGATTAAGCTTCAAAATTCTGAAATATTTTTCAGCCGCTTCTTCATTTTGTCTAAAAGTGCTAAACATCTTGCAGAATTAAAGAGTGAACGCATGTAAGGACGGGTTTCAATCATCAACCAAAAATGTCCTTCATTTTCTTTAATGAATTTTTTTCCTAGTTTTTTTTCTCCGGCGTTGATTCCCTGCTCATAAAAATCTAATGCTTTTTCAGGAGTATTCTCTATATCTCCAAGATAATTGTATACATCTGCATTGCCGGGATCTAATTCTTTGGCTTGTAAAATAAGCTGCTTTGCTTTTTTCGGAGTACTTTCCCACGCTTCATAAATCAAATCTTGCGCCTGATCTTCATTGCTTTCATTTAATCCGAAATTAAACTCATTTATATTTTTTCCTACCATTCCGTTTAGAAAAGCTCTAATATCCTCTTCTGAGCGAAGACCCTGCTTTTCCATTTCCTGAACCAATTTTGCCATCATTTGTTCTGAGGAATTATTTTTTTATTTGCCATATCTTTACAATTGATTTTAAAAACACACCGATGCAAAAATACAAAAAGTATCATACGGATATCAAAACCTGCTATGCTTTAGGAATTCAGAATGAAGTTTTACCACAACGATTCATCAAGGAAATTCCCGGTTCAACTTCCCATTATTGGAAAAATGAACATTCCGAAAAATATGTTGGATCTGAATTTTCCAAAAGCATTCAGAACAATTTAGAAGATACCAAAGTATTTCTTGATTCGCGATTGTATTTCAGCCGAAAAGCATTCATTCAATTTGCCAGAATATACATTACCTTGATTACTCTTCTTGGAAAAGAAAACATTCGGAAAGTAATTAAAGCCAATCGAAATGTTTTTGTAACTCTAATCGAAAATCTTTCTGAAGATTTTCCCATTGCTAAAAAAGACATTCTTCGTTTTTTGATGATTTCAAAAAGGCAATATTCATTTTGGTTAAGCGATAGGAAATTCGCTTGTAATACATCATTAGTTGGACACTGCTTTAAAAGAAGACCCAAACAGATTTCCAACAGAGAAATTTCCATCCTCAAAAAATATATGAATCTGAGTAAACACAAAACTTGGTGCATCCGTTCCATTTGGGGGAAGGCAATTCGTGATGGAGTCATTTCTATGGCGGAGTCCACTTGGTATAAGTATGCTAGAAAACTCGGATATTCAGAAGTTAGAAAGCCTAAGAAGAAACCTAGAAAGAAAGGCTCTTACAATGCAAAACGACCGAATGAGACTTGGCACATGGATATTTCCCAATATAAAACTCTGGATAATATTACCTTCTACATTTACACCGTGGTCGACAACTTTTCTCGAAAGATTCTGTCTTGGGATATTTCTACCAAGAAATGCTCGAAGATCAGAATGGAAACCGTAAAGCAAGCTATCAAAAATGAATTTGATGTTGATTTGAAAGATCAAAACCTTGAACTTATTGTTGACGGCGGAAGTGAAAACAACAACAAAACGATTACTGAATTTATCAAAAATTGCCACGTCAATATCAGCAAAAAGATCGCTTTGAAGGATGTTACTTTTTCTAATTCCATTGTGGAGGGACCTTACAAGATTATGAAGTCGTATTACTTCCGTTCCAAAGAAATTCTTTCAACAACGATTTATCCGGAATTGAAATTTTTTATTGAAGATTACAACAATAATCGACCTTGTTACAAGCATAAGATTTACACTCCAAACGAAGTTCATAATAATCCCGAACTGGCAAATTTCAAACTGGTTTTAGAAAATTCTAACCAGCAAAGGCTGGAAGAAAATCGCAATTTCTGCTGTAAAATTTCTGAGTAAGAAATAAAGAATCAAGAGCAAATAACCAAGATTCAAGATTTCATTGCATTTTTTTTCCTCTATTTTCTAAAATATCAAAGATCATTTTCTCTTTTGAAACATTCTGAAAATTCAGATGTTCAAATATACTTTTTTCTTATAAATTCTTTCTAAAAAGAATCATTTGAATTCTATATCAAAGCATTCNNCGAATGCTTTGATATAGAATCTCTTACATTATTTTACCTTTTGTAACTGTCTTTTTTTCAGAAACTTATTTGTTTCTCAAAGCCCCTACTTTTTTACTTGCTTAATAGAGGGAGTCATCTTCCCAGAACTTAACTTTGTCACACGCCGTCAAAGCAAATAAAAGCATAGTGAATATTATAATTTTTCTCATCTTCTTTCAATTAAGCGGTCAATTTCAGTTTGCGTCTGCAGTGCTTTGGTAAGGATCTCGAAATATTCCAGTTGGGCCATATTCAGCTGTTCCCATGCGTCATATAACATGAAGAGTTCTTCCGTATTCTGCTCATAGCCCAACTGCATGGATTTGTAGTTGTTTTTTAAGGCCGGAATAATGGTGTCTTCATAGAGTTTGAGCTGATTTTTATTCAGGTCCAGTTCATTGCGCATTCCGTAGGCCATTCCACTGTATTCGTTCACCATCATTTCTTTCTGTGCCTGCAAGGCCTCTTCTTTCAGTTTGAGACTTTCAATATTGGCTTTATTCATGCCTGAAGCCCAGGATACGAAAGGCAGTTTTGCCATCAGCATCAGAGAAAACTGCATGGGCTGGCCACCAAAACCAAACATGTTTTCGAACTTTACGCCAAATTCCGGCTTTAGATTCTGCTTTTCCAGATCCTGTTTGAGTTTGGCAATATTGATTTCCCGGTCGATGCCGCGGAGATCACTTCTGTTCTGATAAAATAGATCCTGACCAAAAGTCATGAGAGAATAATCATTCAGATTGTATTCCGGTTCAATCTCCAGTAGCGCGAGCGGGTCTCTTCCCATGAGGGCATTCAACCGGATCCGGTTGACGCGGAGGTCATTCTCGTACATGAGCTGCATGTTTGTGGTGCTTCCGAGGGCGGCTTTGGCTTTGTAATATGCAGATATTTTGGAAAGCCCGTTTTTGTACCGGATTTCGGCGTTTCTAATCATAAAGTCCAGCATCTTTTCGTTTTCCTTTACGACCTGCAGCTTTTTATCCAAGACGATTGAACTGTAATACAGTTTTTTCGCATCCTGAAAGTTTTCATTGAGGGCGGCAAAAAGTTTTTCCTTTTCCACAGAGGACATTGCCTTCATCAGATTCTCGTTGGCATCGAGTTTTTGTTTATTGGGAAACATCTGCTCCACAGATACAGCCACGGAACCCATGCCGAGCATTTCGCCATCCCGCTGCCAGAGTTTTGCATTATAGGGCGTCATGAAGAAACCGGCACCCACTGTGGGCGGCATCCAGCTTCTTGCACCTTTGGCGGCAGCATCCATTGACCGGATTTCGGCATTGTACATCTTTACCACCGGATGGTTGGCTGCGATACTGTCCATTACAGCGGGCAGGGACATTTGCTGAGCAAAAGTGGCGGTAAAAAGCAAGGTAAGTACTGCTGTTATTATTAATTTTTTCATTTTGTAATCATTTAAGGATTAATGGGCAGCGTCGAGGACGTCAATTTTCCCTAGTTTGTTCAGTTCCCATTCCTTCTGCATATAAAAGATAATTGGTGTTACCAAAAGGATGTGAATGGCCGAAGTGAAAACACCACCAACCATCGGTAATACGATTGGTTTCATCATATCACTTCCCACGCCGTGGCTCCACAGGATGGGTACAAGCCCGAATAGGGTCACGCAAACCGTCATAATCTTTGGTCTTAATCTTTTGGCTGCACCATGAATGACATATTCACGAAGTTCTTCATTGGTAATGGTCTCCCGTGAGTTGCCATTTTTGGCAATAAGCTGAATCATGGCATCGTTCAGGTAAATGACCATCACAATTCCGGTTTCTACCGCAAGTCCGAACAGGGCAATAAAGCCGACTGCTACTGCTACAGAGAGATTGACGCCCCAAAGCGAAATCATGAATACGCCGCCGATTAAGGCAAAAGGAATACTGATGAGATTAAAGAAAGCCTCGCGGTAGGAATTGAACGCAAAATACATCGAAAGGAAAATCACTATTAGTACGAGGGGCATAATCATTTTTAAAGTCTGCTCACCGCGAATCAGGTTTTCGTACTGACCGCTCCATTCCACGAAATAACCTTTTGGCATTTTGGTGACCATGCTGTTGAGTTTTTTCTGTGCTTCTGCTACGGTACTGCCTAAATCCCGATCACGGACGTTGAACAGAACAGTTCCGCGTAACATGGCATTTTCAGAATTGATCATTGGTGGTCCTTCTGTAAGACGAATGTCAGCCACAGCACTTAGCGGAATGGAACCAAATTCCATCGTCTGCATGGGCAATCTTCTCAGAGATTCCACATTATTTCTGAAATCCTGGCCGTATCTGGCATTTACCGAAAAGCGCTGTCGGCCTTCCACGGTGGTGGTGAGTTTCATTCCGCCGAGGGCACTTTCCACGACGGCATTTACATCATCCACGCTTAGCCCGTATCTTCCTATTTCTTCGCGTTTCACTTGAATGTCCACATATTTTCCGCCGGTAATGGGTTCTACGTACATGTCTTTTATTCCTTCAATACCGGTGAGTTCCTTTTTTATTTTTTCGGAAAGGACCGCGATACTGTCCAGGTTCTGTCCGTACACTTTTACGCCCACATCCGTTCTAATCCCTGTTGAAAGCATATTGATCCGGTTGGTAATCGGCATGGTCCAGCCATTGGTTACGCCTGGAATCTGCAGTTTGGCATTCAGCTCATTGATGAGATCATCTTTTGTTTTGCCCTCGCGCCATTCGCTTTGCGGTTTCAACAAAATAATGGTTTCAATCATGGAGATGGGTGAATTATCAGTCGCCGTGTTGGCTCTTCCGGCTTTTCCGAGGACATGATCCACTTCCGGAATTCCCTTAATGATTTTATCCTGTACCTGCAGTAATCTTTTGGCTTCAGAGTTTGAAATATCGGGAAGGGTAACCGGCATAAAGAGCAGGGATCCTTCATCCAAAGGCGGCATAAACTCACGTCCAAGGTTCATTATCATTGGAATACTGATGAGCAGTGCCAAAATATTAATTCCCAGCGTGGTTTTTTTCCATTTCATGCACCATCTTATCAGCGGTTCGTAAATCCGTTCCAAGCCTCTGTTTATTGGGTTTTTATTATCGTCCTTAAATTTTCCCTTCATGAAAAAGGAGATGAGCACCGGGGCAAGGGTAAGCACCAGGATTGCATCAACAATCAGGATGAATGTTTTAGTGTACGCCAGCGGATGAAAAAGTTTACCTTCCTGACCGGTCAACATAAATACCGGGAGAAAAGAAACCACGATGATTACCGTAGAAAAAAATACGCCTCTAGATACCTGGAAGGATGATTTTTCGATAATCTTCAACCGAATGTCTTCGGGAATTTTAACGTAACTGTCTTTCTCTTTGTCTTTTTTTCTGAATATATTTTTAAACCAGTTGGTCTTCATTGTTATGGGTTTTTATTTTGTTGATGGTTCTGCCAATCGGAGAGATTTTTATAGGCATTTTCGGACATGATAATTCCGTTATCCACGATCACCCCAATTGCCAGCGCAATTCCTGTAAGGGACATGATATTGGAGGAAAGTCCAAACGCATTGAGCAGAATAAAACTGATGGCAATGGTGACCGGAATCTGAATGATGATGCTCAATGCACTTCGCCAGTGGAATAGGAACAGAATAACAATGATTGCCACCACGATAATTTCTTCAATCAGCTTGGTTTTAATATTGTCTATTGCCCCTTCAATCAGCGTACTGCGGTCGTACGATGTCTTGAAGGTGACGCCTTCAGGGAGTCCTTTTTCAACGTCCTTCATTTTCTCTTTCACATCGTTGATGACCTTATCCGCATTTTCGCCATACCGTGCCACCACGATACCGCCCACAACTTCGCCTTCACCGTCCGCATCAAAAATACCCAGCCGAAGATCTCCACCCATTTGTACCGAGCCAATATCTTTCACCCGCACGGGAATACCGTTGTAATTTCCCACCGCGATTTCTTCGATATCGGCTACGTTCTTGATGTAACCAAGACCGCGAATGACATAGGCCATATCAGCCACTTCAAATTTACGTCCGCCCACATCATTATTGTTGGCTTTCACTTTGTTCATGACATCCATCAGAGAGACGTTATAGTACTGGAGTTTTACAGGATCTACAATGAGTTGGTACTGTTTTTCGAAGCCGCCAAAGGAGGCTACTTCCGCCACACCGGGAACCGTCTGCAGAGCAAATTTCACATACCAGTCCTGGAGGGCGCGCTGGTCTCCCAAATCCATTTTAGGTGCATCGAAATGGTACCAGAAAACGTGACCAACACCGGTGCCATCCGGTCCGAGCGTAGGCGTTACGCCTTGCGGGAGTAGGCGTTGGGCATAGTTGAGCCGTTCCAGTACCCGGGTTCTGGCCCAGTAAATGTCCACGTTATCTTCGAAAATAACATATACGAAGCTCATCCCAAACATGGAAGCGGCGCGGATGTTCTTAATTTTCGGAATTCCCTGAAGGTTGCTTACCAGAGGGAAAGTCACCTGATCTTCCATAATCTGGGGACTTCTGCCCATCCACTCCGTAAAAACGATGACCTGGTTCTCACTCAGATCCGGAATGGCATCGATGGGATTGTCCCTTACCGCAAAAATACCCCAGATAAAAAGGCCGATTGCAATCAGCAAAACGAAATACCTGTTGCGGAGGGAGAGTTTGATTAAATTTTGAATCATGATTTAGAATCTGTTTACTTAATTTCTTCCTGAACCTCGCCACATGACAGCATTTCTTTGCCTAAATAAGGATTCTTCACCTCACGTGAATCGCTAAGCCAAAAAGCGCCTTTGTTATCGTTATACATTGGACAAAATACTTTGTACACCGGTTTTGGAGTTCCGAAGTCTTTCAGCAGGTCGTAAAAATCGGCGCTCATTAAATCCAGGTGTTCGCGCTGATGATCAATCTTTCCGGCGTTATCTGCAATGTGCTCGACGTTTTCACTGATGCTTGATTCGAGATCAGCAAATTCTTTTTTCTGTTCAGCAGAAAAACCGTTTTTGTCTATTTTGGGAAAAGAAGCGAGGATCCCTTTGGCCGCACTCACCGCTTCCTTATCATCATCACCGGACAACGCGAATGTAAGGTGGGTGTAATGAGAATAAAGCTCCGTGAGGTCAGCGGAAGTTTTTTTTGCGTCGGTAACGGTTACCTTTTCATCCATAGGCATATCGCCCATTGCTGAATTGTCAGACATCATGCTCATATCGTGCTGCATGGATGTTTCAGTAGTGCTTTTCTGTTCTTTGTTTTCTTTACAAGAAGTGAGTGCCAATGTTCCGATTGCCAAAAGGCTGAATACTAGTGTTTTCATTATTTTATAAGTTTAAAGATTATTTTTATTTATTAAAAAAGGCTTCGTAGTTTGCTTTATTTTCGAAGTACACGACATTATCATTTTTATCAGAGATTGCGATAATTGCGGTCGCTTTATCGATGAGTTGATGAGATATGGGATCGTATGCCATGCGGGCATTTTCTTCCTGCGGGATTCTGAGTTTGCAGTTTTCACAGCAACCATAATAGGTTTTGCCGTCATGTTTTACTTCGAGCTGTTTTTTGCCCATATAGGCATTGTTTACCATACATACCTCATCGTTGGGAACAATGTCACCGGTGGTGAACTTTGCGACCGCAATTTGTGTACCTTCAGCTTTTGAATTGTTGCAGGAAACGAGGAACACCGCTATAAAAGCGAGTATTCCCAAAAGAATATTCTTCATTAAATTTTATATTATAGGTTAATAGTGAGCCTCCTTGTTTGAGAAAGTGCTTTTGAACATCCGGTTCCTCAAATTATCCTTTACTAAAAAAGGAAAGTCTATTTTGAAAGAGCTTAAAGGAGCGTTTGAAGTTCAAATGTATTTACAGCGCCGCTAAAAAAGAACGGGCTAAAGTGTCATAAACACTTCACGACCAGACACAATTCGGGCTGTAAAAGAAGATCTTAACCTATTTTGGGCGGTTCCCAAATGGTATGGAATCCACCGGAGTAATGAGGATTCTGATAAAAGAAATTAGCATTTTTGTCTTCGTAACCGGACGCTTCGTTTTTAGAATCCTCTAAAAATTTGCTGTCCGCTAGAAAGGTGTACTGAGCAGAGCTGCAAAGGTTTCCGCTGCAATTTCCTGAGCATCCATCGGTTTGACAATTGTGTGATTTTGGGTGACAGCATTCTTCTTTGCAATCGTCGCTGTCGCAAGACGGCTGTATCTGTGCGAATGACTGTTTTATGAAAGTTTGGGAACTGGTCGTGGTTTTAATAACCTGCTTCTCCTTTGTACTGCAAGGCTGAGAAATCTCTGGCGCCAGAAATAACGCTAGTGTAAGGGAAAGCAACAGTATTTTAAAATTTCCGACCATTGTAAGTAAACAGCACAAAGATAGGAAATTATTTTAGAAGTTAAACTACTTCCTTAAAAAAAGTTAGGGTTTACAACATATTAAGAGCCTGTTTAAATTTGTATCAGAAATAATTTTATAACCACATAGACACATAGTTTTTGGAAAAATAAGAGAAAAAATAGTAAATATTGTACTTCTATTTTTTCTTTTTTGCAATTAATCTTGAGTTTTTCTATGTGACTATGTGGTTTTAATTATTTTTAAACAGGCTCTAAACTTTGCCATAGCATTTATTTTTGTTTGATCTGCAATATCAATATAGGGCTTCATCGCAGCATAATCACTGTGACCTGTCCACTTCATCACGACCTGCGGTGGAATTCCTAAAGCCAAAGCGTTGCAGATAAAAGTTCGTCTCCCGGCGTGAGAACTCATTAGTGCGTATTTTGGGGAAACTTCATCGAATTTCTGATTACCTTTATAGTAGGTTTCGCGAATAGGTTCATCAATTTCCGCCATTTCCATATCGCGTTCAGAAAGTAATTTTTTATTCATTATACCCCAAAGCTCAAATTTACGAAATTTATTTTTCCTAAATTATTCACAATGTTACTCTTAGCAAACTGTAATAAATACGTCAATAAATGAATCCGTCTCACAACTGAGGCGGATTTTTTTTGGTTATTATTGAGGGTTTTCGTATATTTATGTCTGATAATCAGATATTTGTCTATGAATTTCAAGTATTACAACCAAAATTAGACGGTGTTGTTTCCGTATAGTTTTGAGGAGTTGATTCCCGATAATCATCCTGTTCGGATTGTCAATGATATTTTGGAGAGGATCAATATAGACCCGCTGCTAAAAGCCTACAGCAAAGAGGGAAATCCCAGCTATCATCCCGTGATGATGCTCAAGGTGATGGTTTTTGCCTATATGAACAACATTTATTCCTCCCGGAAAATCGAAAAAGCACTTCGCGAAAACATCAACTTTATGTGGCTCTCCAATATGAGCATCGTGGATCATAATACCGTGAACAGATTTCGGGCTCACAAGCTTGAAGCGGCTTTCAAAGATATTTTCTCGCAAGTGGTTTTGCTTCTTGCCGAAGAAGGTTTGGTAAGTTTGAAACAGGTTTTTGTGGACGGAACGAAAATCGAAGCCCAGTCAAACCGCTACACTTTTGTGTGGGCCAATGCCATTAAAACCAACAAAGAAAAGATGCTCCGCCAACTAGAGGACCTTTGGAAATATGCCCAAAGCGTGGCAAGGGAAGAGGACAAAGACCCTGAACCGCCGGAATTTAAAGAAATCAGCAAAGAAAAAATTCAGCAAACCGTAGAAAATATCAATGCCAAATTGAAAGGCAGCGACCGCAAGACCGATTCCGACAAAAAAGCTAAAGCCAAGCTGAATTACATTAAAAATAATTTTGAGAAAAACCTCGATAAATACGAAGCTCAGGAGGCTATTTTGGCAGAGAGGAATTCCTACAGCAAGACTGATGAGGACGCTACTTTTATGAGGCTAAAGGATGACCATATGCAAAACGGACAGCTCAAACCGGCCTATAATGCACAGATTTCTACCGAGAATCAGTTTATTGTAAATTACACGATCCATCAAGAGACCAACGACTTCAATACCCTGAAGCGTCATTTGGAGAATTTTGAGAAATTGTTCGGCAAAAAAAAACTCGGAGAATTGGAAGAACTCACTGCCGATGCGGGCTACGGAAGCGAGGAAAATTATGAATTATTGGAACAAAAAAACATTATTCCATTTGTAAAGTACAACACCTTCGATAAAGAGCAAAATGCCCATTATCAGGCGAAACACAAGACTTTCAGCAAAGAAAATCTGCACTACAATCAGGAAAAAGATTATTACGTCTGTGCGATGGGTCAAAAGATGGAAAAAACACACGAAAGCACTCGGAAAACCAAGACCGGTTACCCTCAAAAACTCTCCCATTATCAGGCTAAAAACTGTGATGGATGCCCAATCAGAGGCGTTTGTCACAGTTCCAAAGAAAACCGGAGCATTGAGCGAAACCATCATCTGGAACAGTACAAAGAAAAAATCCGGGAACTATTAAACAGCCAAGAAGGCATTAAAAAAAGAAAACAACGCTCGGTTGAAGTAGAACCTGTGTTTGCACACCTGAAACATTGCAACAATTTTAAGCGATTCACACTTAGAGGTCTGAAAAAAGTAGAATTGGAGTTCGGATTACACGCTTTAGCACACAATTTAAGAAAGAAAGTTGCCTGAAGAAGACAACTTTTCACTTTTTCCAAAACATTGAAGATTGGAACTGCAATAAAAAATCCGCCTCAATTCTTATTGTGAGACAGATTCAAATAATTTTTAGTCTACCTACTCTCATACCCCTCCTTAAACTTCAAAAACTTTTCTGCGTCCTTTGGATTTTTCTGCATCCATTTGTTCATCAGCGTGGTATTGTGTTCCAGCTGTTTTACCTGCTCGGTTTCATAAATCGCCTTGTTTTCATTCTTGATCTCCTTGAGGATTTCCTCTCGAACCTCGGTCTTGGTGCGGATGCTTTCGCGGTACCAGATTTTTCCTAGATAAACAGTTGCTGATAAAATAAAAAATGCAACCAGCAATATAGCCAGGATTCCGAAAAACCAATATTTAACTGTATCTGATTTCTGATGAAATTTTTCCAGATGCTTTATAACGTCTGGAGATAATTCTGCGATAATATTGTTGGGGGTGGATTTAAGCAATTCCTGCCGTTTTAGATTTTCTTCATGTGCCAGTGCTTGGATTTTCTTTACATCCTCCTTGATGTCGCAGTACATGTGGAAAATCGCCTTCCCCGAAATTTCTACCGCCTTATTACTTTCTATGACGCGGTGCAAAAGTTCGATGCCTGCATCTTGTGAAGAATAATTTTCTGTATTCTCCTGGTTGTTAAATTCGTTGTTGTTCATTTTGTTTTTTTTGATGTTTTTTTTTAAAGACCTATCGCCTCCTTTTTCTTTTCCTCAGCAATTCGTCGTCAGCCGCCGGTGTGTAGCTCGGTTTGAGGAGTTCCTTCACGGCATTTTCAATCTCCCTGAGGGCTGATTTTTCCGGATTTTTTATTTCGTTCGTTTGTGGATTACTCTGACTGAAAATTGCCGACTGGTGGCTTTCCGCATTCCGGTTTAGAATTTCTTTGATATCTTTGATTTTCAGTTTGTTTGTAATCTCGGAAAGTTTGTAACCGGGATGGTACTGCCTCTGGGTTTGGTCGTTAATATCGCTCAGTTTCACAATCCGCATCCCCGACACGCCGTCCTTCACATTCTGCGAGAGCGTCACTCTATAACCACATCGCCGCATATAATCGACCAAGTCATCAAAATTTCTTGAGACCTTCAGACAGTTTTGCAGCACTTTCAGCATCTGCTGCTTTTTCTCCTTTCCGATTTCCACATCTGTTTTCAGGTTCATCTCTTTGCAAACATTTCTCACTGATTCACCGAAGCGCTTTCCGATATTGGCAGATTTTACCGTGCATTTACCATAAACATCTATGCGGTTCACGATGAAGTGGATATGTTTCTGCTTCGTGGAATGGTGGACGTCCAGGACAACCTGGTTATTTTTTGTAAGTCCCACGTCTTTCAATGATTTTATAGCCAGTTCCTTCAACTCTTCATTTGTCAGCCTGTCGCCGATTTCCTTTGGTGGAGAGATGTAGCCGGTGAGCGCCCATTTCTTGACATTGGGATTTCTCTCGGCGACAATCTTCATCTCTTCAAATCTTTCCTCCGGCGTTGTTGAAAGCAGGTTGTTGGAATAAATACATTCTGCCGTGCCTTTGTCGTTGCCGTTGTATTCAATCGCGATCTTACTAATCCTCCTCGTCGTTGCCGAATTGTTCATGCTTGATAATTTGTTGGTAGAGGTATTCTCTGATTAATTTGGTGACGGTGTGAATTTCCTCAAGGATCTCTTTCTTGTTTTCAAACTCGTTCCATTCTCTGTTCCTAAGCAGATTGGATATCCTTATAAAATTGTTGCCGTAATTCAATAGAACTTCGTCTGTCTTGAACTCGTTTACTTTAAGTTCCTTTTCGGTAGAAATCAGCCTTAAATATTTTGAAATTTTCAGGTTATATTTTTCTGCTTCCTTTCGAATTTTCTCAAACTCCTTTTCGGTAAAACGAACTGAGACTACCTTTGAAAAGTGGTTCGCCGTCTTCTTTTTCAAACCTCCCTCTCTACCGATTTCGCGAAAGCGGTTCCTTCTTTTTTCTTCTGCAACCTTTGCAATTTGCTGCTCGGAAATCTGTCTTACAAACTGTTTTAAAAAGTCATTTTCCATATTGTGTTTATGTGGTGTTTAATTTTTTTATAATTTTAAACTATGGGCTTGAATCGTAGTTCCAGACATGCGTTTCCGACGATAGGAGGAAACCAAAATGTTCCAATTTTACGATGAGCGGATACGCTTATTGTAAACATTGGGTACTTTTTGCACTAGACACATGGCAAGTTTTTACCCAGCCTTTTTAGAGCATTCCACCTGTGCTTATTTTGCGTAGGCCGGCTTGTATGAATCTTCATCTTTTTCTCCTGTAAATATTCCGGTTTTCCTCGGACTCGTGTATGGCTGTTTGATTTTTTTCAAGCTTATTTTCAAGTGTCTTTTCTTCCTGTGATATCAGGAAATCATTCAGATCTTGATGAGGGAAATATTCATTCGACCGGTCATCTGCCTCCGGGAATATTTTCAAAATTGAATCCCTGCACTGTTCGCCGGCGCGGTCGTTATCCAAGTACATTTCGACAGATTTATAATTTCCAAAAAGCCCTGATGTCTTGTGAACCATGGCGACAGCGTTCAGAATTAGATAGTCGGAAGGTGTCTTTTCCGGTTCTAAAATTTTAAAGGAGAGGTAGTCGGTAAAGCCCTCGAAAACCTTGAGGTTTTCAGAATTATTTTTTATCGTGGTGATATCCTTTTTTCCAAGGCAGATTTTGGAAAACCTGCTGCGGATCTCGTAGCCTCCCGAATCGTTTTTGAATCCTAATCCGAAATAGTTCTTCCCATTCATTTCGTAATGAATTTCCTGAAGTTCAGATTTTTGAAATTCGAGTTTTCTATATTTTAAATATTCAATCAACGCTGGATGTGACACTTCTTTTACTTCTAATATTTGATAAGATTTAGTTTCTTCTTTTGGATTGTTTAAATTTCCCTTCTGCTTTTGAAAAGAAAAATCAAACTTTTCAAGATATTCAAGAGCATCGGATACAGTGCATTGTTTGAGCTCCTGAACTATCGACACGACATCGTATTGTTTTCCAGTGCCAAAATCAAAGGCAATATTTTTCACATAATTCACTAATAAACTTGGCGTTCGTTCTTGTCGATTGATAGCATAATAATAGGCTGTTTTCGGATGTTCTTTACTTGGGAATAGAGAAAAACTTTCCATTACTTCTTTGATGCTGATATTTTCGTTGGCTTGTTTGCAATTCATTTTTTGTGTTTTTAAAATTTATTTTTTTATATCCAGTTATGTTTTTACCGTTTTACCATACCTGCCTACCTAAATATTGAATATCAGTTAGTTATATTAATTAATGACTTACCTTGTTGTTACCTGTTAATTGGATCCCTTCTTTAACGATGGTAGTTTAGGTAAAGTCTTATCTATTTGATTACCTTCATAAAAATTTGAAAATGAGTTCTGTAAGTCCACTTAGGTAAGTAGGTAGGATAAATTGAATGTCAAGGATTTAAACTTTCTTTCAGTCAATCTTTCTTCGGATCAGGTAGCCGTAAACCTGCAGTTTCGGATGCTTGATTCTTTCATACTTGAGCCTGGTGAGCGCCTTTCCGACCTTGATGTTGTTCAATCTTAAATTCAGGGCGTTGTTCATTGCCACAACGATGTCCGTCGCCGTAAGAAAGTCCTTGATGTCCTTCGATTTCTCGAAGTGTGCGGAAACGATTTCCTGCTCAAGTGAAAGCTGGGAAAACTGCTCGTTCCTCAGCTCATTAGCCTCTATGTCCGAGAGCGTCATTTCCGGTTGGTAATTTTTTCTTTCAAAAGCATTGTGGTACGCCTGCGCCCATACCTTGTCTATGTCTATTTCCTCCGCATAGGCGAAATCAATGCTGTAAACTTCGAAAACCAGCCACCTTACGCTTCCTGTCTCGTCGGTAAGGAAATCTGTTCTGTTGGTGGAGGCAACAAAGGAACATATCCTGTCCATGTTCTCCGGCTTTCTCCCGTAAGGCACCCTCACCTTTGCGCCGCCCATCGAGATAAAGGATTTCAGCGTGTTGACATCCGATTTGGACAGGACGGCCAGCTCGTCGGCGTTGAGGATGAAATTTTTGCAGATGGCAATGATGCCGTCCTTGTCCACTGTGACATTTTCGGAATAATAATCCCTGAGCCCGTCCGGGATGAGGAATCGCAGGAAGGTGGTTTTGCCCGTGTTCTGTTTGGAGCTTGCCAGCACGAGGCACTGCTTGTTGACATAGTCTTTCTTCAATGCGCAAAGCACGGCGCGGGTCAGCCACTTCTCGAGATGGTAGCGGAACGCTTCGCTGTCGTTGGTCCGAACAAATCCCGCCAGCTTCCGGATATGGTCTTCGCCGTCCCAGCCCGCGAGTTTTTTAAAGTATTCCGCTATCGGGTTGTATCTCTTTATCAGGTGGCTCCGAACGAGGATCTCCAGCTTCTGCATGGTGATCTGCATCCCGGCCTGTACGAGTTCTATCAGCAGGGAGTTGATGTTTAGCTCTGTCCAGTCGTCCTTTCCCTTGAGCGATATTTCTATCTCCAGGGCGATGGCGTTAAAGCGAAGGTCATACTTGCTTTCAAGATACTTCATCACCATATCGAAAATGGTAGTGGTCTCGGAAGCGGTTTGGTAGAGTACTGGGATTTTTTGCTCTTCAGCCGGCTTGTTGGTTATTTCTTCCATCGCTCCAGAATTTCCTGCTCGAATGCGTCATAGTCATCATTTTGTATTTCCTCCACATTATCCCCCAGAAGATAAGCTTCGAGGTCCTCTTTGCGAAAGTAGATTTTCTTTTGCCCCTTCTTTTTGTAGGCCTTCAATTTGCCGTGGTGTTTGAGTTGGTAGAGATAGTCCGGATCCAGGTTGAGGAACAGCGCGGCCTCTTCCTTAGAATAGATGTTCTTGGTTCCGAGGGCGAGCATCTGTAGCGCCTTCGAGGTAAACTCTTTTTGCGAGTTTACCAAAGTGGACATTTGGCTTTCTAGCGCAGCTAGTCTTTCTTGGTCTTTCATTTCGTTGAATTTTGTTGAGCCCAAGATATTTCCCAAAGAAATAGCAGCCTAAAAGCGACTTAAAAAGTTTTTTGTAAAATAAAACAACCTAAAGAAATGTGCGTTCAATAGGAGGTTTTGTTTGATAATGGTTTAGTCAATAAACCATTAAAAGCGACTAACTGTCGCCTTTATAATTATGGTTATCAAACAAATATGATTTTTAAAGAGAAAATGTTTTTTTTGGATTTTAGACTATATATCATCCTGAACATCGCTGTTGGAAAGATATTTTGAGAGGTTCCTGCTGTTTATTGGCTCTTCTGCGATATTTCCGAGCCTGTCTTTTGCCGAGGTGACGGCGTTGATAATTTTGCAGGTTTCGGCTTGGGTTATTGTGCCGGATTTACAACTTTCCATAACATTAGTAAAGGCCGATAAAAAGTCCAAAATAGGCTGTACGCTCACGCCGTTCCTTGCAGGCTTTGTAAACAGAATCTTTCCAGAGTTTTTCTTCCGCAGTAAAAAGTCCGATAAAACCCTCTCGGAATCTTTAGAAATAAAATAAGCCCGCAAAATATCATCAATGACCATATTCGGATTCTTTTTTATTTCAAAAGCAAAATCGGATTCCTGTAGGATATTATTGTTGTGTTTTGCGAGTTCGTTGGTTTCAGATAAAATGATTTGTTGATTATTTAATTCGTTTGAAATCTTAGTGCCAACTTTCAAAAATTCTCTTTTTAACTCATTGGAATGGTGTTCTATTTTATCTGCCGCGTCTTGCTTTTCTCGGAACTCAAACCTTTCGCTATAACTGTTTTTCTTGAATTTTTTGAATGCCTGAATTGGCTTAAATGGGTGTTCCATTTTTACCTCGAACAGTATTACGGCGAGAATTTGAAGAATGATATAGAATAGGATTTGGGTAAAGTCGATCTTCTCGGCATGGATATCTTCCAGTATTTTCCCGCCCCAGAAAAAGGAAAGCGACAATGAAACCAAAAATAAATTCAAAACGATTAAAAACCGCTGGGTGTTCCACTCGTTATACCAGTTTGCCTTTTCCTTGGAGTAATAGTTTATCGCAAACGGACTGAACGCAAACCAAAGCCGCCCTGCAAGATAGAAGGGGACAAGGATTGTAAAGGTTACCATTAGAATATATATTGCGATATAGAAGTTAGTCATAGATAACGTACTAAAATATTCTTACACAAAAATAGCATTAAAATAAAATACTTTTGTTCGTGAAATGTTCGTGACAAATATAAAAAAAGACACTCACATTTCTGTAAGTGTCTCGTTTTCAAAGCTCCTCCTGCTGGGCTCGAACCAGCGACCCTCTGATTAACAGTCAGATGCTCTAACCAACTGAGCTAAGGAGGAATGTCCTTGTTTTTAAGTGGTGCAAATATAGGACAGATATTTATACCTCACAAATTTTTACGTGAAAAAATTTTAAAAATTAAAGCTTATTAGTGAAAATTTTAAAAATATCAGCTCCAAATATCAACAGCATCAATCCTAAAAGAAATATAACTCCCACCATTTGAGCATTTTCCAAAACTTTCTGCGGAACAGGTTTCCCAACAATCATTTCATACAATGTAAAAATAACATGACCGCCATCTAAGCCGGGAATAGGGATTAGATTTAAAAAAGCCAGCCACACAGAAAACATTGCTGTAAAACTCCAGAACATCGTCCAGTCAATAGAAACACTTCCGTCTTTTGCTTTATCAACAGGCATATTTTTGATAATAGCCAAAGGACCTCCTACTTTCTTATAACCCTGCACTTTTCTATTGAAAACAAGCTTGAATTGCTTAACCTGATATGTTAAACTTTCAATACTTCTCGTAAATCCTCTTTCAATAGATTCAAAGAAATTAAAATGTTTTGTTTCTGCAAATTTCTCTAAATACTTGAAAGAAGCTAATCCTAAAGTCCCTTCTTTTGAAACAGATAGAACTAAAGGCTGTATAGTTCCCGCTCTGGATACCTCAACATTAATGTCTTTTCCAGCATTGCTTTTTACAACACCCTGAAATTCATCATAATAGTTAATTCTTTTTCCATCTACCGATACTATCTGATCTCCAACTTTCAAACCAGCCTCAGCTGTTTTAGGGTTATAAATAGAATCAATCACAGCAGGATATCTTGGAGTGAGAAAAGCTTTTGGATTTTCGTCCCTGAAAGCTAAAGCCTTACCATCATCGTTGGTTGGGAATGTTACTTCTTTCCCTCCTCTCAAAACGGTAATTTCATCACTGAGTAAAATATCTAGAGAAAGTTTATCAAGATTGTTCTGAGTTTTTCCATCTACTTTTAGAATTTTATCTCCATCTTGAAAGCCCATTGCTTTAGCAACATTCGTATAGTTCATTTGTACATCTTCCTTGGTACTGTCAAAAACTGTTTCACCATTAAAAAACGACAGACAGCCATAAATAATCCAAGCCAGGAAAAAGTTTACCGTAACACCGCCCAACATGATGATTAATCTCTGCCAAGCCGGTTTTGCTCTGAATTCCCAAGGTTGTGCAGGCTGTTTAAGCTGTTCAGTATCCATGCTTTCATCAACCATTCCTGCAATTTTTACATAGCCTCCGAAAGGAAGCCATCCGATACCGTATTCGGTTTCTCCTACTTTCTTTTTTACAACAGAAAACCAAGGATCAAAGAAAAGATAAAATTTCTCCACTTTGGTTTTAAACCATTTTGCAGGTAAAAAATGCCCAAGCTCGTGAAGAATTACTAAAATAGAAATACTCAATATAAATTGAAAGATCTTGATTGCTAATTCCATTAATTGTTTTTAGATTTTAATTTGCAAAGGTAACAATAATCAATAGGATGCCAAATAAAAAGCTTCTCGTAATGAGAAGCTTTGTCATATATTGATATTGCTATTAAAAATTAAATGAAACGCCTAAGCTTCCGTTATTCCCAACTTCAGCAAAAACACCAACTTTATCGGTGAAAAAATATCTCGCTCCAATATGAGCTCCAATTCCGAAATCTCTTCCCAGAACTCCCAGATCAACACCCGGATAAATATCCAATTGCTCCGGAAGATCCAATGCTTCTCTTAAGTGAAAATTCAGCCGCCCAAAAATAAAAACCCTGTTATCTTTATTATTGTCTCTGTAATTGTCAAAATAAGCATTACCTCCCGCACCAATAGAAATAACGTCACTAAGGCCATAGTCATACGTTGCTGTTATTCCCGTTCCATATCCCCACGCATTAAGTCCTAAATTGACTTTCTGATCACCTTTTCCAGTATAAGCCTGTGCATTGGCTGCGATTCCCGCAAAAAGCATCAGCATCAAAATCATTTTTTTCATAATAGATTTATTGTTTAAAGATCATAAAAAAAATATCTGCATCAAAAATAAAACCGAAATCAGTTTAAAACTGTATTTTTATAGAAGATAAAACAGGCATTATGAAAATCACAGGAATTAACTTAGATATTATCTGGAAAAATAAACTAAAAAACTTTGACAATATAGCACACGAAATCAGAGATGAAAAAGCAGATCTTTTTATTCTTCCTGAAATGTTTTCTACAGGATTCTGCATGGATGCTGCTGAAGTTTCAGACCGTAACGGAGAATCTTTGGAGTTTTTGAAGAAAATGGCACAAGAAAAAAATGCTGCTTTTTGCGGAAGCGTTCCGGTAGAATCAGAAGGAAACTTCTACAATAGAATGTACTTTGTGAAACCCGATTCGGAAGTTGCGTATTATGACAAAAGACACTTATTTTCATTTTCAGGCGAAGATAAAGTTTATACTCCGGGAAAGGAACGCATTATTGTTGAATATTCAGGAATCCGTTTTCTGTTACAGGTTTGCTATGATCTTCGCTTTCCTGTTTTCTCAAGAAATAATGATGATTATGATGCCATATTATATGTTGCCAACTGGCCAGAAAAAAGAGTCGGAGCGTGGGAACATCTTTTAAAGGCAAGAGCTATTGAGAATCTGTCGTTTGTTTTTGGCTTAAATAGAATTGGCACAGACGGAAATAATTTTTTGTACAAAGAAAGTTCTCACTGTTTTTTTGCAGACGGAAGAGAAATTTCAACAAAAAAAGGAAATCTGATCTCATCAGAATTAAATTTATCCGAACTGAACGAGTTTAGAAAACACTTTCAGTTTTTAAACGACAGAGATGATTTCCTGATAAAGATGTGAATGTAGTTTATCTACAAAATTTGTTTTGTTTTCCTTAACTTCCGCCAAGCTTTTCTTCCGAAAAAAATAATTAAAACCACACATAATATCGCTAAAACAGCAGCTACAAACGGGGCAATCATTGCCAAAACAGTCATAATTCCGGCTCCTGCTGTTTCTGTAGTTCCTACAAAATTATTCCCAAGACCTGCAGTTGTTGCCGTAGAAGCTGCTCTAATCCCGGCAAAACCCGAACTGATGGTTGCTGCAGTTCCGCCGCCTGCAATAAGCGCCAATCCCCATTGCGGAAGAGTTCCTAAATCTGAAAATTGGCTCGCAAAAAGGACAGAACCAGCAACGGTTGCCATAGGAACCGAAATTGTATCCAGAAAATTATCAACAACAGGGATATAATATGCTAAAATTTCTGCCACAGTTGCAATTCCGGTGGTAATAAGTGCAGGAAGCGATGAAAGCCATTCAAAAGTTTCAAGCGAAGGAATCCACTGAAAGTAAGATGCCAAACTTACAGCAAACATAGGTAAGAAAACACGGAAACCCGTTGCAGCAGCAAGTCCGACTCCTATAAATACACTTAATAAAAAAGAAAAATAGGGAATTTGATCTAACATTTTATTCGTCAATTGTTTGACTAAAGCTACAAAAAATATAGATAATACAATCTCTGGTAAAAAATTATTCAGAATTGTTAAATACCATTTGTTTTGAACAATGCATTAATAAAATTTATTTGAAAAAAACGGCGCTCCTACGTACTGTAAAATCAGCTTTTACTTTTATTCTGGGATTTGCAAAGAGTGATAAACTGAGACTCTACCTCATGAAAATTTGCAGGCATTTCATTTGAAACCCAAAAAAGCATTGCGACTGTTCTGTCTCCGAAACTTTCCGTAAACAAAGATTTATTTAACCGGTAAGATTCTCTTAAAAGACGTTTTATCCGATTTCGGTGTACTGCCTTTTTAAAGTACCTTTTAGAAACAGAAACTCCGAATTTTGTTCTGTCAACCTGTAATTGCGGATGATTTTTAAGAAGAATAATCCGAAGATTCCCAGAGGTTTTCCATTTACCTTTTGCAAAAAGCAAGTCAATTTCAGACTTCTTTTTAAGTTTTTCGGCTTTCGGATATTTATAATCAGGCATTAATTTTTTTTCACTAAATAATTAATCACTTCCGCAGCAGCATACAAACCAAAAATAGCCGGAATAAAACTTATCGTTCCATAGAAAGACCTTTTGTAATTGGTTCCGTCTGTCATTTTAAGACTGTCATCTTTTTGAAGTTCATCAGAAAAAACACATTTGAATCCTTTGTTTATTTTTTCTTTTCTCAATCTTTTTCTCACCTGTTTAGCAAGATAGCAATTTTGAGTTTTACTGATATCTTTCACCATTACTTTAGAAGGATCGGTTTTTCCGCCGGCTCCCATTGAACTGATGATTTTAATCTTTCTTTTTTTTGCAGACTTTATTAAGGTAAGCTTTGGGGTAACGCTGTCAATACAATCTAAAACATAGTTAAAATTACCTTTGTCTAATATTTCATCCATTCTTTCAGGATTCAGAAATTCGTTGATTTTAACTAAATTAAGTTTAGGATTAATATCTAAAAGCCTCTCCGCAACCACTTCTACTTTATGTTTTCCAACAGTTGAATGAAGAGCAGGCAATTGTCTGTTGATGTTGGTAATATCGACCGTGTCTCCATCAACAATCGTCATATTTCCCACGCCTGCTCTGGCAAGAAATTCTGCCGCAAAAGACCCGACACCTCCGAGTCCAACAACCAGAACAGATGCTTTGTTCAGTTTTTCCAAACCGTCTTCTTTAATCAGAAGCTCTGTTCTTTCCAGCCAGTATTTATCCATTTTGTATTGTTTCTAAATTTTCTAAAATCTGTGATTGAAGCTGTTCCAAAGAAATTCCTTTAAGTTCTGCAACTTTAACATACAGCTCTTCGACGGCAAAATTACCGTCATCCGTTTCCAAAAACAGTTTATCTAAAGGAATTTTTTTCACTGTATTCTGCAAAGATAAATTATAGAGAACCGCTTTTCCAAAACTTAGATAGAAATTATTCTTCAGCAAATCATCAGCAACATTCTGCTTTTTATTGAAACCATGAATAATCATGGGCTGCTGAGAAAATTTCCTGAATGAAATCACCTCGTAATATTTTCTCACACAATGAATAATCACCGGCTTTTTTACTTCATTAGCAATTTCTATCTGCTTAAAAAAAACTTCTTCCTGAATTTTCTCATCAATGGAAACTAAGGAATCTAAACCACACTCGCCTATTGCAAAACAGTTTTTCAAAATCGCAGATTGAAGCCAGTCTAATTGTTGATGAATATTTTCTACACTAATATCCTTAGGATGAATCCCTACAGAATAAGGAAAGTCATCCGGATTCTCATTTAAATTTAAACTATAAATTCCGAAGCTTACCTGTTTTTTATGATGATGAAAATCAAAAAATTCCATTGTCAAAAATACGTTTTTAAGCCTGATTAAAAATAATATTGATTCTCCGTTATTAATCATACCGCTTTTTAACGCAAAGGATCGCTAAGATTCCTTTATATACTAACTGTTTTTAAGTTCGCAAAGGCGTTTCACTCAGCAAAGAACTCAAAGGTTTTTCAATTATGTCAAGTTACAGACAATCATAAAATAATTAAACAAATGTTTATAAGAGAAGAAAAAATGACTATTTTTACTAAAACTGAATATATGGCAAAAAAATTTTCGGAAAAACAAATGCACATTTTGGATGTTGCAGAAGAACTGATTGCCCAAAAAGGATTTGAAGGTACTTCCGTGAGAGACATTTCGACAAAAGCCAATATCAACGTAGCGATGATTTCCTATTATTTTGGTTCGAAAGAGAAGATGATGGCATCATTATATCAATACAGAGTTCTTAAGACAAGGGAAAATTTTTCTGAATTTGCCGATACCATTAAAAACGGCAAACCTGAAATGCAAATGAAAGAAATGATCAAATACATTGTCAATCAACTTTTTAAATACAATTATTTCCACGGTTTTGTCACCCAGGAACTTCGCCATACCGAAAGTCTTAAAGATGAACTGATGGAATTTTACCAGCTTTTTGTAAGAAAACTGGATGAGGTAATCAAAAAAGGAGTTACAACAGGCGTTTTCACTTTTACTCCAAAAGCAGAAGATTTGCTTACTACGGTGATTGGCTCTACCCTGTTTGTGATCCGCAATAAAAATTTTTACGAATTGTATATTCCTCATAAAGATGCAGAATCCTATCAGAAAGAAGCAGAGAAAAAGGTAAAAATGAATCTGCTGATGAGCGTTTTTGCACTTTTGGGATATGCATCAGAATAAATTTAAAGAAGTTTTGATCAAAAATGGTTGAAATTTATTAATTCGACTTTTTGAAAATACTTTACCTTCTGTTTTTACGTTAAATAATCATAAAAAAAAATCTTTTAGCAAAAAAGTTATATTTTTGCAAATTGATAGTACGGTAAACCCGTGAACTGTTACATTGTATATGAAAAAATATTTTTTAGGTATTTTCGCCGTAGCTGTTTTGGCAGCATGTAAAAGTCAGCAGGAAAAAGCATTGAGAAGTGCAGACAAAAACTTCATTCTGAAAACCGCTAACGAAAATTTCGCCAAAAAGAAATGGAAAAATGCTTTGGCATTATATGACAGACTTCCTAATCTTGTTGCAGGAACAGACGATGCTCCGAATGTAGTATTCAACTCTGCTTATGCCAATTATTATGATAAAAACTACAGACTTGCAGGAAATCAGTTTAAAAATTTCGCAGTGAGTTTTCCTCAGGACAACAGAAAAGAAGAAGCTGCCTATATGTCGGCTTTATGCTACTACAACGGTTCTATGGATTATAACCTAGATCAGTCAAGCACAGAATTGGCAATCAATGAGCTGCAGGATTTTATTAACAACTATCCTTCTTCTGAAAGATCAAAAAACATCAATACGATGATTGATGAATTGTCTTATAAACTGGAATTTAAAGCTTATGAAAACGCCAGACAATATTTCAAAATGGGTGATTACAAATCTACGTCCGTTGCTTTTGAAAATGTTCTGGAAGACTTTCCAAGTACGAAACTGCGTCCGAAAATCTATGACTACATGATGAGGGCGCGTTATCTTTTAGCTCAAAACTCTGTTTATGACCTTAAAGAAGAACGTATTGAAAGTGCTTTGGCATTCACCAGACAGGTAGAAAAGGATCTTCCGGGTACAGAATACTCCAAGACAGCTGCAGATTTGAGGGAAAAACTTGAAAAAGAAAAGAAAGACTTTGCTGTCGTAAAAAAACAAACTGAAGAAAGAATTGCCGTTCTTACAGCAAAACAGAAAAAAATGGCAGATAAACTGGCTGCAGACTCAAAAACAGAACAGCAGATTAAAGACCAGATCTCCAACGAAAAGCAGGCAAAGCAGATTCAGAGAGACAGCGCAGTAATAAATACACCTCCACCCGCAGCAACTTTCAGAATTCAAAGATAATTCGTAGATTTGCCAACTTATAATTAAATTAATTTTCTCAAAATGAGCGTAAAAGATACAAAAGCAGAAGTAAACACCATTACTTACGATAAGGATAAGATTGAAGACAAAGTAGGCTCAATCTACGAAGCTATTGTCATCATGGGAAAAAGAGCAGAGCAGATCAATGCAGAGATCCGTACTGAATTGCACAACAAGTTAGACGAATTTGCAGTACACAACTCTACTTTGGAAGAAGTTTTTGAAAACAGAGAGCAGATTGAAATCTCAAAACATTACGAAAAACTTCCTAAACCTACATCTATCGCAATTCAGGAATGGCTTGATGACGATGTATACTTCAGAAAAACTGAAGACAGACAGAAATAATCAAATTTTTATATTATAGGCAAAGGTCATAGAAGAATACTTTTATGACCTTTGCTGTTTATATGAATGTTTGTGAAAAAAAATAAGTAATTTAGACGTTTAAAAAATATTTCATGAGTATTTCCGGAAAAAAAATTCTCATCGCAGTTTCCGGCGGAATTGCAGCTTATAAAATTCATTTTCTGATCAGAGAGCTTATTAAAAAAGAAGCGGAAGTACAGGTAATCATGTCTCCGGAAACAGAACATTTCGTTACAAAGCTGAGCCTCTCAACCCTTTCAAAAAAACCTGTTTATTCTGAGTTTTATAGTGAAAACGGAACGTGGAACAGCCATGTGGAAATGGCACTTTGGGCAGATATTATTTTGGTTGCACCGTGTACGGCAAATACGTTGGCAAAAATGATCCACGGAATGTGCGACAATCTTTTGATTGCTACATATATGTCTGCAAAATGTCCAGTTTTTATTGCTCCGGCAATGGATCTGGATATGTATCAGCATCCTTCCACCAAAAATAATCTGGAAATGGCAGAAGATTTCGGACACATTGTTATTCCTGCTGAAAGCGGAGAATTGGCAAGCGGTCTTTTCGGACAGGGAAGAATGGCAGAACCAGAAACAATTATAAAAACTATAGAAAGTTTTTTCGATTTGAATTACAAAAAAAGTTTAGCCGGAAAAACAGTACTGATAACCGCAGGACCTACTTACGAAGCGATTGATCCTGTAAGGTTTATCGGGAATCATTCATCAGGAAAAATGGGATATTCTTTAGCTGAAGAAGCAGCAAAAAGAGGCGCAAAAGTGATTCTTATTTCGGGGCCTTCTTCTCTAAAAACCATCAATGAAAACATTGATATACATAGAATTACCTCAGCGAATGAAATGTACGAAAAGGTTTTTGAATTCTACGAAACATCCGACATTGCCATTGCAAGTGCTGCGGTTGCTGATTATGCTCCAAAAGTAGTTGCCGCAGAAAAAATTAAAAAAAATGATGATATACTCACAATAGAGTTAGTTAAAAATCCGGATATCCTTAAAGCAATGGGCGAGCAGAAAACCCGTCAGATTTTAGTAGGATTCGCTTTGGAAACCAACAATGAAGAGGAAAATGCAAAAGCTAAACTCAAAAAGAAAAATTTAGATTTAATCGTTCTTAATTCTCTTAGAGACGAAGGCGCCGGCTTTAAAAATGACACCAACAAAATAAAAATTTTTACCAGAACAGAAAAACTTGAATTTGGATTAAAATCTAAAGAAAATGTAGCAATAGACATCCTAGATTGTATTGAAACTCAGATTTTAAAATAAATTTTATAAATTTCCGTTTTGAATATTTAATATAAAAATAAGACTGCCATATCTGTTGATGCATAAGGATTATAATGCAACAGCATGGCTTCAAAACAATGAAATCTCTTTATGAAAAAAATAATCATACTTTTTTTCCTGATTCTGTTTAATTTCAGCTTTTCGCAGGAAATTCTTGCTACTGTTCAGGTAAATTCCCAGCTTCTTGGAGGAAGTAATACTCAGGCTTATAAAGCTTTAGAAAAAAGTTTGCGGGATTTTATCAATAATACAAGCTGGACAGGCAAGAAACTTCAGAATTTTGAGAAAATAAAATCAAATTTTGCCATTGTTCTCAGCGAAAGAGACGGAAACCGGTTCAAAGGAACCATTGTTGTACAGGCAGTTCGTCCGGTTTTCAACAGTTCTTATGAATCTCCTTTACTGAATCTCCAGGATACACGATTTGCCTTTGAATATGCTGAAAACGAAAATTTAATCTTTAATGAAAGACAATTCTCCGGCAGAAACCTGATTGACGTTATCAGTTTTTATGTCTATCTTATTTTAGGCTATGATGCAGACAGTTTCCAATCAATGGGAGGAAGCCAGTGGTTTTCAAAAGCACAGCAGATTGCCCAAAACTCGCAAAACAGAGGCTACGATGGCTGGAATCAAATCAACGAACCAAGAAGCCGATCCATTTTAATAGGAGAAATCCTGAATCCGAACATGAATCAGCTGCGCTCTACGATTTATACTTATCACAGAGCCGGATTAGACGGATTATACAATCAGGATCAGACGCAGTCTAAAAAAATTATAGCCGATGCTATTATGCAGTTGAAAACTTACGAAAATACTTTTCAGCAGAATTATTTTTTCAACTTATTTATGGATACCAAAGCTGACGAAATTTTCAATATTTTCAATTCCGGAAATAACGGCTCTGTCAACATCAATAATCTGAAACAGCAGATGATTGTCTTTTCACCCAAGAATACAGAATCACGATGGAATAAATGGAAATAAAAAAGTTTAATTCCCAAATTCTGAATTCCAAATTTTATCTTTGCAGTATAAAATGAAATCTGCTCCTGATTTATGCTTTCGAGAATTTACATTAAAAACTTTGCTCTGATTGATGCACTTGATGTTTCCTTAAAAAATGGTTTACAGGTAATTACCGGTGAAACAGGAGCTGGAAAATCTATTATTCTGGGTGCACTCCGATTGATCTTAGGAGAAAGAGCAGACAGTAAATCTATTTCAAAAACCGACGAGAAAAGCATTGTTGAGACGGAATTTAACCTCAACAATCAGTTTAAGAAATTCTTCATCGAAAATGATCTTGATTATGAACATCACACGATTATAAGAAGAGAAATTCTGCCTTCCGGAAAATCCAGAGCTTTTATCAACGATGTTCCGGTTACTCTTGATGTTCTGAAAGAGCTTTCTTCACAGCTGATTGATATTCATTCTCAGTTCGAGACCTCAAATCTTTTTACGGCAGAATATCAGTTCAAAATTATTGACGGACTTTCTGAAAACAAGACTTTAATAGAAAATTATCAGCAGGATTTCCTGGAATTCCAAAGCCTGAAAACCCAGCTTAAAAAACTACAAATACAGCTTTCTGAAAACACAAAAGAAAGTGATTACAAACTGTTTCTGCTGAATGAGCTCGAAGATCTTAAATTAGATGATATTAATTTTGAAGATCTTCAAAACCAGCTTTCGGTACAGGAAAATGCAGGAATGATCTCGGAAAATCTTGCTCAGATTTTATCAAGATTTCATCAGGAAGAAATGGGAATTTTGACATTTTTCAACGAAGCAAGGTCTAAACTCTCTAAAATTGCAGATGTTTCCAATACCTTTACAGAGCTTAATGAAAGACTGGAAACTTCTTTTGTGGAAGTAAAAGATATTATTTCTGAACTGGAAGATGAGGCAGAAAAAGTAGAAATCAATCCCGAAAATTTAGCCCAACTTTTAGATCTGAATAATAAAATCAACACTTTATTTCTAAAACACAATGTTTCTGACGTAAAGAGCTTAATTGAAATTCGGGATCAGCTTTCAGGCGAACAGAGAGGAACGGCAGAAATAGAAATTCAGATACGGGAAACGCAGGAAGATATTTTCCGAAAAGAAAAATCAATGGAGAATTTAGCCCAAAAACTTTCCAGAAACAGAAAAAAAAGCATTCCTGTTTTCGTCAAAAAAGCAGAAGATCTTCTTAAAAAACTAGGTCTGGAAAAAGCTAAAGTTGATATTGAGCTTACAGACTCGCAAGACTTTAATCAATTTGGAAAAGAAAATATCCAACTGTTGTTTCAGGCAAATTCCGGTTTTCCTTTGAAGCCGATTCAGACAGCTATTTCAGGAGGTGAGAGATCCCGTGTTATGTTGGCTGTTAAAAAAATTATTGCCGAAAGTGATGAGCTTCCTACGCTTATTTTAGATGAAATTGATACCGGAGTTTCCGGAAAAGTTGCCGAAGAAATTGGAAATCTGATGCGTGAAATGTCTGAAGATATGCAATTGATTGTCATTTCTCACCTAGCACAGGTTGCCGCCAAAGGCAATAATAATTACAAAGTCGTAAAGCAGGATGTTGCAGGAAAAACGCAGTCTACCATCATTCCGTTGAACGATGAAGAAAAGCTGAACGAAATTGCACAGCTTCTTTCCGGAAGTAAAATTACCGAAGCGGCTCTGACGCAGGCAAGAGAACTGATTGGATGATTAGAATCTATTTTTAAAAAATTGAGTTTTCGGATAGCAGAATGTTTACTCCTGCAAATTTGATGTGTTGAAGCTGATGAGTAATTGATACTAAATCTTTACTTAATACACGCTATTTTAAAGCATTTTCTTATATTTATCAGTAAAATACAATAATATGAATTGGAAATTTATCTGCATTTTATTAATGTTTAATTTTTCATTACACTCCTTTGCTCAAAGTAATGGTGACACAACAAAAAATAAGACGGTTGGCCATCCTCAAAGAACTCTTAATCCAAATACTCCATTTATTTACAAAAAAGGTTTCGGAAAATACACTATCTTGACAAAAAAGATACTACTTAAGGATAGAAGCACCAAAGAATTAAACGAATTGAAATTTGATGCAGTTTATTCTTGCTTTTATACAAAAAAGATGATGTATGAGAATTTTGGAAAATGGACTAAAGAAATCAGACCAAATATTGATGATTCTCATCCAATACTTGTTTGGGAAAAAATAAAACTATTCAAAGATGAAGATAAATTGTATTCTGTGTATGCAAATGGTGAAGAAAACCAGGACGAAATCTATGCAAGTGTTCTTGTTTTCAATGAAAATAATCAGGATTGCCTAGCTAAAACTTCTTCAGAAAAAGAAAAAATTATAATGTTTTTTTCCGACGGAATCAAGAATTTAAGCAATAGTAACAAATTTCATAGACTATATAGTAGGTGGGTTAATAATTATAAACCAAAGAAATCAAAGAGCTAGTAAACTTTCAATTTAATGTTTTTTCAATATGTAAAAAGCTTCATTGGCAGAAGCTTTTTTATTCACTCAACTTTCCTTATTTTTGATAAAATCCTTTTAAGATGAATTATAAACCAATCTTATTAACGGCTGGAGTATTATTTTCGGCCCAATTTTCAGCTCAAAAAATGCAGTACCCTAAAGCTATCAAAGGAAATCAAACCGATATATATTTCGGAAATTCTGTTGCCGATCCTTACAGAAATTTAGAAAATGATTCTGATGCTACTAAAAAATGGGTAGATCAGGAAGTTACTTTCAGCGAAAGATATTTATCGCAAATTCCTTACAGACAGGAAATCGTAAAACAATTAACAGATACCTGGAACTACGAAAAGATAGGAGCCCCTTTCAAAGAAGGTGATTATACATACTATTATAAAAACAACGGTCTGCAGGCACAATCTGTACTGTACAGAACTCATAACAAAACAAAAACAACCGAAGTCTTTTTAGATCCCAATAAATTTTCAGAAAAAGGCACCACTTCTCTTTCCGGACTATCATTCAACAAAAAAGGCAATCTTGCAGCCTACTCCATTTCAGAAGGAGGAAGCGACTGGAACAAAATTATCATCATGGATGCGGTTACCAAAAAACAGATCGATGAAACCATTGTTGATGTAAAATTCAGCGGAATCTCGTGGTTAGGAGATGAAGGATTCTATTACTCCAGCTATGATAAGCCGAAAGAAGGAACTGTACTTTCTGGAATGACCGATAAACATAAAGTGTATTTCCACAAACTCGGAACCAAACAATCTGCAGATCAGCTGATTTTCGGAGGAGAAAAAACACCGAGAAGATATATCGGAGCCGGAGTTTCTGAAGATCAGAGATATCTGATTGTTTCTGCCGCTAACGCTACCAACGGAAACGAACTGTATATTAAAGATTTAAAAAAAGGCGGAGAATTTATCCAGATCAATAAAGGTTTTGATATCAATGCCAATATTGTTGATACGGACGGTGACAACCTTTATATTTTCACAGACAAAGATACGCCAAATATGCGCCTGGTAAAAACTACCATTCAGAATCCTTCTCCCGAAACATGGAAAGACGTGATTCCTGAAACGGAAAATGTACTTGGGATTTCCGGCGGCGGCGATTATTTTTTTGCTACTTATATGATTGATGCCATTGATCAGGTAAAACAATATGACAAAAACGGAAAACTCATCAGAGAAATTACACTTCCCGGAAAAGGAAATGTCGGCGGTTTTGGTGGTAAAAAAGAGGAAAAAGAACTTTACTATTCTTTCAGCAACTACATCACTCCCGGAACGACCTATAAATTCAATGCAGATACAGGTAAATCAGAAGTTTATCAGAAACCGAAAGTAAAGTTTAATCCTGAAGACTATGTTTCTGAACAGGTGTTTTATACCTCTAAAGACGGAACTAAAATTCCGATGATGATTAATTATAAAAAAGGAACCAAGCTGAACGGAAAAAATCCGACAATTCTATATTCATACGGAGGCTTTAATGTCAGTTTACAGCCTTCTTTCTCTGTAGTGAATGCAGTATGGATGGAAAACGGAGGAATTTATGCCGTTCCTAATATTCGCGGCGGAGGTGAATACGGTAAAAAATGGCATGATGCAGGAACTAAAATGCAGAAGAAAAATGTTTTTGAAGATTTTATTGCAGCAGGAGAATATTTGCAGCAGAAAGGTTACACTTCAAAAGAGTATATGGCAATCTCCGGAAGATCAAATGGCGGACTTCTCGTAGGAGCAACAATGACAATGCGACCAGATTTAGCCAAAGTTGCTTTTCCGGGAGTGGGTGTTCTGGATATGCTGAGATACAATAAGTTTACCGCAGGAGCAGGCTGGTCTTATGATTACGGAACTGCGGAAGATAACAAAGAAATGTTTGAATATCTGAAATCTTATTCGCCTGTACATAATGTAAAAGCAGGAACCTGCTATCCTTCTACCATGATTATAACCAGCGATCATGATGACAGGGTGGTTCCGGCACATTCTTTCAAATTCGGAGCAGAATTGCAGGAAAAGCAAGGATGCAGCAACCCTGTTTTGATGAGAATTGAAAAAAATGCAGGACATGGTGCAGGAAGAGCAACCGATCAGGTAATCAGCGAAAATGCAGATTTAATTTCTTTTGCTTTGTATGAAATGGGAATTAAAAAGCTTAACAAATAATTATTTCATCAACAATAAAAAAAAGGCTGTTTTCCATGAGAACAGCCTTTTTTATCAATAATAATTAGTTAGATTTCGCTGATCATATTGACCTGATCTGCAAAATACTGCTCAAGATCTTTTAAAGTTTCAGGATTGGTTTGGATATCTTTTACCATAACTCCTTTGTTAACCACAACAATTCTGTTACATACTTCAGTGGTATGAGAAAGATCGTGACTGGAAATCAGAAAAGTAACTCCGCTTTGTCTGGATAAAACTTTGATCAGATTTTTAAGCTTGATCTGGGTAGAGGGGTCAAGATTGGCAAATGGCTCATCAAGAATAATAATTTCAGGATTTCCGATGATCGCACCTACAATCCCAACTTTCTTTTGATTACCTTTCGATAAGTCTCTTACATATTTTCCCGAATTTAAAATTTCACCGCTGAAAAGATCATGAAACTGCTTGAGAAATTCATCCACAGTAGCTTTATTCTGACCTCTCAGTTCTCCGATAAAATAAAAATATTCTTCAGGTGTTAAATATCCAATCAAAAAACTGTCGTCTACAAATGCAGAAACTTTGGATTTCCAGGCTTCAGATTCATTTACTTTAATTCCGTCAATACTTACAAACCCGGTACTTGGCTGAATCAGATCAAGCATTAAGCTGAAAAGTGTTGTTTTCCCGGCTCCGTTGTTTCCTACAAGACCAAAAGTTTCTCCGTTGGGAATTTCCAGGTTTTCAATATTCAGAACGGTTGCCTTTCCGTATGTTTTAGATAAATTTTGTATCGTAATCATTGTATTAATCTTTGTTTTTGAATGCTTGTATTGTGGTGTATTTTTCTCTCTTATAGTGTTTCACGATAATATCAAATATTTTTTCCCTTAAAAAGAACCCAATTAATCCTAAAACAGCAATACTAATGACTGCCGCAGTCATTCCGGAAAAGTATTTCATGATCCCAAAAACCACCATTGGTAAAATTAATTTAGGAATTAACAGCAACAATGCTTTAAGGTTAAAACTATTCTTCTGTCCCATTCTTTTTTCTTTAGAATTGAGGTCAACCTGCATTTTGTTGTATGCTCCGGACCAAAGCGTAAACTGGGAGTTCACCCCTATATTATACAGACCTGCTGCAAAAAATGTTATGTAAATTTCCCAGCTTATCAAAGCATAAAAAAGAGCCAGAATCATAGAAAAAGAAGTCACAATAATCATCAGCCACCATTTCGCCTTAAGATACTCTTTATAAGGTACATTGAGCGTCATCATGAGCGGATAATAAGAACTGTCGAATGCAGGAACGCGCTGACCGAATAGAAACTGGAATCCTCCGGTTACGAATAATCCCATAAACATCATCATATATGGCGTTTTATAAACAGGTGAGGTAAACATCAACAAACCGTAGAAAGTAAACATCAGACTTCCAAGAAGTACCCCTTTGGTTACTTTGTTCCTTCTGAGCATTTTGATATCATTGTTGATGAATGTACCCAGAGAGCCATATTTATTTAAAAAAGCAATATTTTCCGTTTTTCCTACCTCCTGTTTTACCTCAAGACCTTTATCAAGATAAAATTCTTTGAAGATATAACGGTAGCACAACTGCCAAAGCACAATAAAAAGCCCAACCGGAATCAGAGCAAAATACGGGCTTTCATACAGACTGTAAAATAATGTTTCTGAATAATTGAGTACCGGAACAATCTGATAATATTCCAGCAAAGCAAAAGCAGCAATAACCACTCCTACTCCAATAGCAACATTTTCTTTATCATTAAAAAATATATTGAGAAAGTTGTTCAGATAAAGCAGAGACGAAATCCCGACCAACCAGCACAAAACTCCCGAAATACTGTAACCGTTATACAGCAGAATAATAGAAAACGTGATGAAGAACCACGAATTCATCCAGCTGAAGGGCGAGAGAAAGGTTTTAATCAAGGTATAGTTGACCAATGTTCTTTTCGGAATATTTAAAGTAAGAAATGGTTTGATATTCTGTGCGGAAATTTGCTGCATCATGTATTTAAACACGAGATCTGCTACCCAAACCAAAATCAGATATTTTGAAACAACTTTCAAAGGATCCTGCTCCAACTCCTTTTCCACGTAAAAAAACGCTAAAAACGCTCCTCCAATGAAATACAAAATGAAAGACAGAATTCCCAAAAAGCGAAAAATCTTCATCGCCAGATTGATTCCTAATGAAGTTCCCCGGAAAAAACTTTTGATCTCTAATCTCAGAAATTTTAAAAACATGGTAGATTTCTTTTAAACATTAGTAAAGATAATGGTTTTATTGTTACAGAAATTTTACTGCAATCTAATCTTACTTTTTATAATTTAAAAAAGCTCTATAAGCAAAAATTAAAAGCAGGCGTGCTTTTTAAAAATGCACGCCTGCTTTTTTGAAAAGCTCTCGTGGATTTTGGAAAATCGCTGGGAGCTTTTGGTAAAATCCTTTAGAGGATTTTGGAGAATGGTTTAGATGAAAAAATATTTAGAAAAAATTGTGGATATTTATAATTTCTTATCACATGTATAATCTAGATAAATACTTCCGTATGCATTTAATTACTATGGTTTATTTACTTATATGTAATCTTTATTTTCAGTTTATCTATAAGTTTATTATTCAGATATATTTCTCTCTCAATGATGTTTCCTTTTTTGTCAAACAGATATTTGTAGTTTTTATCAAATATTCTACCATTATTTCCTCTTCTATTCACACTTAAAATATTTCCTTTTTTATCATAATTATAAATGCTATAATCATTAATAAAAACACCATTCTCGTCAACAACACCATCTTTAATAATTAATCCTTTTTTATTAAAATATTTTTTAAAATAATAAGGCTTATTACCATTAACTTTTTTCGTTATAAAATATTTTAGTTTGTAATTATATTCACTTTCAAAACTTGAAACTTCTGTTTTACTATTAAAATGTCGATATACTTCTTTAATATGATTTCCTTTTGAATCATTTTCAAATGTAACAGAGCTAACTAATTTACCTTCACAATAATGATCAAAATAAATTTCATTCCCAAATTTATCATATAAAAAATTAAATTTGTTTAATATTTCTCCTGATTGACCAGATTTATCAATCATAATTTTAGACTGTTTTCCATATATAAACTCGATTTCACTTTTATTAGTTGGGTAAATAATGATTCCTTTTATAGGTCTATTTTTGTAATATTCTATTGTTGTATTTTCCGAAGTAGAATTTGTAATGAAAAGATTTCTCTCAGCTTCAATTTTTTTTAATTTACCTGCAAACGATTCTGGTAAATCATCCATTAAATGTTCTTTTACAATAATTGGTTTACAAGCAATACAAGAAATTAATATAAATGTTATAATTATTAGATTTCTCATTCTTTATATTTTTCCGTAGATTTTTCTCTTTCGCTATGAAGCCACTCATTTAAAGATAAATGGCTTGGCTAAAACTCAGAAACTATTAAAATTGTTTTAATTATTTGTATCAAAGTGACACTTATAAAAATGCAAAATTTTATCATTTGTGATATGTATTTTGATAGTGTCATGTATTTGAATTTCTTCTTTTGTATAATCTTGTATGATATGATCTTTAAGTCCTTTATTTGAGTAGAATTGATAATCATTGTTTGATATCTTGACATCAAATTGAAGTCGATAGAAATACAGATCATTTTCGTATTTATAGTTTAGAATAGAAATACTATCTTTCAAAATAATCTTTTCCCTTTTTAGTATTTCTTTTGCTTCATGATGTGTAAGGATTTGTTTATTTTCTTTTTGCGTTACTAAAAAGTACCCAAGCAACAATGTAAAGACCAGAAAGACAATTAGAAAAAAATAACCAACACTTTTATCACCTTTCATAAAACCACGAATGGAAATAACCAAAAGGAATATGAAAAAGATGCCTGTAAGCAATAATAGAATGATTATAAAAATAGCTACAAATAACATCAATTTTTTATTTTAATGTATCGCAAATAGTCTCCTTCTCTATATTTCATATTATTTTCTTTTGTGGCATATATTCATGTTGGAAATCTCTCTAAACACTATTTCACCTTTTGCAGGTTTAATAGGTTTATAGGATTGAGCGTGTATGCCCAATCCTATAAGGAATAAAAAAGTTAGTATGATTTTTTTATTATAGCTATTTATCATAAATCATCTTATAAAGTTCATCAATAATTTTTTCCTTTTCTTCCTGCCTCCTATCAGTGTTGAGTATGTTGATTGAGAAACTTGCACCAATAGGACTATATCCAAGATTTATACAAGCTGTATTAATTAATGATGCCGATAAAATAGAAGCGTCAGATAAACTATTGAATTTTACATAACTTTCCGCAAATCTTGTATATTTAGAATTATTAAGTTTATTGTTTATTGCATTTGCATCTTTTTTACTCTTTACTTTTTTTAGTGTAGATAATTGTTTCAGGTATGAAAGGCTAAACAAAGTCATTCCATAGCTGTTTTGTGTCTGAATCGTATCAATATTATATGTTGTCATCTCCTCTTGCTTCAAGTGATTAATATCTCTGATCAGCAAAAGTTCTTTCTCACTAATCTTTTTGTAAAGAAGCAATTTAAAACGATCTTCAGGATAAGGATCTGTGGTTAACGGAATACTGTCCAGACTTTCCAGTTTAACGGCGATTAAGTTTTGGGGTTTTTCTATTATATCCCATATCTTATAATGTGCATTGTATTTTTTGATGTTTACCGGCTGTAAAGAAAAGGTGTTAGATTTATACAGTGTATCGTTGCTTTGCTTGTATATATGCATTTCATCTGAACCAACATAATAATATGATTCTTTAAAGACCTGTGAGTGTAAAAAGGTTGATAAGCTTATTATTAGCAATACGAAAATTTTTCTCATAATGTTGTGTTTTAAAGAATTATCCATTTTTTGAATAGGTACCAATTTAATACTCCTAATATGAACATCATTGACAAATAAAAAATATTAAAATCATCCATTCTGTTGTTGATGGCAAATATTATAATGACATAAATACTACTAAAATATATTGAGTGTAACCATAATTTATTCCCATAATTTACAACAATGAAATAAAGAATAAAAAAAAATAAAAAATAGGCTATTACAAAAATTATACATTCATATAAGATGGCTAAAAGAAGTACATAATTTATTGTATAAACGCTTTTTTGAATATTGTATATTTTATAAAATTTAATGTCTGTCTCTATACTAAACACATATCCAAAAACTAATTGCAAAAGGATTTTAGATAATATGAAAATATACATTATCACTATAAGTTTTAAACCATCTTTGAAAAGTTTCATAAATTAGAATTTAGTTACAGCCTAAAGAACTAATAGGAGCCTGACCCTTGAGATACTTTCTAACTTTAACATAATTAGGTCTGTAAGTTTTTTCCGGTAGCTTATTTGCATTCCCTCCGTTACTATTTATATAATATGACAATTTATCCTGCATTCCTTTCCAAAGGTTGTCAGCTCCAACGAACGTTCCTTCTTCAATTAAATAGTTAGCTAGATTAGGAAAATTCTTTACTTTTCGATTACTGTTTTTTTTGTACCCTTTCTGTATTCTGTAAAAGAAACAAGTCTGAAATAACCATTTTTTCCTTGCCTGTAAACTGATTTTGTTGAATCTGAATCTTCATCGTTTGCTTTGGTATATTTTATAAAAGTATTTATAATTTCCTTCTTATCTTTTTTGATTTCTATTTTACCCTCACCTGTTACCTCTCGGTCTTTAAACTTTAAAAGAGGATTGGTTGGTAATTTATCATCTAATATTGGAGTATTTCGAGATTTCAAGAAGGTTCTGTACGATAAAAAAGAGCCGATAAAACTTTCTTTACCTTTTAATCGGATATAATAATTAATTCCATATTCATCAATTTCGTAATTATAAAATCCTTTTAAATAGATTTCGTAGTTATATTTTCCAATTTTAACTTTATTAGATTGATATTCTTGAGAGTAAAATGTAGAAAATATAAAAATAATTAGTATAGAAAATGTTGATTTCATAAAGTTTTTTTAAGGTGTAAATTCCCAAATTCTTATTGATTTAATTCCGCCTGGAACATTAAATGCGTTCGCTCCTCCTGGAATATGACCATTCTGTATTAAGTCTACATGACCTGTATACCCAGCTCCACCTTGATCTGTCGGTTTATGATTATTATTTACAATAACATATATTCCTGTTTTACCTTTTAGAAAGCTCGCTACCTGATTTGGATCGTTTGCGTTTGCACCTTCTAATTTATGAGTTGGATTTCCAAACGTTTTCTGCATAAAATCTCCAGCTGTTTTTGCCTGTAAATAATAATACCATTGATTTCCATTCACAATTGCTCCCTTTCTACTTAATGAATTATTTGGGATATAGAATCCTAACCTATTCATTGCTAAAGAAAATCTCACAGTACATGCATTTCTATATGGACCGGCATCCTTACCGGATGTATTATACAAATTTTCAAGTATACCTCCAACTAATGGGTAAACTTGCGATGCAGGCAATTGCTTATAATAACCAGGATATCCAGGATAATCCTGTTTAGGGAAAGCATTGACAAAATTAGAATAATTTGGCATTTGCTTTACTTGATACTGTAAAGTATTTAAAATATCATCTAAATTGTCAATGTAATCTCCGTCCTGTCCTTCAGATTTCCCTATAAACCAATTTTCAAACTCCGCCCAGCTAATAGTAGGATTTTGCGAATAAAACTGTACTGCCCAAGAAGTAAAGTTTGCATTTTGCTGTGTAGGGTTTTCAAATAAATTCTTGATCAGATGTACAATTCTTTGATCGTAATAATTGGGAGTTCCTTGAAAATAATAATTAGTAGCATTCCACTGATCCTGCAGAAAATCAAAATCATGGAAAAGCTGAGGATTATTGACAAAAACATCCAGTAGCTGATTGAGGCTGTTGACGATGCTGTTGTCTAATGTGGTGCCGTTAGGATAGCCATTGTCAAACAAATACTTCATCACAAAATTAAAAAGATCTGATCTGTTGGGCTGCATCAGAAAATCAGCATGCAGAAATTGGCTGTGCGTAAGAAGCTGATGAGCAATAGATGTCCCTGCAAAACCACCACCCGTTAAAGTTCCCGTGTCCGGGGTAAGATATTCATTCTCCTGCTCTACAAAAACCCCGCACTTCACAGTGGTTCTTATCTCATAGTATGCGTCATTCGTCCCTACATCACACACTTCACCCGGTAAATGATATCCTCCGTTGCTGCAGGTATGCACGATAATATCTGTCTGATTCCAGCATTGGCTGCTTGTTCTTGCAGAAGCTCCTGCCGAAGGCTGTGAAGCCTGTACAACACCATTTACATATCTGCTTTGGCTTACGAGCGTCATTTTGTGGCTATACATCTGCACAGTTCCTGAGAAATTGTTCCATGACAAAGAAGAAGACGCTGTGTAATTGTCGGGAATGATTTTCAGAAATCCTGCCTTTTCTACTCCGTCTTTCTCAGTAATGATATGTTTCAGAAAATAAGGATGATCCTGAGTATAGTTGATGATGGGCAAAGTATAGGTAGTAATGTTGGTATAAGTATCTACAACTTTCTCATACACCTGCAATGCCGCAAATTTTGATTTTGAATTTTTATCCTGATGTACTACGGAAGATACTTTTTGCAAAGAAGAGCTGATGTGTACTTTTTTTAGATTTTTTTGTACACTTTTATCACTTTCGTAAGAGGTTCTGTATCTTTTATGAACATCTGTGGTTTGAGAGCCAGAAACAGATTCGTTTTTCTGAATGTAGATCTCTTCTTCTCTACAGTTCAACAAGATACATAAGAATGCAAAAAGCATCAGAAAACTGATTTTTTTCATCTGAGTTTATTTAGTTTTTGAATATCCGTAATTAGCAATAATCTCTGTATATTTGTTTAAAATCAGATTATTGAGATGAATTTATTTAGTTTTACGGCACATGTTGGCACAGATGAAGATTGCAGAAGCTACTTTAAAGCAGAAAGAGACAAGCTGGGATTGGTTTGTGAATGTAGGAGACAATAACATGTTGGGATACC
>NZ_JBVYOF010000018.1:0-130464 GCF_056133985.1 Chryseobacterium sp. L12 | reverse complement strand
TAAACTAGAAGAACACTAATAAATACAATAAAAAACTCATCAACAATGTAATAAATAATTGTAATTATATCATCAGAAATCAGAGCAGAAATTTTAGTTAAATATTTGAATTTCAATACCTTAAATATACTAATTTTTCTGCTTTTTTGTATCATAAATTTATTTATACTTATCCCGAACTCACGTTAAAGTAATAACGGATTTTGTCGTTAGTTCTTCCGGAGTAAAACCTGCCTGAGAAAGTTCTGCACTTAGTTTCATGGTAAAACATCCGGCGTGGGCTGCTGCAAGAAGCTCTTCAGGATTGGTTCCTACACCTTCCTCAAATCTGCTGCTGAATGAGTACTGCGTCTGATTCAAAGTTGTGCTTTGAGTAGTTAAATGGCCTTTTCCTTCTTTTACGGTACCGTTCCAAACGGCTGTTGCATTGCGTTTCATATATAATATTTAGGTTTAAAATTAAACTAAGATACGAAAAAGCATGATTTCATTATTATTAAATTATTGAAACCATGCCTTTTTAATTTGAAATTTATACAGAATTTTAAACTTAAATCCTAGTCTCAACCTTAAAATGTTACATCAAAGCCGACATAAAAATTAGCTTTCATAATCGGAGCATATACCATTCCGCCATCAAAATAATTCCCAAAAGGATTTCTGAAATCAACAATCGCATTTTTCTGTGAATAAGATGTTAAATTTTCTCCTCCCAGATAAGCTCTGATTTTTTTGTTGAAATTTCTCGAAATCTGTGCATTGAGTACAGCGTAAGATTCTGAATAAGCAGGAATTTGAAATTCAGCAGGATTGGTTGAGGTGATAGGTAATCGCTGTTTTCCAACCAGATTTAATGTTGTATCAAAACTCCAGAAACCTTCTTTAGTATTTTTATTGGTTGAATACGCTAAATTTACAAACCCACGATGTTTCGCCATAAACGGAACTTGTCTTCTTCCCTCCATATAATCTGCCTGAACATCATAATATTTATATGCTAATCTTACATCAAAATTCTTCAGCGGAGTGAAATCCCACTGTGTCTGAAATGAGTTAGCGAAAGATTTTCCGTCCAGATTATAGAATGTCAGCTGCTGAGGCGAACGATCCAGATCTACCACTACCTGATCCTGAAAATCTGTTCTGAAAAAATCTGCAACGACTGTAGATTTCCTTCCGAAAATTTTAAACTCCTGTTGTAAGCTTGCCCCGTAGTTCCATGCAATTTCGGGTTTTAAGCCATATATACTTCCATTGTTCTGCAGGATCTGAATGTTTCTGTTTGAGGCGAAATACTGTTGGTTTTCTGCAAATATATTGGCTGTCCGGAAACCTCTGCCGGCGGAAAGTCTTACAATAGTCTGTGGAGTAAAATCATATTTGAAATTTAATCTCGGTGTAAACTGAGTTCCTGCTAAATTATGGAAATCTGCTCTGGCTCCGGCAACCAATGTATATTTTAAACCGGTTAAAGTATATTCAGCAAAAATTCCGGGAACAGTTTCTGTTCTTTTAAAGCGATTCATCAGATAAGTTTCGTCATATCCGTCATACAGGAAACTTGCTCCTGCTTTATATTTATGATTGGTGTTGCCGATAATGCTTTCAAAAATTAAGTTAGAATAATACGTATGCTGATTTCCCGAATAATTTCTCAATCCGAAAAAGCTGTCCTGCTGATGATAAGTGTATTGATTCATCCAGCCTAAACTCTGATAAGGTTTCCCTTTAAAAACATAGCCGGTTTTGTTCCAGACCTGAAATCTGGAAATGTCTATTCCAACACCATAAAGATTTTGTTGACTTTGCGGTATTTTTTTGTCAAAGCCGATTTGTCCCGCAGTTCTTTCATCCTTAATAAAGTTGATTCCGAAATGTGAGCCAAAACCTGAGTGTTCTAAATCATTGAAATTTAATAAATAAGCAGCATTGATCTGAGTTCCTTTGGGTCTGTCCAGAAAACTGTCGTTATTCATATCGGTATCTCCGAAAGTTCCGTTTCCATGAAGAAGGAAAGTCTGAGTCCAGTGATCGTTAATGGGTTCCACATGGGTAATGTTGGCTTCTGCTCTTCCGTTGAAATCCGCAAAAAGGTTGAGCGAAGTTTCCGATTTTTCAGAATGCTTGATTAGTTCAGTATTGATCTGACCTGTAATACTTTCATAGCCATTGGTAACGGTGCTTCCGCCTTTGGTAAGCTGAATACTTTCAATCCACCTTCCGGGAATAAAATTCAGTCCGTAAGCAGAAGCCAGTCCTCTGATTTCTGGAAGCAGCTCTTTAGTCAGGCTTGTGTATTTCTGATCTAAACCCAGCATTTTGAGCTGTTTCGTTCCGGTTACTGCATTGCTGAAAGATACATCAACCGTTGCGTTGGTTTCAAAGCTTTCAGACAAATTGCAGCAGGCTGCTTTCAGCAGTTCTTTTTTATCAATATTAAAAACCAGTCCGGCGTCCTTTTTATTAATTGAAGTGGCTGCTTTTGAGCCTGTAATATTCACTTGCTCAATGCTTTTTTCTAAACCGGAATGTGCGGTGTGATCTTCTGAATTATTATGATTGATGTGATTTTGTTTTTGGGATTCTTCTTCAAAATGAACTTTAGGATTGGTCTCCCCAAAAGCAATATCGCGGTCATAAAGACAGCAGCCGGGAAGTTTTTTATAGACTTCATCTGTCGTTTTGTACATCTCGTTGTCATGTCCCACCTCGGCAATTTTCTTTAAAATTTTGTCTGCTGAGGTTTTTGATGAATCAAAATGTAAGGCAATGCTTTGCTTTTCAGCATTCCATTCGGCTGAATCGGCTCCGGCATCCTGAGCGGCTTTTTCAATTCTTGCTTTACAAGAACCGCAGTTCCCTTTTACGAAAAATTCGTTCTCACTTTTTTTGTGGTCAGAATGCGGCATTTCCGAAACGGAAGATTGTGAAGATCTCTCATAATGACAACATGCAGGAAGATTTTTGTAAACGTTATCATCAGCCTTATATTTTTCGTTGTCGTGACCGGCTTCTGCTACTTTTGACAGAATCTGGTCTGCTGAAATATTTTCTTTGGTTTCAAAACTCAACGTTTGCGAATCTATTGAGTATACAGCCGATTTGGCGCCGGCTTTTTTTGCAGTACTTTCAATTCTTTCTTTACACATTCCACAGTTTCCTTTCACCATAAACTGATGTTTGGTAAGATTTTGTGCAGAAATAGATATGGATAAGAATAACAGGAATGTTCCCAGAAATGTCCGGGTAATATATGATTTCATAAGTTTTCTAAAATTAGATTAAATAAAATAGCTGTTCATTACATGCGTAATAAACCTGTGAATTGTATTTAAGCTAATTTAGGCGGCTGCCAGATTTCTTTTAAACTGTCTGAAATAAAAGGGTCAATATACTGAACCTGTATTTTGGTAATGGTAGGAAAAGAAGTAAATTCTCCGAAGTTGTCTTTGGTGAAATTATTTTCCAGAAATGTATGACAGGTCATACAAAAAGAACAGCAGTCATCATTGCAGGATTGATGTTCTTTTTTTGATTCCTTAGAATGGTCACCTTCTGTATCGCAGCATGATTTTGCCTTCGATTCTGTTTTACAGCAATTTTCCTGCGAAACCTGCGCGTAGAAATTATCTTTAGGAATCAGAAAAATTCCTAAACATAAGATAATGAATAAAAAACGGATGGGTTTCACAGTGCAAATTTAAGAAAAATTGTTTAAAGTGCTTCACCAACTTTTTTAGCACAGTCATGCCAAGGCTCACCGTGCGCAGGATTGAGTTTTGGTTTTGGTCCTGTATTGGCAACAGCAGGTTGCGGAGCAGGAACGGGAACTACTTGCGGAGCATTTTGTACAGGCGTGTTGCTTGGTGCAGGCTGAGCAGCAGGCTTGCTGTTTAAAGGCTGACCGACAGGAATATCACATCGGTGTCCCGGTTGTCCGTGAGGCGGATTCATTCCCGGCGCTGTTTTTACCTGTTTTCCATTATTGTCTATGGCAATTTTCCCCGGACTTACGGCATTGGGATCTATTTGTACCGAGCCATTAGGGGAAACATTAATATTTTGTGCTGAAGAATTTGCAGGCTGAGCTGCGCTTCCATTGAGTGGCTGTCCTACAGGAATGTCACATCGGTGACCAGGTTCTCCGTGTGGAGGATTCATTCCGGGAGCTGTAACCATGGTTGATCCGGCTTGAGTATTAGATTTTATACCTGCCTGATCCATCAACGTTGTCTGAGGCTTGCTGAACGCTACATTAGGCTGTTGTGCAACTCCGTCTTCTTTTATATAAGTTGGCTTTTCGTCTTTTTTACATGAAACAGCAACAAACGAAGCTGCCAAAATTCCTAAAAGTAAATTTCTCATATCAAATCTCTTCATAAAAACAAAATTAGCAAAACATTTTGAATTGTTTTGCTAATTTAGAATTTATATAGTTTTTACTTTAATTTTTCACCAAAAGTCTAAAACCTTCTCCGTGAACGTTGATGATTTCCAACCCTTCATCATCTTTCAGAAGCTTACGCAGTTTGGCAATGTAAACATCCATGCTTCTTGCGGTAAAATAATTTTCTTTTTTCCAGATTTTTCTCAATGCGAGATCTCTTGGCATAAAGTCATTTCTGTGGAGACAAAGCAATTTTAAAAGCTCATTTTCTTTCGGAGAAAGTTTGTATTCTTTATCACCTACTCTTAGCTGCCTCAGCATAGAATCAAAGAAAATATTGCTGATTTTAAACTGCTCCTGCTCTTCATTTTCAAGAGTAGAACTTCTTTGAAGGATTGCCTTTATTTTATACAAAAGCAACTCAGTATCAAACGGTTTTGTGATGTAATCATCTGCTCCGAGCTGATAACCTTTCAGTATATCTTCCCTCATATTTCTTGCAGTAAGGAAAATGATGGGTGTATTTTTATCAATTTTTTTTACGTCTTCTGCTAAAGAAAATCCATCTTTTTTAGGCATCATTACATCGAAAATGCAGATGTCGAACTCATTTTCAGTAAATTCTTTCAAACCCTGTTCTCCGTCTACGGCAAGGGTAACTTCAAAGTTATTGATCGTGAGATAATCTTTCAGTACTGCACCGAAACTCTGATCGTCTTCTACTAATAATATTCTGTTGCTCATATTTATATTTTTTAATTTATTATTTGATTTTAAGCCATTGGAAGTTTTATGATAAACTTGCTTCCTTTATCTTTCTGAGATTCTACAATAATCTGACCTTTATGAAGTTCTACGATTTTTTTCACATAAGATAAACCTAATCCCTGACCTTTTACATTGTGGATGTTTCCTGTTTCTTCACGGAAAAATTTTTCAAAAATCTTGGTTTTATTTTGGGTTTCCATTCCCATTCCTTTATCTGAAACTTCAAGAACGTAGAAGTTGCCTTCGTTTCTCGTTTCTATTTTTATTTCCGGTGTGTTGGGTGAATATTTGTTGGCATTATCCAGAAGATTGACCAGCATATTGGAGATATGAAATTCATCTATTTTAAACTGATATTTTTCAGCATGGAAATTCTGGGTAAGAATTCCATTCCGTTGCGCGACAATCAGTCCGAAAGATTCTGTTGTTTTCTTTATTAATTCCCGTACGTTTGTTTCTTTTAAAAATAATTTCACCTCATTTCGTTCAAGCTTAGACATGTTAAGAACATTTTCAACCTGTTTTTTCATTCTTAGGTTTTCCTGTTTGATGAGGTTTGAATAGTACTTTACCTTTTCAGGGTTGGTTGCGATTTTATCATTAGCAAGAGAGTCTGTAGCTACAGAAATTGTTGCCAGAGGAGTTTTGAACTCGTGAGACATATTGTTGATAAAATCTGTTTTTACCTCTGCCAGTTTTTTCTGTCTCATCATGTAATTGATGGAAATGATATAAATTCCCAAAATGGTAAGAAGCGATAAAAAAGTTCCCAAAAGCATTGGCCAGTTATTCATTGCAAGAGAGTACTCTTTTTTAGGAAAGACCAAAGCCAATGTATAAAGTGTTCTGTCTTTTGTATCGGTAAAAAGTGGATAGGAATACGAGTTGCTGTCCTTTTTTTCTTTAAATATTTTATTGGCAATATTCGTTAGTTTATTGTTTCGGTCAGACACTCCATATCCGAAATCCGAGTTAATCCCTTTCATTCGAAGTTCTTTGGTGATGACAGAATCTAGAGTTTTCAAATCTACCCTTTTGCTGATGGGACGATTGGTGCCGGCTACTCTTACGAATTCTTTAAGCTCGTAGTCGCCACTTTCAATATCACTGTTGATTTCCGAAGTAAGAATCTCTCTTTTGGTTGTGTCTTTTTTTACTTTGTAAGCGGCGTCATCCGAATACATTGTGGTAAGACGTATAGAGTCTCCCAAAGAAGAAAGAGGGAGCTGTTTGGTTTCGATGATGTTTCTGTAATAAATGATTGATTTTTGTGTACCCGAATCCTGAGTCTGCTGAATGGTAGTAAGCGAAGGTTTATCTGAATTGGCTTTGATCGTATTACCAAAGTTTGCATAATATTCATTCAACAATTTATCAGCTTCTATTTTTGCAACATTATCTGCTGTATTTTCTAATGCGGAATACACTTTGTTGGAAAATTCCTGCTCTAAAGCTACATAGTAACCTTTAAGCCAATAAAACTGCAGAGTGACAAAGACAATTAATGAAATTGTCATAAAAACAGAGATTATAGGAATGAATTTGTTATTCATTGCATATTTTAATTAAAATTATAAATGTTAAAATTAAGCATTTTAAGATTTAGTAAACAAAATATAAGCCAAATTATTGTATTATTTTTCTTAAAAATATGGTTTTTAACATTTAATTATAAATATTATTCGTTAACCTTAACGTATATTGTGAATTACTTATCTTAAAGATCTCAAAAATTTAATTTTTAAAATAAATCAATATGAATTCAGGAATTACTTTTACTCCAGATTTTGATTCTTCAAGCGTTTATGTGATGAAAGTTTATCAGCAGAATGTCACCACCATCTGGAGTCACTTCACCCAATCAGATTTACTTGCTTTGTGGTGGGCGCCAAAACCCTGGAAATGCGAAACCGTAAAACAGGAATTTTCTGAAAACGGAACATGGTTATACATAATGCTCGGTCCTAATGGGGAAAAACATTTTGCTAAAGCTCAGTATGGAGAGATCAAACCCAATAGAAGCTTTGACTGGACTGATGCTTTTTGCGATGAAAACGGTGTCATCAATGAAGAACTTCCTAAAGCAAAATGGTTGTTTGGTTTTACCGGTGTTGAAGAAGGAACTAAGGTTACCATCAATATTCATTTTGATTCGGAGGAAGAAATGAGATCAGTTTTGGATATGGGCTTTGAAGAAGGTTTCAAAATGGGACTTTTACAATTGGAAGAAGTTCTTCAGAAGTAATTATCTTTGCACTGGAAGAAGCAAAATTTTCTTCATTAAAAATGATTGGAGAGCAGATTGTATACGAAGACAACCACCTTTTGGTAATCAATAAAAAAGTAGGGCAGCTTGTACAGGGTGACAAAACAGGCGATGAATCTTTATTGGAAGCCATCAAAAATTTCATCAAAAAAAGAGATAATAAGCCAGGAAATGTGTTTCTTGGTCTGGTTCATCGTATCGACAGACCCACTTCTGGTTTGGTCATTTATGCTAAAACATCCAAAGCTCTGTCACGCCTCACTCAAATGGTTAAAAATCGTGAAATCAAAAAAATATATTGGGCAGTTGTGGCAAAAGAGATGATTCCAAGAACGCAAAAACTGGTGCATTATCTGAAGAAAAATGAAAAAAATAATAAAGCCATAGTTTTCCCAAAAGCAACTGATGGCGCAAAAGAAGCTATTCTAACTTACAACGTGATCAAAAATTTAGATAATTATCTTCTTTTGGAAATTGATCTTGAAACAGGAAGGCATCATCAGATTCGCGCTCAGTTATCAAAAACAGGAGTTCCCATTAAAGGAGACTTGAAATATGGTTCGCCACGATCCAATCCAGATGGCGGAATTAATCTGCATGCCAGAAAACTTGAATTCATACACCCAGTTACTAAAGAAAAAATTGAAATCACAGCTCCGGTACCTCATAATGATGCGGTTTGGAGAGCTTGTGAAGAGTAGTAATCAGTCTTCTATTTAAATCAATAAATAATACGAAACCGACACTTTTGATTAAAAGTTTTGGAAGAGAGATAGTAAATGTTAAAATTTTATATATTGCAAATAGTTGGTATTAATTGTGATTAATTTTATTAATGTCTCATTTTTTAATTGGTTAAATTGTGATATTGTTAATTTTAATATTGTGTGTTAAATAATAAATTCATACATTTATCAAAATTTAATCCATATTTATGAAACATTATTACAATTTCTTTACTTATCGGAAAAAAATAAAGAGTATTCATAGCTCTTTCATTTTGTTTGTTTTTTTCTTAATTGTATCGGTTCAGTTTTTTTCTGCACAATTGTATCAGGTTGCCGGTACATGTGCCAGTTTAGGAACAACCACTTATGCACTTAACAGCTCTACCAATGCTTCTGCTACTAATAGAATTGCGGTAATTTACCCTGCAAGTCAGCTTACGGGGATAGCTAATCAGCAGCTTACTGCTTTGTATCTGAAGAAATACACTTCTACAGATCTTGGCGGAACACCTAATTTGAAAATTTACCTTAAAGAAACATCAAATTTGGATTTTGGCACAGGTGCAATAGACTGGTCTTCTACAATAGCCGGAGCAACTTTACTGTATGATTCAAATCCTGCAAGTGCAACAGCTGGAGCTGCGGGATATAAACCGTTACAGTTTTCTAATAGTTTTATGTATTCTGGAACCAGCAATCTTATGCTTCTAATGGAATACGTGAATACCGGAAATAGTACCAGTGTAACCTGGCAATATGAATACAGTACTGGTTGCGTGGATACAGGTAATGATAACACAACGAAATATATAAATACTACCAATGGAACATTGGGAGCGTCTTTGTCTTCAAGTAATTACAGAAGGCCGGTCATAGGCTTTGATTATACAGTGACTTGTCCTGCAACAAGTGTTCCTACAATTTCAAACATAACAACTAATAGTGCTACTGGTACATGGGTTGCGGGTGGCTCTGAAAGTAATTGGGATTACGCGGTTTTGCCATCTTCAGCAGGTCTGCCTACTACATGGACCAATACAACAGCTACAACAGTTAACCTTTCCTTAAATCCTCAAACAGAATATATATTTTACGTGAGAGCAAATTGCGGAGGAACAAACGGAGAAAGTGTGTGGAAAGCTAGTTTACCTTTTTATACTTTATGTGTACCTGTGGCTACGATGTTTGAGAATTTTGATTCTTACGCTACAGGAAGTATTGTACCTGTTTGCTGGGATAGAATTATTACCACTAATGGAAGTCAGACTATTAGTTCTACTACTCCGGCATCGGGAACCAGAAATATTTATCAAAACAGCACAACTTCTCAAAATCCGACAGCAGTTGTTTTGCCTGCATTTAGTAATGTGAATGCCGGAACTCATTGGTTGAGATTTAAAGCTAGAGTAAGTTCTGCTACAGGAACATTGAATGTAGGTTATGTTACAGACCCTACAAATGCGAGTACATTTACTCTTATTCAGGCATTAACGATTGCCAATACGGCTTACGATTCTACATCAGAATATACGGTTATAATATCATCAACAATTCCGGCTAACGCAAGATTGGCAATAATGAATACGCCAGATGGCAAATCTTATTATTGGGATGATGTTTACTGGGAGGCTATGCCTTCTTGCCTTCCTCCTGTTTCTCTTACTTCAATGGCTTTAAGCAGCGATTCGGGAAGTATTATGTGGCAAGCATCTCCATCTTCGCCCGTAAATGGATATGAATACTATTATTCTACATCAAATACGGATCCTACTGCTTCCACTACACCATCTGGAGTCACAGCAGCTGGAATAAATACGGCTACTATTTCTAACCTTGTGCCTAATACGTTATATTATGTTTGGGTAAGATCTGTGTGTTCTTCATCTGACAGAAGTATTTGGCGTGCTGTGCCGTCCTTCAAAACCTTGTGTGCTCCTGTAGCTACAATGTTTGAGAATTTCGATTCTTATTCTACAGGAAGTATAGTGCCTGATTGTTGGGATAGAATTATTACTACTAGTGGAAGTCAAACTATCAATTCTACTACTCCGGCATCGGGAACCAGAAATATTTACCAATACAGTACTGCTGCTCAAAACCCGACAGCGGTTGTTTTGCCTGAATTCAGTAATGTGAATGCCGGAACTCATTGGTTGAGATTTAAAGCCAGAGTAAGCTCCGCGACAGGAACATTGAATGTAGGTTATGTTACAGATCCTACAAATGCGAGTACATTTACTCTTATTCAGGCATTAACGATTGCCAATACGGCTTACGATTCTACGTCAGAATATACGGTTATAATACCATCAACAATTCCGGCTAATGCAAGATTGGCAATAATGAATACGCCAGACGGCAAATCTTATTATTGGGATGATGTTTACTGGGAGGCTGTGCCAAGCTGTTTTGCCCCTTCTTCAGTCACGGTGTCTGGTATTACTCAAAACGATGCCTTGGTAAGCTGGGTTGCGCCTGCTACAGCGCCTGCTAATGGTTATGAAATTTATTATTCAAGTTCCAGTACGCCACCTACATCCTCTACAGTGCCTAGCTTAACAGGAATTACAAGTCTTTCAGCTAATATAGCACCATTACAGCCGTCAACCAATTATTATGTTTGGGTAAGATCTGTGTGTTCTTCATCAGATAAAAGTAACTGGTCTGCTGAAGTAAGTTTTGCAACACTTTGTGGAGCTATTACAGGTGCTTATTTTGAAGATTTTGAAGGTTATCCGGGCGTTACTAATGGTAATACAGGTGGAGTACTGCCAAATTGCTGGACTAACCTTGGAACAGCTAACGGAGGTCATATCTCTAACAGTACTACAATTAGTGGAAACAATACTTTGTATTTATGGACTTCGGGAGCTCGTATTGCTTTTGTTGCATTGCCGGTAATGAGTACGCTGCAATCTGGCGATTATAGACTAAAATTTGATGCAAAAGCTTCTGTAACTGCAGGAGGTATTCTTGAAATTGGATATTTAGATACAGCTAATGCTTTCGTAGCATTAACAACATTCAGTGTTAGTGCAGTTAATACTACGTTTCCTTTTTCTTTTGATATTCCTGTTCTTCCTGCCGGAGTTACGCAATTGGCGATTAAGAATCCTGGAACTCCTGCTAATAGTTTATCAATTGACAATGTTTCTTATGAACTTAAAACATTATCTACTTCTGAAACCGTAGTGAAAAATACTGTTAAGATTTATCCTAATCCTTTCACAGATATTATAAATATTGATAAGCCGGAATTGGTAAACTCAATTAAAATAATTGATTTATCTGGTAAACTGGTAAGAAATAATCTAAAGGCAGAATCTGTTTTAAGATTAAATGATCTTTCTCAAGGAATGTACATTCTAATTCTTGAAATGAAAGACGGGTCACGACAATCAATAAAAGTAATTAAAAAATAGAGTTTTAAATTTGATATTTTATAAAAGGCTTCAGAAATGAAGTCTTTTTTATTTATAATATAATTAAGTTCTTTATTTATAATAAATTTCTCAACATATAGTATATATGGATATTAAATGTTATATTTAATGATTGTTTAATCTATATTCTATGAAAAAAATCTATCAGTTTTTCTTTTGTGAAAGAAAAAGAAAATTAAACCTCCTGACAGCTCTTATACTGTCATTTATATTGAGTTGTAAAAGTCTAAATGCACAAGTAAGTGCATATAGTTTTAGTCAGTCTTCCGGAACCTTTACTGCAATATCCGGTGGCACCGTTTTAGGGGCAGCAACTGGTAATACTGCTTCTACTAATCTTGGAAGTGGTATTTTCCCTGTTACTCTGCCATTTAATTTTAATTTCAACGGTATTTCTCACAATTCTATCAACGTCTCTGCTAATGGTTTTATATCATTTGGATCAGTTGTGCCAACTACGGGTTACTCTTCTCCTATTTCTGGAACCACAGCTTATGATGGTGCTGTAGCTGCATGGGGAAGAAGTATAAGCAGTTTTTTTGATGTAAATGGAAGAACAGGAAATATTTCTTGGGCAACAGAAGGAACTTCTCCTAATCGGGAAGTTGTTATTCAGTGGTCTAATTTTAGGACTAATTCTGCAACGGCAGTTACAAGTGTTTATTCATTCTCATTTCAAATACGTCTCCAAGAAACATCCAATACTGTAAAGGTGGTATACGATTCAGGAAGTTTCCTAGTAGGAAGCACTGCTGTCTCAGGATCTGCACAGGTGGGTTTAAGGGGTAGTTCTAATTCTGATTTTAATAACAGATTAAACAGTACAACAACAGAGTTTTTTAATTCTGTAACAGGAACAGCGAACAACAGTGGTCAGGCTTTCAATACTTCCAATTCTGTTCCTGGGATGCCACCTGCGGGACTTACCTATACATGGATTCCGCCTACCTGCTATATTCCTTTAGGATTTTCGGTGGTTTCTACTTCTACAAACACAGCTGATCTGGCATGGTCTGTTTCACCGTCATCACCTAATACATATGATATTTATTACAGTACAAGTAATACACCTCCAACATCCTCTACATCACCAACGATCCCAAATATATCGGGAACAAGTTATCAGATAACAGGATTAGCTCCTTTAACGACTTATTATGTTTGGATAAGATCTAATTGTGGATCTGGAAATACAAGTGTATGGTATCCCGAAACTGTATTTTTTACAACAACATGTCTTCCTCCAAATGTACAGAGTTCTACGGGAGCAACAGTTTGTCCCAATCAGACAGCAACACTTTCTGCAACAGCTAATGCCGGAATTAATTTAAATTGGTATGATGCTCAGACCGGCGGAAATTTGCTTACCACCGGGAATACTTTTACCACGCCGGTATTGACTAATACGACCAATTATTATGTAAGCGCATCATCTGGAAGCAGTGGTATCCAGACGGGAAAAGCAACTTATAACCCCTCTCCTTCAAGTGGTGCAGGAACTACAAATTTTGGTCTTGTATTTGATGCTTTAGGATTTTTTATTCTTGAAAGTGTTACAGTTTATCCGGTGAGTGCAAGTGGAGCCTCTGGTACACTTACAATTGATGTAATCAATTCAAATGGGGTAGTTGTGAATACAAAGACAGTAAATGTTACGGGTGCGCCAACAAGTGCCCCTGTTGCCCAGGTAATTACTCTTGATTTTCCGATATTTCCGGGTTCAAATTATAAAATACGTCCGGGTAGTTACACTGGTATTTCAGGTTTATTGTTTGATCCTTCTGCAAATGCACCGGCAGGAAATTATGGTTACCCATATACTGTGCAAAATTTAGTAACAATTCAAACCAGTACATTAACAGCAGCACCTACAAACACTGCAAGAAATGATTTGTACTATTATTTTTACGACTGGAAAATAGGAACTAAATGTGAATCTCCAAGAACAATGGTTACAGCAACTGTAGATTCTGCAGGCTGTCTTTCAACATCAGAAACGGCTAAGAAAGATGTTATTGCTGTATATCCTAATCCTTTTACGGATGTTGTAAATATAGATAGACCGGAGGTGATAAATTCAATACAAATAACTGATTTGTCTGGTAAACTTATAAAAAACAATTTGAAAGCCGAATCTGTTCTAAGTTTAAATGATCTTTCTCAGGGAATGTATATTTTAATTCTTAAAATGAAAGATGGCTCAAAACAATCCATAAAAATAATTAAAAAATAAAATTTGACAAACAAATAAACAGGCTCTCAATTCATGAGAGCCTGTTTTTATATCTATACTAAGGACCTATTGTCCGGTCTGTAATATCTCATTGCTTTCCTCTTTTTTACTGTTTAGAATATTAGAATCTTCTTTGGCAAGCTTATTTTTTGTAGGAATTTTATAATTGAGCGACAATCCAAAATTCCGGGTGTCATATTTTGTTCTTAGAAAAACATTATTTCCTCCGTCCGGATTATTGGTTCTGATCTGCATAACCTGACCGTTCAGAATATCATTACCAAATACAGAAACCGTTAAGCGGTTATCCATAAATTTTTTTGATAAGGTAATATCTAAAGAATTATTGAAAGGTTTTTCTGCCGTGAAATAAAAATATCCTGCTCTGGGTGTAAGATAGCTGTAATTAGCAGTCATTTTGATGTCTTTTGGCAAAAGAATCTGAGTCATTACGTTGAAAATCCAGAAACCGTTATTCTTAAGATTATTTATGTCATGTTTCTGGTAACCTGCATACAAATACATAAAGTTGATTTTATCAGGATTAAAATCAAACTTCATGATTTCGCTAAGCGGCTTGGTGAAAATCATAAACGGAATCGGTAATCCAACATTAAAGTTGTGGATTTTCATTTCAGAAATATTCACCTGCTCGTTAAAAATATTTTTACCTTCTCTACGGATAATCTGCGCGACTTGATTTTTGGCATTGCTTACGCTGTAACCAATAAAAGCATAATCAAAAGCTGAAATTTTCAGTTCAAAATTATCGAAAATGGTAGGCTGAAGGAAAGGGTTTCCGTTTACCTGTGTGTTTGGTCCCTGAAACGTATTATTGTTCGGGTTTAATGCAGAAATACTCGGCAGATTGATTTTCTTATTGTAATTAGCAAGCGCATATACCTGATTCATTACATTATACTGCACACTTGCATTAGGAAAAAGCTTGAATTTGTTAAACGGAATTAAATCGTCTTCGATAATACTATTTCCATTTTCAATTCTGGTAATCCCGGAAATGTCGTAATTCTCTGCTCTTGCACCGGCAATGAAATCAAATTTCTTGTATTTTGCCTGAAATTCCAGATATGTTGAAGCTGTTTGTCTTTGATATTCCAGATTGGTCAAACCCTTGCTTTCTGTATTAAAATTTTGTTTTTCATACAAACCGCCCAAACTTACTTTTCCTTCATCAAGTATTTTTAAAGGTTGGGAATAGTCTATTCTGAAATTGGCAATTCTCATGTCTGAACTGTTCTCCAGAACATTTCCGGCAGTAAAGTTAAAAGGTTCTCCGATAGGTGAATCTGTAAAGATTCCTTTTCTGAAAATATTATTCTGACCAAACTTACTGTCTGCTTTGGTATACCCAAACTGAAAGTCTAGTTTTTTATTTTTATCATCCGAAAAGCGTTTCTGGTAAGTTGCTACGGCTTCCTGTCTCAGATTATTGGTGTTTGCGGCATCAAAAGCATCAAAAGTAATTTCTCTGAAAAAATTCGGATCCTGTGATACTAAAATATCTGCTAAACCATTACTGGAAGTGTAATTACTGTTTTTGTTGTGATAAATATCGTAGTTGAGCAATAATCTGTCTTCACCCAAATCAAAAGTCACTCCGGATTTTGCAAAATATCCTCTTCCGATTCTGTCGGTATTGGCAAACATTAGATTATCCTGATTAGAATTGAGCATACTTTCGCGGTAGTTTTGCCCAACACTCAGCTGCCACCCGAAAAGCTTATTTCTTGCATTCAGATTCAGTGAGTTACTGGTTCTGCTTCTGAATTTATCATAATTTGAAAAATTGTAGTTTCCGGAATAGGTTGCAGAAAGATATTTATTAGCATTTTTATTAGTGATAATATTCATAATTGCACCGCCTGACGTTGCGGGAAATTCTGCTCCTGGCTGCGTAATGACTTCAATTTTTTCAACAGAATTTGCAGGCATTCCTTCCAGAAAGGAATTGAGTTCGTTGCTCGAAATATTGAGCGGACGACCGTTGAGGTATACATCAAGAACTTTCCCCTGATACATCATTCCGGCAATATCTGTAGAAACCAGACCGGGAAGTTTTTTTATTCCTTCCAGAACATTTCCGTTGTTGAGGTGCGGCTGTTCGGAAAAGTCAAAAATCGTACGATCTGCTTTTTGTTCAACGGCTTTTTTAGTTTTTGTGATAACAACGCCTTCGATATCCTTTTCTTTTACTTTGAAATTTGTACTGTCTTTGGTGTCCTGTGCAAAAAAAACTACAGAACTTAAAATAGAAATAGCAAATATGGTTTTCTTCATTACGTGAGTAAGTATACCTTGTTAGACGACGAAAAATCTTTTTTGTTACAGAATATGAAGAATAAAAGAAGTTCTATTTTAAGTATTTTTATATTTAGAATTCATAAATCTTTATCATTAATCTAAATCAGGTTAAAAGCCTACGTGTAAGAAAAGTCACCCTATCGTCCGAACATGAAATTCCGATAGGTGAGAGTTACAGAATTAATTTTTTTAATAAAATAAGCAGCCTCCGAAGAAGCTGCTTTATTATATTCATTAATCTAACAATATATTAATTTTCCTGTTGTTTGATTAAGTTTAGCGCAGACCCTGCTTTGAACCACTCAATCTGCTGATTGTTGTATGTGTGATTGGCTATAACGATATCTTTAGTTCCGTCTGTATGGATAAACTCCAAAGTCAATTGTTTTCCCGGAGCAAAGTCTTCTAGATCAAGGAAATTTACAATATCATCTTCCTGAATCTTGTCATAATCTGATTCATTAGCAAATGTTAGCCCGAGCATACCTTGTTTTTTAAGGTTGGTTTCGTGAATTCTTGCAAATGATTTTACCAAAACAGCTTTTACTCCCAAATGTCTCGGCTCCATTGCAGCGTGTTCTCTGGAAGAACCCTCACCATAGTTTTGGTCTCCAACCACAATAGACGGAATTCCTGCAGCCTTATAAGCTCTTTGCACGGCAGGAACTTCACCGTAAGAACCATCCAGCTGATTTTTAACCTTATTGGTCTCCATATTATAAGCATTCACAGCTCCAATCAGCATATTGTTTGAAATATTATCTAAGTGACCTCTGTATTTCAGCCACGGTCCAGCCATAGAAATATGGTCGGTTGTACATTTACCAAAAGCTTTAATTAAAACTCTTGCACCGTTAATATTTTTACCATCCCAAGCCGGAAATTCTTCCAGCAGCTGAAGTCTGTCAGAATTAGGATCTACCGCAACCTGAACTTTAGAGCCATCTTCTGACGGAGCCTGATAACCATTGTCTTCTACAGCAAATCCTCTTGCAGGTAGTTCAGAACCTTTTGGTTCGTCTAATTTTATCTGCTTGCCCGCTTCGTTGGTTAAAGTATCTGTGATAGGATTAAAATCAAGCCTTCCTGAAATTGCCACAGCAGCCACCATTTCCGGTGAAGCTACAAAAGCGTGTGTATTTGGATTTCCGTCCGCTCTTTTGGCAAAGTTTCTGTTGAAAGAGTGAATGATTGAATTTTTTTCACCTTTTTCAGCACCTTCTCTGTCCCATTGCCCGATGCAAGGTCCGCAAGCGTTGGTGAAAATTCTCGCATTTTCAAATTTTCTGAATGAATCTAAAAATCCGTCTCTTTCTGCGGTAAACTTTACCTGTTCAGAACCAGGATTGATTCCTAAGATTGCTTTAGGTTTTACTCCTTTTGCAACTGCATCTTCTACAATAGATGCAGCTCTTGATAAATCCTCGTAAGAGGAGTTAGTACAAGATCCGATTAATGCCCATTCTACTTCAATAGGCCATCCGTTTGCTTCGGCTTTCGCTCTGAATTCAGCTACCGGAGTTGCCAGATCCGGTGTAAAAGGACCATTAAGATGAGGAGTGAGTTCAGAAAGATTAATTTCAATCAGCTGATCAAAATATTGTTCAGGATTTGCATACACTTCAGGATCGCCTGTCAAATGTTCTGCAATCTGATCTGCCGCATCTACAACATCCTGTCTTCCTGTAGCAGTTAAATATCTTTTCATAGAATCATCATACCCGAAAGTAGAGGTAGTGGCTCCAATTTCAGCTCCCATATTACAGATCGTTCCTTTTCCGGTAGCGGAAAGAGACTCTGCACCTTCGCCGAAATATTCTACAATGCAGCCTGTTCCTCCTTTTACGGTAAGAATTCCTGCAACTTTCAGGATAACATCTTTTGCGGAAGTCCATCCGTTCATTTTACCCGTTAGTTTGATCCCGATCAATTTAGGCATTTTCAGTTCCCAGGGCATTCCTGCCATTACATCAACCGCATCTGCACCTCCAACTCCGATGGCAACCATTCCGAGACCTCCGGCATTTACGGTATGAGAGTCGGTCCCGATCATCATTCCGCCCGGAAATGCATAATTTTCGAGAACAACCTGATGGATGATTCCGGCTCCCGGTTTCCAGAAGCCTATTCCGTATTTGTCACAGACTGAACTTAAAAAATTGAAAACTTCTGAATTTTTGTTGATACCTTCCTGCAAATCTGCTTCTGCACCTACTCTTGCCTGAATAAGGTGGTCTGCATGAGCGGTAGAAGGAACTGCAACTTTGGCTTTACCAGCCTGCATAAACTGCAAAAGTGCCATTTGTGCAGTAGCATCCTGCATAGCCACTCTGTCCGGAGCAAAATCCACATAAGAATTTCCTCTTTCATGTTCCTGTGTTGCATTGCCTTCCCATAAATGAGTGTAAAGAATTTTTTCTGAAAGTGTCAATGGCTTTCCTGTAATTTGTCTTGCAGCTGCAATTCTTTCAGGATAGCGTTCGTACACTTTTTTGATCATGTCAATGTCGAAAGTCATATCTGTTGTAATTTTTTCTTTTTAATTAATAACTGCTATAGATTTATTTCAATAAAAGCAGAAATTCTCGTCAATATGCATCAAATTTCGTTCCTCAGAATCGAAGTGATGATAAATATAATGTATGACAGAGATTATTTATAATGATGAAGTTAAGGAAAAATAAATTTTTAGTGATTGATTTACATCAAAATAATTAAGATAGACCTAAAATAGAAATATTCTAAACAAGAAAAACAAAAGATTCTAATCCTGAGACTAAAATCTTTTGTTTTATACTGAAAAAGTCTTTCGACCGATGTTATGCTTTATTAGTGAGCACTTGTACTTGTTAACTCTTTGATTGGAGGCACAAATGTAGTCAGGTTAATTCCTTCCACAGCAGCTTTGTATTCTTCAATGTTTGGAATTCTTCCCATGATGGCTGATAATACTACTACCGGAGTTGATGCCAGTAAAGATTCACCTTTTTTACGTTCAGAATCTTCCACGACTCTTCCCTGAAAAAGACGGGTAGAAGTTGCTAAAACAGTATCTCCTTTGGCTGCTTTTTCCTGATTCCCCATACAAAGGTTACATCCGGGTCTTTCAAGATACATCATGTTTTTATATTCAACACGTGCTTCACCTTTTGGAGCGTTGTCGTCAAACTCAAAACCTGAATATTTTTCTAAAAATTCCCAGTCGCCTTCCGCTTTAAGTTCATCAATGATGTTGTAAGTTGGAGCGGCAACAACAAGAGGTGCTTTAAATTCAACCGTTCCGTTTTGTCTTTCGATATTTTTAAGCATTTGAGAAACAATTTTCAAGTCTCCTTTGTGAACCATGCAAGATCCTACGAAGCCAAGATCAACTTTTTTCTCACCTCCGTAATACGTTAAATCTCTGATGGTATCGTGCGTATATCTTTTAGAAACATCTTCATTGTTTACATCCGGATCTGCGATCATTGGTTCTACAATCGCATCAAGATCAACAACTACTTCAGCGTAATATTTAGCATTAGCATCCGGAGTCAGAGCAGGTTTTTCACCTGATTTGATCTCAGTAATTCTCTTATTTGCTTTGTTGATTAATCCTTGAAGAACCTGATTGTGATTGTCCATTCCTTTGTCGATCATGATCTGGATTCTGGATTTTGCAATCTCTAAAGACTCTATCAAAGTATCATCCTGAGAAATACAGATAGATGCTTTAGCTTTCATCTCGGCAGTCCAGTCTGTAAATGTAAATGCCTGATCTGCAGGAAGAGTTCCGATGTGAACCTCAATAATTCTGCCTTGGAAGACATTTTCTCCACCAAACTGTTTCAGCATTTGAGCCTGAGTTGCATGTACAACATCACGGAAATCCATGTGCTCTTTCATATCGCCTTTGAAGGTCACTTTTACAGACTCAGGAATAGGCATTGAAGCTTCACCTGTTGCTAAAGCCAGAGCAACTGTCCCGGAATCAGCTCCGAAAGCAACCCCTTTAGACATTCTTGTATGAGAATCTCCGCCAATAATAATTGCCCATTCATCAATGGTAATATCATTAAGAACTTTATGAATAACATCGGTCATTGCATGATATTCTCCTTTCGGGTCACGGGCTGTAATCAATCCGAAGTCATTCATGAATTTCATTAATTTCGGAATATTTGCCTGAGCTTTTTTATCCCAAACCGAAGCGGTATGACAACCTGACTGGTAAGCACCATCAACAATTGGAGAAATGACGGTTGCTGCCATTGATTCTAATTCCTGAGCGGTCATCAAACCTGTAGTGTCCTGAGAACCAACAATGTTAACTTCTACACGTACATCAGAACCAGCGTGTAGAACTTTTCCTGGAGCTAAGCCAACTGCATTTCTGTTGAAGATTTTTTCAACTGCAGTAAGACCCTGTCCTTCGATAGAAACTTCTTTTGAAGGAGCGAAAACAGTTGGGATTTCAACCCCTAAAATCTGTGCCGCAATAGTTTGTATTTTTTTACCAAAAACGATGGCGTAAGAACCTCCCGCTTTGATAAATTCCATTTTCTGAGGAGTGAATGATCTACTAAGATCAATCAGTTCTGTATCTCCGTTATATAATTTTTTCTTTTTTGTATTGATAGTCAATACAGTTCCTGTTGCTACTGAGTAAGCCTGCTCAAGAACAACCTCGCCGTTTTCGTTCCGTACAGGATTTCCGTTTTCGTCAACTTTTTTCACCCAGTTTTTAAGGTCAATACCTATTCCTCCTGTCACATCCACTGTTGTAAGGAAGATGGGAGAAATGCCGTTTGTTCCGCCTACAATAGGAGCAATATTAACAAATGGAATATATGGGCTTGCTGGTTTTCCTGTCCAGAGAGCTACATTGTTTACTCCCGACATTCTGGATGAACCTACACCCATCGTTCCTTTTTCTGCAATCAGCATTACACTTGCATCAGGGTGCTGAGCCTGCAAAGCTTTGATTTCTGCCTGAGCTTCAGGAGTGATCATGCATTTTCCATGTAACTCTCGGTCTGACCTTGAGTGTGCCTGATTTCCAGGAGATAACAAATCTGTTGAAATGTCTCCTTCCCCGGCAATAAAAGTAACTACTTTAATTTCTTCAGGAACTTCAGGTAATTTGGTGAAGAATTCTGCTTTTACGTAGCTTTCCAGAATATCTCTGGCGATTGGATTGTTGTTTTTAAAAGCTTCTCTTAAACGGTCTGTGTCTGCATCATAAAGAAAAACCTGTGTTTTAAGAACTTCGGCTGCCTGTTTTGCAGTATCTTCATTATTTCCTAATGCTAAATCAAGCAGAACTTCAATAGAAGGACCGCCTTTCATGTGAGATAAAAGCTCAAAAGCAAAAGCAGGACTGATCTCCTCTACAGAAGATTCTCCAAGAATAATTTCTTTTAAAAATTTTGCTTTAGCACCGGCAGCACTTGTAGTTCCGGGCAGAGTGTTGTAAATAAAAAATTTAAGCGAATCAGCTCTGTTTTCGTTAGCATGATCTTTAATTTGTGTAATAATTTCGCTTAATAGTTCAGCACTGTCAATTGGTTTTGGGTGCAGACCCTGAATTTTTCTTTCTTCAATCTCCTGGAGATAATCCTGATAAATACTCATATACTCTTTTCTTTTTTATACATTAGATTATACTTAATAATTTGATAAAACCGCATAATCTACATTTTCAATATCTGGAACTGCTTTTCGCTGATAAAATTTTGCTTAAAAAAAATCTTCAGCTTGCGTTTAGAATGGTTATTGATAATTTGAAATCAATAGTTTATCCTTACAGGCATTACATTACCAGACATTTAAAAAATGATCCCAAAATTACAAAAAATTAGAATTTTGTAAGAATTAAATTATTTAGATTGTTTATAAATATGAATTTTTTATTTTATATTTTTGGCAAAAAATAATAATGAGGCTGGTGAAAAAAATTGAAATCTTATTTATCGTGCTGTTTTCGGCAACAGCTTTTTGCCAGAACAGGCAAACTACCAAAAAGATAGTGAAAAAAGCAAGCGGACAGAATAATACATCCACTTTGCACACAAGAAATACCGGTCTTCCTGTTGTTAACGAAAATATCCCATTATTAATTCCTAAAAAACTAAACGGAAAATCTGGTTTTGTCAATCAAAAAGGGAAATTTGTAATTGCGCCTGAGTATGATCTTGCCATGTTTTTTGGTGAAGATTGTAACCTTTTAAATTCACCAAATGAAAAGATAAAGCATTTTGGCAGCGAACTTTATGCAACTGTAGAGAAAAAAGGTATGGCTTTCAGGATCAATAAAGCCGGAAAACGTGTTTATCAATATAAAAATGACGATTTGGGAAGATGCAAATCTGACCTGAAAAAAGCTTTGTTTCATGCCTATATTCTGAATGGCAAATATGGCATCATTGAAGATGCTAAGTTTAAAAATCCTTCGGATCATTCTCAGTTTAAGATTTATCCGAAATATCAATATTTATATGTTCTGGAAGGAGATGATACCGCCAATCCTATGATTATTGCAACTCACAATGATAAATTTGGAGTGATTGATGTGGATAATAAAATTGTGATCCCGTTTGAGTATTCAGATATAAAAAGAAATTACAGCTGGAAACTGGGCAAAATGTTTGAAGTAACCAAAGACGATAAAAATTATTACTTCATCGATTCTTACAACCGGTCATACTGATGAAAATTTTATTTTAATTTAATTATAAAAGTTGTACTTTTGCCGCTGAAATAAAGGGGTGCTCCTGTCGGGGCTGAGATTATACCCAATGAACCTGGAACAGGTAATGCTGTTTAGGGAATTTTGTAAGTGTACCAATGTATCAGTTTATCAATGTTTCGGCATTGCTGCATTGTTAAATTTTCAAATTGTTACATTTTTTTAATCGCCCCTTTTATTCCATTAAATTTTAAAAATTTATAAGAATGAAAGGATTATTTTTTTTAGGGCTTATCGCAGGCTCGCTGAGTTTTTTACAGGCTCAGAATTCAGACTCTCTTAAGATAAGAGAAATTGAAACCGTCAGTTTTACCAAAAGGCTTCCGGTTGCAAAAGAGATTATCAGCGTTCAGAAAGATCTGGACAGTAGAAATCTGGGGCAGGATCTGCCGATTCTTCTCAAAAATCAGACTTCAATTATTTCAACATCAGATGCAGGAAATGGAGTAGGGTACACCGGCTTCAGGATTCGTGGTGTTGCAGGAAGAGGGATTAATGTTATGATGAATGGTGTTCCGTTTAACGATTCTGAAAGCCAGGGAACTTTTTTCGTGAATGTTCCGGATTTAACGAGTTCCGCATCACAAATCGTCATTCAGAGAGGAGTTGGAACTTCCAATAATGGTGTTTCCGCATTCGGAGCAAGCATCAATGTAATTTCAAAAGAACCGGAAGAAAAATTTTATTTCAAAACTGATGACAGTTACGGGTCTTTTAATACCTACAAATATTCAGCAGAAATAGGCTCCGGAAAATTCTGGAAAAACCGTTTGTCGGTTATGGGAAGATATTCTCATATTCACTCTGACGGATATATCGACCGGGCATTTTCAGATCTTAATTCGTACAACTTTACCGCTTTATTTGAAGAAGGAAAAACCAAGCTTCGTCTGATGGCATTCGGAGGGAAAGAAAAAACATATCAGGCTTGGAACGGAGTCGACAGAAAGACATGGGAAACCAATCCTAGATATAATTTTTCAGGAGCAATCTATGACGCCAATTGGGAGAATATCATAGGATTTTATGATAATGAAACTGATAATTACAGACAAAACCATTATCAGCTTTTGTGGGAACAGGGACTGAACGAACGATGGAATCTTGAAACAACACTTCATTATACCAAAGGAAGAGGATATTATGAAAATTACAAACAGGGAGATCCTTATGCAAGATACAATCTGCCTGATTTTAACGGTGAAGAATATTCGGACTTTATCAGAAAAAAATGGCTCAACAATGATTTTTACGGGATAGTCTCTACTTTGTACGGAAAATTCGATAATATAGATCTGAATTTTGGTCTTGTCGGAAATCAGTATTTTGGCAGACATTACGGGAATGTGAGAGATGTTTTTGTTCCTCAGATACCGCAGCATGAGTATTACCGAAACCGATCTGTAAAAAATGAAGTTGCCGGATTTGCTAAAGCTTTGGTGAAAATTAATGACTTTGAACTTTTTGGAGATCTACAGCTTAGGAATATTGATTATGACACCAAAATTCTTTTGCAGGGTGACGATGAAGGCGCAGATTTAAAAAGAAACTGGCTTTTCTTTAATCCTAAAGCCGGAGTAAATTACAGATTAGGCAACGGGAAAATATTCCTTTCGTATGCTCACGCACAGCGTGAGCCCAATCGTGATGATCTTTTTTCCAATAATGATGTGAAAGCCGAGAAACTTCATGATTTTGAAGCCGGAATTGAAAAGCGTTTTGGTACGGTTGAATTTACTGCCAATCTTTATTATATGTATTATATCAATCAGTTGGTTTTAAACGGACAGATCAGTAATATCGGAGAATTTATCAGAACCAACTCAGGGAAAAGCTACCGAAGAGGAATTGAGGTTGGAGCTTTGACAAAATTAGGAAAACAATGGGAAGTTTCCGGTAATGTAAGTTTAAGTCAGAGCAGAAATTTGGACTTCCGCATTGAAAACCAAAACGGCATAAACAATTTAGGAAACACGGAGATTTCTTTCTCTCCTAATGTTATTACCAATCTAAGCCTGAAATATAACCCGACTAAGAATTTTCAGTTTGCGCTGATCAATCAATATGTTGGTAAGCAATATCTTGATAATACAGAAACTCCGGATTTACAGTTGAAAGACTATTTTCTTACTGATTTTAATGCACAATATCAGTTTAAGATCAATAAGCATGATGTTGCACTGAAACTTCTGGTTAATAATATTTTTGATCAGAAATATGTAAACAATGGTTACGTGTATGACGGACCAATTTACTTTGCTCAGGCAGGAATCAATTTTATGTTTGGAATCAGCTGGAAAATTCAATAATCATAAGAACACTGCTTCACACTTATATCATAGTTACATTAATTTTTTTTTTTAAAGACTGTTGAGGCAGTCTTTTTTTATTTTAATAACTCAAAGCATTGATCAGAATTAAATATTTTCAGATCATTTTTACCAATAATTAAGAAACCAACTTATAGAGAAACATTTAAAAAAGTCATGAAAAAATCATAAATTTGCTGCCAAATGAATATTTCAGCATACATTTTAGAATATCTGAAGCAATTCGGAACCGTTATCGTTCCGCAATTTGGTGTATTCTCTCTGGAAAACTCCAAAGCAGTTATCAATTCTGAAAACGGAAGTATTCTTCCGCCTTCCAGCAAAATCGCTTTTCAGCAGGATTATCAGATTCAGAATGATGATTTTATCAGCTTTTTGAGCCGTCAGAAAGACATTTCAAAAGCTTCAGCAGAAAGAGAACTGGAGCTGCAGGTGGATTTCTGGAAGAAAAGACTGCAGTCTGACAAAACTTTAGAAATTTCCGGTCTTGGAACCGCTTTTATAGAAGACGGAAAAATTTTATTCAAAGGAAATCGCTTAGAATCAGATTATCCGGATTTTTATGGTTTGGAAGAAATTCGCTTTTCAGATATTAATGATAAGCCCGCTGAAGTTTCAGAAAATAAATCTGAGAAAGATTACAGGTTCAATAAATCAGTGTTATGGATATTTTTATTCATCATTCCGGTTTTAGGAATACTATATTTTGCTTACACTCAGCAGGAATTGCTTTTTGGCAAAAAATCTTTTGATGATCTTTCTGTACAGACAAAAACACAGAGAATTGAGAAAAAAGCTCCTGTAAAAATAGATTCTGCCCAGATGAGACGGCAGGATTCTATAAAAGCTTTTAAAGCAGATTCATTAAAGCAGGACTCTGTAAAAAAACAGGCTGCAAAAAACTGGAAAGCAACTTCATATAAAAGAAAGTCACGATGGCAAAAATAAAAAAAGCGTCAGAATCTCTTACGGTAATGACCAATATTGTTCTTCCGAACGATACCAATCAGCTCAGAAATCTTTTCGGAGGAGAGCTTTTGGCAAGAATGGACAGATGTGCTTCTATTTCTGCAACAAGACATTGTGAAAGAAGAGTCGTTACAGCATCTGTAAATCATGTTTCGTTTGATCATCCTATTCCGGAAGGCGGAATTGTGGTGATGGAATCTAAAGTATCCCGCGCATTTTCAACATCCATGGAAATCTATGTGGATGTCTGGCTGGATGATCCTATCAACCGCAAAAAAATTCAGACCAATAAAGGAATCTATACTTTTGTGGCTGTAGACGAATTCAACAGACCTATACCGATTCCTGAGATGGAACCGGAAACGGATCTTGAAAAAGAAAGATATGCAGCTGCACTAAGAAGAAAAGAACTCTCTCTGATTCTTTCCGGAAGAATGAAGCCGGTAGACTCTGTGGAACTGAAAAAGCTTTTTCAGGAGTCGCAGGAAAAATAATTCTGAAAATCCCCAAAGTACATGAGTCATAAAATTGCCATTACAGGAATGGGCATCATTTCCGCTATTGGAAACAATGTGGAAGAAAATCTGAATTCTTTAAAATCCGGACAACACGGAATTTCCGACATCACTCTGTTTGAAACACGCCATAAAGGAAATATTAAAACAGGCGAAATCAAATTATCTAATGACGAACTTGCAGAAAAACTTCACCTGAATGAAGATCATCATGCTACGAGAACAGCTCTGTTGGGAATGATGGCTGCAAAAGAAGCGATAGAAAGTTCCGGAATTTCGGATATTAACGAATATAAAACAGGACTGATTTCTTCAACCAGTGTTGGAGGAATGGATGTTACCGAAAAATATTTCTACACTTACGAAGACTTTCCTGAAAAACAACAATATATTCATTCTCATGATGCAGGAAATTCTTCCTTGCTGATTGCTGATTATCTTGGACTAAAAGGCATGGTTTCCACCATCAGTACCGCCTGTTCATCGGCTGCCAATGCAATAATGATGGGCGCAAAATTAATCAGAAGTGGAGTTTTAGACCGTGTAATTGTGGGCGGAACAGATTCTCTTTCAAAATTTACATTGAATGGTTTCAATACACTGATGATTTTAACGGATTCTTACAACACCCCTTTCGATAACGACAGAAAAGGTCTGAATCTGGGTGAAGCAGCCGCTTTCATTGTTCTGGAATCTGATGAAATTGTAAAAAAGGAAAATAAAAAAGTTCTGGGTTATCTTTCCGGATACGGAAATGCCAATGATGCGCATCATCAGACTGCTTCTTCAGAAAATGGACAAGGTGCGTTTTTAGCCATGGAAAAAGCTTTAAAAGTTTCGGGCTTAAATAAAGAAAATATCGATTATATCAATGTTCACGGAACAGCAACCCCAAATAACGATTTGTCTGAAGGAATTGCGATGATCCGGATTTTCGGGGAAGGCAATGTTCCGGAATTCAGTTCTACAAAAGCTTTTACTGGTCACACACTGGCTGCAGCGGCAGGAATTGAAGCTGTGTATTCTCTTTTGGCAATTCAGCACAATCTTATTTTCCCGAATCTGAATTTTAAAACTAAAATGGCAGAATTTGATTTAACACCTGTAACGGAGCTTAAAGAGAAAAATATCAACCATGTTCTATCCAATTCGTTTGGTTTTGGAGGAAATTGTTCAACTTTAATTTTCTCAAAATCATGAGTGCCGTTTACATCAACAGTGCAGCCTGTATTTCGGCTCAGGACACTTTAAACGAAAATTTTTTCTATCATTTAAAACCGGAAAATTCATCTCAGGTTTTAAAAGCGATTGAACCCAATTATAAAGAATTCATTCCGCCTGCGGCGAGCAGAAGAATGTCTAAAACTGTAAAAATGAGTTCCGTAGCTTCACAATACGCTTTGGAAGAAGCCGGAATTGAGAATCCTGATGCCATTATTGTCGGAACAGGAATGGGATGTTCCCAGGATTCTGAAAAATTTCTGAAAAATGTATTGGATAACCATGAAGAGTTTCTGACTCCAACTTTTTTTATTCAGTCGACACATAATACCGTTGCGGGACAAATTGCTCTGGGATTACAATGTCATGCGTACAATTTTACGTATGTTAATACCTCTTCTTCATTAGAGTTTTCTTTTTTGGATGCAAAATTACAGATCAATGATGATGAAGCAAAAAATGTTTTGGTTGGTTCCACAGACGAACAGACCGAAAGAGTGATGGAACTTTACAAACTGAATAAAACCATTAAAAAAGAAAAAAACCTTCCTATTGATTATCTGAATTCTGAAACAGAAGGGGTAATTTGGGGAGAAGGAGCAAGTTTTTTTGTTTTAGGAAAAGAGAAAACAGAGCATTCTTACGCTCAATTAAAAGATATTCAAATCAGCAGCCGATTGGATTTGGAAGAAACTCAACAGTTTATTGAAGAGTTTTTAGCTAAAAATGATTTAACGAATAAGAATATTGATGCCGTAATTTTAGGATTCAGCGGTGATTCTAAATCGGATGTTTATTATAAAAGCGCTTCGGAGTTATTTACCAATTCGGCTTTACTCTATTACAAACATTTAAGCGGCGAATTCAATACGGCAAGTGGTTTTTCAACATTTATGGCTTGTCATATTCTTAAAAATCAGGAGATTCCGGAAGCAATGATGATTAATTCAGTGAAGAAGAACGAAGTGAAAAATGTTTTGCTTTATAATCATTTAAGAGGAAACGATCATAGTTTGGTTTTGTTGGAGAAGGCTTGATTATTAAGCTAAATGTAAATTGCTTTTGTCATTCTGGAAGAATCTAAACATTTCCTTTTAACCATTGAGATTCCTCCGGAATGACAAACATACTTTCAGAAATCAGTCAACAGCTTAAGGTAAATTTGAAATACTAAAATATGAAACATTATCAGTTTATCATTTTTTATATTTTCCTGAACCTTATTATTTATGCTTTTCAAGGTACAATTTGGGTGTATGTTTTCTGTTTCATTCTATTTTCGGGAATGGTTATTTGGGGATCATTTGATATTCAGTTAGAATATTTTGTCAATAGTTTTATCCACAAAAGAACCAAAATAAAAGAAGTCGCTCTGACTTTTGATGATGGTCCGACGGAATTCACGCCGAAATTTTTAGATCTGTTAAAAGAAAACAATGTAAAAGCCACCTTTTTCTGCATCGGAAAACAGATTGAAAAATATCCGGAAATCTTTCAAAGAATTATTTCTGAAGGTCACACCATTGGAAATCACACTTATTCTCATTCTAAAAATACAGGGTTTTTATCAACTTCAAAAATGATTGAGGAAATTGAAAAATGTGATGAAGTAATGCTAAAAATCGGAAATGTAAAAACAAATTTATATCGACCACCTTTCGGAGTTACTAATCCGAATATTGCAAAAGCCATCAAAAAAACAAAGAAAAATAGCATTGGTTGGAATGTTCGATCTTTGGATACTGTAATTATGGATGAGAAAAAAATATTGAGAAGAGTAACGAAGGACTTAAAAAAAGGAAGTATTGTTCTGCTTCACGATACTTCGGAAAAGACGTACCAGGTTTTGGTAGAATTATTGTTATTTTTGGAACGTGAAAAATATTCAACTTTTACAGTTGATTCTTTGATTAAATTAGAAAAATAATGTTAAAAAATATAACTTTTGTAGCATTTCTGTTGATTTCAAGCTTAGTTTTTGCTCAGAATACAGCAATGACGAGCAACGAATCTAAGGCATTCGTTACAAAAATATCATCCGAAAGTCAGCAGATCAAAACCCTGCAAAGTGATTTTGTTCAAACAAAAAAAATGGATTTTCTGGATAAAAATATTGTTACACAAGGGAAAATGTCATTGAAGTCTCCCAATACTTTAAGCTGGAAGTACACTAAACCTTATCAGTACAGCATTATTTTTAAGGATAATAAGATTTTAATCAACGATCAGGGCAAAAAGTCTTCTGTGGATGCAAAAAGCAAAACATTTGAAAAAATCAATAAACTGATTGTAGGAAGCTCAAACGGGCAGATGTTTGGTGATCCTGAATTTATTGTGCGGTATTTCAAAAATGAAAATTACAACATCGCCAGATTTATTCCCAAATCTTCCCAGCTGCTGAAATACATTAAGGAAATAGAACTTTATTTTCCTAAAAATCAGTCAACGGTTTCTCAGGTCAATATGACAGAAGCTTCGGGAGATACGACGAATATTGTTTTTAAAAATCCCAAGATCAATGCGCCGATTGCTGCTTCTGACTTTTCTTTATAGTTTGATTTTATTGTCTTTTGTTTCGTGCAAAACATACAAACTGAAAGATGTACAACCATTGCCACTTCACAAAAGTTTCAAAACCGAAAATCTTTTTTTCACCTCACCTCAAGATTACATTTATAAATGCCAAATGGAGGTTTATGGAAATAATATCAGCGGAATCATAATCATTAAAAAAATAAACAAAAATACACACAGAGTTGTTCTTACAACAGATTTCGGGAATAAGATGATTGATTTTGAAATTTCGGATAATGATTTTAAACTCAATTATGTTCTGCCAGATTTAGATAAAAAAATGGTGATTAATTTTCTTAAAAATGATTTTCAGGAATTGTTAAGACAAAAATACATTCTGACCGAGAGATTTGAAAACAATGAGTCTATTATTGACATTTCAAAAGACGAAAACAAAACGTATTATTTATTTTACGGAAAAGAAACTGAAATGTTGACACAAATTGTTTACACTAAAAAAAATAAGGAAAAGATCAATTTTACATTTGAGGCTAAAAAACCTACTTTTGCAGAAACGATTGAAATTCAGCATAAAGATTTTAAAATCAACATCAAGCTATTTCAAATTACTGAAACTGAACAAGAAACAGAATAACAATGCACACGATACTTACAGATTTTTATACTTTAGACAGCTATAAAATGGCAGGAAACGGGAGTTATACTGCGAAAATCAGACTAAATAAAGACCATGATATTTTCAAAGGACATTTTCCTGGGAACCCTGTTACACCGGGAGTTTGTATGATGCAGATCGTAAAAGAACTGACCGAAGAATTTACGGGTAAAAAATTGTTTTTGAAATCTGCGTCTAATGTAAAGTTTATGGCAATTATCAATCCTTTTGAAACTCCGGAACTCACCATGAGTCTGGATATCAGTGAAAACGAAAATGATATTAAAGTAAAAAACACGACAGCTTTTGGCGAGACTATTGCATTGAAAATGTCTGTAAATTATACCAATATATGAAGCTTTTAATCTCTTTATTTTCAATAGTATTTTTGTTTTTTCAAAATGGTGATCTTGAAGCGTTGAGAAACGCCTATTCAAAGGCAAATTCTTCTAATGAAGGGGCAAAAAATTTTATTGAGCTTGCTGATAAGAAAAATTCTTCAGATCCTATAACTTCTGCATACAAAGCAGCAGCGCAAATTCTTGAAGCCAAAATAACAACAGATAAGAATAAAAGAAAATCTTTTGTAAAAACAGGGGCAACTTCATTAGAATCTGTGATTAAAAATAATCCTAACAATATCGAACTGAGAGTTATCAGAATGAGTGTACAGGAAAATATCCCGAAAATTGTTGGTTATTCTAAAAATCTACAGGATGATAAAGCGTTCATTATCAGTAATTATTCTACTCAAAATAAAGCTTTGAAAACATACATCCGCAAATTTGCTATGCAGTCTAAAACGATGACTGCAGCTGAAAAAAATTCATTAAGATAATGACACTTTCTGAAATCAGGAATGCAATTTCGGATAAGAAAATCTGCGTTCTTGTACCTACTTACAACAATCATAAAACTTTAAGAAGAGTACTTGACGGGGTCTTAGATTATACAGAAAAAATTATTGTTATCAATGACGGCTCTACAGATTCTACTTTAGAAATTTTAGAAAGCTATTTTCAGATTTTAACCATTAATCTTCCTGAAAATAAAGGTAAAGGAAATGCACTAAAGACAGGTTTCAGAAAAGCAAAAGAAAACGGGTTTGATTTTGCCATTACAATTGATTCTGACGGACAGCATTATCCAAATGATATTCCTGTATTTGTAGAAGCCTTATTTGCTGAGAAACAAGATGTTTTGCTGATTGGAAACCGAAATATGTCTCAGGATGGAATTCCTAAAAAGAGCAGCTTCGGGAACAGGTTTTCCAATTTCTGGTTTTGGTTTGAGACAGGGATTAAGCTGGAAGATACACAGTCCGGCTACAGATTGTATCCGTTGCATAAAATTCCTAAGAAATATTATACTCCAAAGTTTGAATTTGAAATTGAAATTATCGTAAGAACAGCTTGGAGGCATATTCCGGTAAAAAATGTTCCGGTAAAGGTATTATATGATCCGGCTGAAAGAGTTTCACATTTCAGACCTTTCAAAGATTTTACGAGAATCAGTATTCTGAATACGATTTTGGTTGTCATTACCTTAGTTTATATCATTCCGAGGAATTTTATTAATAATTTCAAAAAAAAAAGCTTTAAAAAATTCATCCAGGAAGATGTATTGGAAAGCGAGGGCAGCAACAGAATAAAATCATTTTCAATTGCTTTAGGCGTGTTCATTGGTCTGACTCCGCTATGGGGATTTCATACATTATTGGTCATATCGCTTTCGGTTTTGTTTAAACTCAATAAGGTTTTAGCATTTATCGCTTCCAATGTGAGCTTGCCGCCGTTTATTCCGTTTATTATTATTGCTTCTCTTATACTGGGATCTCCTTTTGTAAGCGGTGAAAGTGATCTTATACATCAGGAATGGAATTTTGATCTTGTAAAAAACAATATTCTCCAATATGCAATCGGAAGTTTTATTCTCGCATGCATGATGTCGATTATTTCGGGAGTTGCAGCTTTTTTATTTTTAAACAAAGTAAGTCCTGATAATAAATAAAATTTGATTACTAGCCTAAAAGGCTTCGACAGGCTCTGCCTGACATGGCTAAATCAAGCGTTTAGTGGTAGAGTTGTCACACTGAGCTTGTTGAAGTATCTATTATAATCCCTGATTTTCAGACTATAAAATAGTGTCAGTTTATTTTCAGACAATTAGTAAATAAGAAAATACATAAAAAAACACTCTGTAAAGAGTGCTTTTTGTTTTATTTTTTGATGTATTCTTTCTGAACAATCGAAACAGCGGGGAAGTGGTCGCTGTATCCTCCGGTAAATCTGTCACCGTCCCAGGATCTGAAAGGGTAGCCTTTCCATTGTCCTTCTTTATTGATCAAATAAGACGGAGCAAAAATCTCAGCCTTGAAAATGGTATAAGTAGGAGTGATTTTTTCGTCTGAATATAGGTTTTTAGAAACAATAATCTGATCAAATAAATTTGGAGAATCTCTGTAAGCTAATGAAGCAACTCCGGCTTTGAACAGTTTATACATCAGATTATAATATGGTGTTTTTTCTGATAATTCTGACGGGCTTGCTACTGCTCCCAGATGTTTTTTGAGACTCGGACTCACCGGATCATCATTGAAATCTCCCATTGCAAACATTTTAATACCAGGATTTTCTGCTGCAATTTTGTCCATTTCATTTTTCAAAACTGTAGCAGCAGCATTTCTTTTGGGTTGAGATACCGCTTCACCACCTCTTCTTGAAGGCCAGTGATTCATAAAAACTGCAGTTTTTTCGCCATCCAGATAGCCAATTGCAACCAAAACATCTCTTGTGTATTCTCTTCTTCCTTCTTCATTGTAGTTTTTAATTTCTTTGGTATAAGAATCTTCCAGTACAAATCTGTTTTTCTGATAGATCATGGCAATGTCTATTCCTCGGGCATCATAAGAATTATAATGTACAATTCCGTAATTGCTTTTTGCCAGTACAGGCTGTTTGATAAGATCTTCAATTACCTGACGGTTTTCCACTTCAATCAGTCCGCAGATTACAGGGTTATCATTGGTATATTGCCTCCCAAGTTCAGAAATTACCTTGGCTTCGTTTGCTAGTTTTTGGTTGTAGTACTTGGAACCCCATCTTTTGGGGCTGTTTGGTGTAAAATCATCTGCAAGTACCTGTTTTCTTATTACTTTTTTGCCTACAAGAAGCTCGTTGCTCCATTCTCCTTTGTAATCTTCAGTTGTTTCAAGGTACTTCAGAGAATCTACAGGTACACTTCTGTGAAATTTTGGATTAGAAAAAGGCAGAGTACCATCTATGTAATCTGCAGAAACGATGGTATCCCATAAGTTTTCAACATTCAGGAAACCAACTGCAGCTCTTTTCACTTGTTTCTGCTGGGAAAATCCTACAGTAAAACATAATATTGCGAAAATTGATAAGAATTTTTTCATGATATTTATTAAATTCAAAAAATTGAGGCGCTAAAATTACACATTTTTAAAATAACTGAAGATTAAATTATCCTTAATAAAGCTTTTTTTGATTTCAATCATAAAAAGGCGTGTTTATTAAGATAATTATTAAGTGTTAAGAATATTTAATAGAATAAAGCATTAAAAATGTTTGTGTTAATGAAAATAATACTAAATTTGTTGCCCCTTAAATAAAGAAGGTGCTAAAATAAGTTTATTATGATTAAAAAACTATCCCTAATCTCTTTGTTTACTTTGCTTCCTGCATCGTATTACTATGCGCAAACTACTGTTTATGCGTATGTTAAAGGTCAGGACGGTAAACCTGTGGAGAGAGCAGAGGTTGATCTTGAACAATCTGTAAATGACGTTACCGCAGACAAAATTGGTTATTTTCAGTTTGTAGATTTAATGCCCGGACATTATCTTATTACGATTTCAAAACCAAACTTCGAATCTAAGACATTAGAATTTGATGTTACGGCTAACGAAAAAAGAAAAGATTTAGGTGTAATTGTATTAAACAACAGCGTTGGAAATGATGCCGGTGTTGTTGTGATTGATGATTCTCAGGGAGATTCAGAAGACGGAGGCTCTGCGATGCAGCCTACGGTTGGTCTTTTAAGTTCGGGTAGAGATGCATTTCAGAATGTTTCTGCGTTTGAACTGGGTGCTTACTGGTTCAGACCCAGAGGTGTTGATAACCGTTTTGAAGATGTTGTTTTCAATGGAGTTTCTATGTCTAAAAATGATGACGGAAGAATTGATTTCAGCAACTGGGGTGGTTTGAATGATGTAACGAGATATCCTTATGAAAACGTAGATAATCTTACGCCTTCAGAATATACTTTTGGTAATCTTGGAGGGGTCGTTTATTATAATACCAGAGCATCATCTTACAGAAAGCAGACTTCTCTTGCTTACTCATTTACCAATAGAAGTTACCTGCACAGAGCAATGGCAACTTATTCTACCGGAATGAGCAAAAAAGGTTGGGCATTCACATTCTCAGGAAGCAGAAGATGGGGAGATCAGGCAATCATAGATGGTGTTTATCAGGATTCTTATGCTTACTTTGCTGCTGTAGAAAAGAAATTCAGTGACAGACACTCTATTAACTTTACAGGCTTTGGATCACCAACTTACAGAGCATCTAACTCGCCAAACACACAGGAAGTGTATGATATTATGGGGAAAAACTATAATTCATTCTGGGGATGGCAAGATGGTGAACAAAGAAACTCAAGAATCAGAAAAGTTTTTGAGCCGATGTTTATGTTGACAGACTATCTTAAAATAGGTAAAAATTCAAACTGGATCAATACAGTTTCTTATCAGATAGGGAGCGATGCACGAAGCAGATTAGACTGGTTCAGAGCTAAAGATCCGAATCCTACTTATTACAGAAATCTTCCAAGTTTTGGTAATTTTACAGTAGATGAGTTTAAACAGAATTCACAGATTAACTGGTTAGATTTATACAGTCAGAACAACAATATTATAGAAGGAACATATAATATTGGGTTTGATGCTCAGGGAAATCCTATTCAGGTAAAAGGAAAGAGAGCTGCTTATAGTTTGGTGGAAGATGTGAATCAAGATAAAACATTCAATTTCGCCTCACATTTTGATACAAGATTAAAAGATAACTGGAAATTAAATATTAATTTTAATTATCAGAATTTAAAATCTGATAACTTCAGAAGAGTAAAAGATCTATTGGGTGCCGATTTTGCATTTAATTTAAATCCTTTCAATAATGATTTACAATACAATGCAGATGATCCTAATTATCTTGTAAGAGTTGGAGACAGAACGCAATATTCTTATGAGTTTACAAGAAATCATTATTCATTAAATATTTCTTCGGAAGTAGATTTCAATAAGTTTAATGTAGTTGCATCCATTTTCAGTTCTTACTCAGAATCACAGAGAGACGGACATTATAGAAGCGGAATCACCAGGTTTGCGAATAATTCAAAAGGTAAAAGTGCAATTTATGATGCTTTGGATGCCGGGATGAAAGCAAAGGTTACTTATAAAATCAACGGTAAAAACTTTATTGTTTATAACGGTGCATTTTTTAGTCTGGCTCCGACCCTTAATGAGATTTATATCAATCCAAGAATGGTTGATTATGTAACTCCGGGAGTTAAAAATCAGATTATCAATTCTAATGACCTGAGTTACATTACAAGAGGTCAGGTTGTAAAGTTAAGATTAACAGGTTTTTACACCACGATCAGTAATTCCACAGAAATCGCAAGATATTATGCTGATGTGACGGATGCTATCGGAACTTCTTTAAACACTTTAGTAAATGAAGCGATGACAGGTGTGAACAAGAGATATATGGGAGTGGAATTGGGATATGATATTAAAATTACCCCAACTTTGAACGCCATAGGTGCTGCAAGTATCGGAGAATATAAATTTACTTCTAATGCTGATGTTTCTACCTTTGATGATCTTAATGGTTTCAGGGGAGAAGAATTCTGGAAAGGACAGGCAAATATCAAAAATTATAAGGTAGCCGGAACTCCTCAAAAAGCGTTTTCATTCGGGTTGAAGTACAATTCACCTAAATATTGGTGGGTTGGAGCCTCTGCTAACTATCTGATGGATCAATATCTGGATTTTTCAGCGTTAAATAAAACTCCATACATGTATATCAATCCGGCAACAAATGATCCTTACGAAGCGGTAACGCCGGAACTTATTCAGCAGCTTACAGCTCAGAAGAAATTTGATGATCAGTTTATGCTGAATGCCAATGCAGGAAAATCTTTCCTTATCGGAAAATACAGAATGGGAATCAGCGTATCTGTAAACAACATTCTAAACAACAGAAATTATGTGACAGGAGGATTTGAGCAAGGTAGAAATGTAAGATTTCCAGATGCTCTTGAAGACGGACAAAGACAATATCCATATTTTGCACCAAAATTATGGTATGACAGAGGAACAACATTCTTCACAAATGTTTATTTAAGATTCTAATATATAGTAAAATGAAAAAATATCAATCCATTTTAAAATATTTCTTCGTGATGATTGCAGCTATGATTATTTCTGGTTGTGTACACGATGATAAGTATGATGAGCCAAATGTCGATGGTTATCAGTGTGGAGACCTTACTGCCACAATGACATTGACACAGCTAAGAGCAAAGTATACCAATACAGCGTTTGTTTTTCCTGATGATTCTAAAGATATTGTAGAGGGATATGTTTCTTCTACTGATGAAACAGGGAATATTTATAAGACGATATATATTCAGGATAGACCTGAAAACCCTACTCAAGGATTTGTAATCAGTGTAGATGCTGTGAGTACATATACAAGATACCCTCAAGGTTCTAAAGTTTATATTAAACTTGCTGGCTTAGCCTTAGGTACGTACGGTGGAGTAGTACAATTGGGAGTAAAAACAGGTGCTGAAACAACAGCTTCTTCAGTATCAAGAATTCCTGAAAAACTTGTACCATCAAAAATTTTCAAATCATGTACTGTAAGAGCGGAAATTATTCCTAAAGTAATCACTTCTGTTCAGATGGTTTCTGCGAATGATAACCTTATCGGTTGTTTAATACAAATGAACAACGCAGAATTTGACAGCAGAGTTTTATGTACCAACTTTGCTCCAAACGGAGTTACTGTAGACAGAACAATCAGAGATAACACATCATCAACAGCTAGAGTTGTAAGAAACAGCGGTTACGCATCATTTGCTAGTCAGATTCTTCCTTCAGGAAATGGTAAATTTGTAGGTATCTACAGTAAGTTCAACAGTACTTATCAGATGTATATTAATAAGGTTACTGATCTTGAAATGAATAATTTCCCTAGATTAGACGGCATTGCATCAAATCCTTGTGAGTATAGTGATAATGGTTTAACGCAGAAAACGGTTGCTGAGGTTAAGCAATTGGCAACCAATCCTCTTACATTAATTACCGGAGATTTTGTTTTAAAAGCGAAAGTAATTGCTAATGACAAAACAGGAAATCTATTCAAATATATTTATGTAGAAGACGCAACCGGAGGTATCAGAGTAAATATTGACAAGAATGATATGTTTAATGATTCTAGATTTGTAGTTGGGAAAGAGGTTTATATAAAACTTAAAAATCTTTATGTTGGAGCGGTTTCTGGAGAGATTCAGTTAGGAAGTCCGTTTAACGGTGCGGTTGGAAGAATTGCCGAAGCAGATGTTTACAAGTACTTCTTTGATTCTAAAAAACCAACAACTGCGGTTATACCTACAGAAAGAACAATTACTCAAATTAGTATGGCAGATGTTGGTAGATGGGTAAAAATTAGAAATCTTCAGTTTATTGAAGGAGATTTGGAAAAAGTATATGCTGCATCAGCTGCTACCAACAGAACTCTAGAAGATTGTTCTGGCAATAAAATTTTTCTTAGAACAAGTAATTTTGCTGATTTTGCCGGTCAGGTTATAGAATCAGGAAAAGGTGATGTGTATGGTGTTCTAAGCGTTTTCAACGGAACTTATCAGCTTTGGATTACAGATCTTTTAGGTGCAGATTTAGATAATCCAAGATGTGATGGTTCAGTATATGTTCCACTTCCTGTTTTATACAGTGAAAACTTTGCAGCTGGAGGATTTAATGCAGACTGGACAACAGTAAATGTTTCAGGAGCTCAGGTATGGACTACTTCTAACCAAGGGAACGGAACAAATTACTATGCAGTAATGAACGGTTTTGCAGGAGGTAACAATGTAAATGAAGACTGGCTGATTTCTAAATCTGTAAGTTTGGTTGGGAAGACTAAAGCAGCCGTAAGCTTTACAAGTGATGTAAGATACAACGGTAATCCTTTACAGGTGTATGCAACAGAAAACTATACAGGAAACCCTGCTACAACAAACTGGGTGCTTTTACCGGCAACATTAGATACCAACAGCGGTGCATTTGGAGACTGGGTAAGTTCTGGTAATGTAGACTTGTCAGCATTTTTAGGAAAAAATGTGAGAATTGCATTCAAATATACTTCTACAACCTCAGGAGCTCCAACCTGGGAAATTGATGATTTTAAAATCAAAGGTGAATAACCATCAGTAAAAGTTATAAAGAAGAGTCCGTCTCACAACTAGTGTAGACGGACTTTTTTTATGATTTCTATTGATCTACAGTCTTGTAATGGTTTTGTATCAAGATTTTCAATTTACATCATCTAGCTGTGAAACCAACTCTTTTTTAATTTAATCTGAGTTTGGAATAAGTTTTCTTAAACATAATGTTAAACAGAGAGATTCAATTATTAAAAACTTTCAAGAAGTAAAAAATCTTTTGTTTTTCTTTGCTATAAGTTAATATGATGCGATAAATCAATTATTTAAATTTATTTCTTATCCCGAACTGAGGTTAATGTAAAAGATAAAGTGTTGTGCTTTCACAAAGAATAATTTCAAAACAGCCATTAGAATTGTTATTAAATAACAGCTTAAGCATTTAATGACAAGTTTCAGGATTATGTTGATGATTGGGATCTGTATTCGTACAGTTTATATCGTGACCGGGAGATATTTTCATTGCTTCCTTTTTTGGGGAAACGTACGGAATTCCCAGTTCCAGACCTCGTACAATAAAAAGACCGCCTAAAATAATCATCACCACCGGAACTACTTTAAGTACTTTTATCCTAAATGTCTGGCTCATCAGATTACCCACCAATACAACCGTAAACATAAAAGGAAGAGTTCCCAATCCGAATAAGCTCATGTAAAAAGCTCCCTGCCAAATGCCGCCACTTGCCAGACTTGCTGTGAGTGCCATATAAACCATTCCGCATGGCAAAAATCCGTTCAAAATTCCGGTTGTAAATCTTGACCGGTAATCTGCTTTTTGGAGTAATTTTCCTAGGTTAGATTTTACTTTAAAAAGAAATTTCGAAATAAACGGAATCTTTGATGCGAAATCTTTTCCGCCAAACGAAAATAAAGCCATAATGATAAGCAAAACTCCAACACCAATGGTAAGATAGCGTTGGAATCCTGCCATTTCAAATCCTTCGCCTATAATACCCAGAATACCGCCGAGTAGAGTATAGGTAAAAATCCTTCCAAACTGATAGGTCAGATTCTGAAGATAATAATTAGTTGCTTGTTTCTTGGTCAAACCCATTGATAGCGCAATGGGGCCGCACATTCCGATACAGTGGAATCCTGATGCGAAGCCTAAGCCCACTGCAGATATAATCAATGCTATTTCCATATCACGTCATAGTCCAGTCGATAGTCGGTTTTATCTTTTGTCCAGCTCAGTCTCAAAGTGTAGTTTCCTTTAATTAAGACAGCCGCAGGGATCGTGAAAGAATTGTCTGTCTCAAGCTGAACAGTTTTTTTTATATCTAAATTCTGATCATCTGATCTGTTTAATACAAAACTGACTGTTGAATTGGAGTTATTGATTTCCAAAGGAAATGTAATGGTAATTCCTTTTGTTGATTGGGAATACACTGGTTTTTCTTCCAGTTTATCCGCACGGTTTTTTGCATCAATTACCGATTGATACTGAAGCTCTTCTTCATAATAATGTTCAGTCACCATTTCCGAATTTTTTTGACCGTTCGGAAAAAGAAACAGCATTGACAAAATAAATATAATAAATGCGGCAAGTGCTAAAACAATACCGTGCCCCCAAGTGAAATTTTTCATAATTTTTTTCTTTAAAACTGTAATTTAAAAGGCCCTTCAAAATAAGTCTGGTACGAATCAATGAGCTTGCCGTTCATGTCATACACCCCAATGGTAATATTTTGTTTAGATAAATTCATTTCTGCTTCCGGGAAACTGATGCTGATTGTTCCTTTGGCTATTTTATCACGCTCAACCGTAATTTTACTGGAGCCGCTGAAACCTATTTCTGCATGAGAAGGCTCAATAACTTTTATAGTAACAATTTTTTTATCGTTAGTCTTATTGAGAAATGTATAATTATATGTATTGGTAATTTTTCCTTCTCTTACGAAGAATGTACTTCCTGCTGGTTTGATGAATTTTGCTTCCATTTCGCCGCGGTTATAAAGTAAGAAACCTAAAAATCCTATCAATAACATCAGTACCACAGAAAAGCCTTTCATTCTTCCCGTGAATTTGAAAGGAATCTGTTTTTCTATTTCATTTTCCGAAGCATATCTTATCAATCCTTTTGGCAAGCCTACTTTTTCCATCACTTCATCGCATGCATCAATACACGCTGTGCAGTTCACGCATTCCAGTTGTTGACCGTCACGGATATCAATTCCTGTCGGGCACACCACAACGCACTGAAAACAGTCGATACAATCTCCTTTTCCCGCAGCTTTTCTGTCTTCGCCTTTTCTCCATTTAGAACGGTTTTCGCCTCTTTTAAAATCATAAAAAACATTGATGGTATCTTTATCAATCAAAACTCCCTGCAATCTTCCGTACGGACAGACTAAGGTACAAACCTGTTCTCTGAACCATGCAAAAACAAAATAAAATGCAGCTGTAAACAGGATCATTACCATGAAATTGGTAGGATTGGCAAAAGGTCCCTGTGAAATAATATTGAAAACTTCCTCATATCCCACAATATACATAAACATGAAGTGTGTGATAATTAAGGAAATGATAATGTATATCGACCACTTTAAACTTCTTTTCCAGATTTTTTCACTGTTCCATTCCTGTCTGTCCAGCTTCATTTGCTTATTACGGTCTCCTTCAATAGCATATTCAATTTTACGAAATATAGACTCTAAAAAAATTGTCTGAGGACATATCCACCCGCAGAAAATTCTTCCGAATGCAATTGTAAAAACGATAATGAAAATAAGTGAAGCAATAGCACCCAGCGTAAGAATAAAAAAATCTTGAGGATAAAAAGGCTGTCCGATAATAAAAAATTCTCTGTCGATGACATTGAACATGAAAAACGGATTACCGTTAATTTTAATAAATGGAATTGAAAAATAAATCAGCAACAAAATAAAGCTTACTAAATTTCTGTAGTTGGTATACTTTCCTTTAGGTTTTCTGGGGAAAACCCATTTTCTTTTACCAGACTGTTCCATTGTGCCTATAGAATCTCTATAGGTTTCAGGATCTAATACCTGACCCTGTCCGCCGCGAACGGCTTCATTCTCTATTTTTGACATTTTTGGTATATTTTAAAAACGAAAAAAACATAATCCGTTACTATTTTTATCTAATAACAAATTATGTTTTTTCATATATTTTTAAATTTAATTACTGTTTTTCCCAATTCGCTTCATCCCCGTAAGGAGGAGCTCCGCCTTCTGCCGGAGTAATCGGCTTTTTAAGCTGATTGATTGAGTAAACATATGCCGCAACATTCTGAATGTCTGTACCTGTAAGAACTCCGTTTTTACCCCAAGCCTGCATCGCAGTTCCGGTAACTCCGTTTTCTACGATATGGAAAACATTTTTAAAGAGTTTTTTCTCAGGTTGGTTTTTCCAGAAGTTATCGGTTAGGTTAGGACCAATTCCACCTCTTCCCCCTTCAGAGTGACAAGACACACAGTTAGTTTTGAATACTTCTTCTCCTGCTGCAATATTATCTTCAGAAAATTCTGCGCTTTCAAGAGTCACAGGCGGCTGATCTGCTAAATATGCAGCAACGCTTGCTTCCTGTTCCTTATATTCTTTTTCGTATTCCTTAATCGGACTTGCAAAATCTGTGAAAGAAAAAGCAAATACATAGACGATACAAAAGGCAGTTCCGAACCAGAATAATCCAACCCACCATTTAGGAAGCTGGTTGTCTAGCTCCATAATGCCATCAAAGCCGTGGTCAATAAGAATATCTTTTTCTTCAGTTTCAGATTGCTTTTTAAATGCAGCCATATACTGTCTCTTTAGAAAAGGTATTTTCTTTTCAGCGAGATATGTCGCTTTTTCTTCATCTGATAGTTTCCCAAACTTCTTGTTTTCGATTAAATCTCCGATTGCACTGTGTATGTACGCCAATATTCCGCCAATGATTACAGTACCCCAGAAATAAAGGGATGAAAAAAACGAATAACTTTGTACAAACAGATAATAAAAAACAATTAAAAGTCCTGTTATAATTAAAATGTTTACAAAAACCGGTGTTCTTTGTTTCATAATAAGTAGTTTAATTTTTTAAATTAAAATCATCCTCGTCATCCCCAAGCGGTGCATGTTCTTCCTCTTTGTAATATTTTTTGGGTCTGCTGAACACATATATTACAAGAGCTACGAAAAACAGCATAAAGAATATCAGAGCCAGAGTCTGATAAAAACCAGCATTATCAGTATTGGATAATATGTCTTTAAAGTTTTGAGGAATCATCAGTAACTTTTAATATTTAGTTATTACTCGCTGTTTTTATTTCAGTCGTTTTAATATCTGTACCTAATCTTTGCAGGTAAGCAATCAAAGCAACAATTTCTTTCTTCTCAAGTTCACCTTGTGGTCTTTTCGCATATTCGTTTTTCAAATCTGCTGCTTCCACAAAGATGTCTTTTACAATACTCGCAGCCTGATTATCTGCCCATTTATCAGCAGAATCAATTTGAGCTTTTGTATAAGGCACATCATATACTTGCTTCATAAAAACAATTTTGTCTACCATTTTTGAACGGTCTAAATTGTTTGAAATCAACCAAGGATAACGAGGCATGATAGAACCTGCTGATGTAGATCTTGGGTTGTACATATGCTTATAATGCCAAGAACTTGGGTTTTTTCCACCTTCTCTGTGCAAATCAGGTCCTGTTCTTTTAGAACCCCAAAGGAATGGTCTGTCGTATACAAACTCTCCTGCTTTGGAATATTGTCCGTTTTTACCGTTAAATCTTACAATTTCATCTCTGAATGGTCTTACCATTTGAGAGTGACAGGCATTACATCCTTCACGGATATATAGATCTCTACCTTCAAGTTCAAGCGGTGAATAAGGTTTTACCGCTGATATTGTTGGTACACTTTTCTTTAATGAAAGAGTAGGAATAATTTCTACCATACTTCCTATAGAAATTGCTACGAAAGATAAGATACCCAATAATAAAGGCATTCTTTCCAGCCAAAGGTGAGTACCTTCTCCCTCTTTTCTCTTGTTGCTGATATTAGCTAACGCAGGAGCTTCTGCAGGAACTTCTTTTTGGAATGATCCTTTTTTGATGGTCATATAAGCATTAACAACCATTAAAAGTCCTCCTGAAAGATATAAAAGTCCTCCTACAAATCTCATTTTATAATACGGAACGATAGCTGTAACAGTATCTAACCAGTTTTTCCATAAAAGAGTTCCGTCCGGATTAAACTGCTTCCACATCAAACCTTGGGTAAATCCTGCAATATACATTGGTACCGCATAGAAAATAATACCTAATGTTCCTAACCAGAAATGCCAGTTTGCTAATTTTACAGACCATAGTTTTGTTCTCCACATGATCGGGAGCAGATAGTAAATAACGCCAAACGCCATAAAACCATTCCATCCTAAAGCACCTAAGTGTACGTGTCCAATTACCCAGTCAGTAAAGTGACCAATCTTATTGATGTTTTTAGTTGCTAAAAGCGGACCTTCGAAAGTTGCCATTCCGTAACATGTAACAGCTACAACGAAGAATTTAAGAATAGGATTTTCTCTTACTTTATCCCAGGCGCCTCTTAAAGTTAATAAACCGTTGAGCATTCCACCCCAAGACGGAGCAATAAGCATGATGGAAAACCCTGTTCCCACCGCCTGAGCCCATGCCGGCAAAGCAGTATACTGAAGGTGGTGAGGTCCTGCCCAAATATAAACAAAGATCAATGACCAGAAGTGAATAATTGATAATTTGTATGAAAATACTGGTCTGTCTGCTGCTTTTGGTAAGAAATAATACATCAAACCAAGAACCGGTGTTGTCAATACAAATGCAACAGCATTGTGACCATACCACCATTGTACAATCGCATCTTTTACTCCTGCGTATGCTGAATAGGATTTCCATCCTGCGAAAGACAACGGAACTTCAAGGTTATTGAAGATATGAAGCATGGCAACCGCGATCCATGTACCGATATAAAACCAAATCGCAACATACAAATGGCGTACTCTTCTTTTAGCAATCGTTCCAAACATATTAATTCCGAAAACAATCCATGAGAATGCAATCAAAATATCAATTGGCCATTCATGTTCAGCATATTCTTTAGAAGTGTTGATCCCCATAAAGAATGTGATGAAAGTTGCCACAATCATGATTTGCCATGTCCAGAAATGAATCCATGAAAGGGTATCACTGTACATTCTGGTTTTAAGCAATCTTTGTAGCGAGTAGTAAACTCCTACATAAACGATATTACAAACAAATGCAAAAATTACCGTTGTGGTGTGAAGCATTCTGATTCTTCCAAAACCTAGCGCACCGTTGGTATTTATTAAGCCTTGTATGTTTCCTGACGCCAGACTTTTGATTGTTTCGTCATCGGTCCCGAACAAAAATTCAGGAAGCTCAGGATAGAAAAGCATCAATGCTGCCGTAAGCCCGAATACGAAACCGATAATTCCAAAAACTATGGTTGCGTATAGGAATGCACGAACAATACTGTTGTCATAACTAAACTTTTGTGTCTCCATATTAACTATTCACTTTTTTCTTCAAATTTATTACTATCACCTTTTTTCTTTTCGCTGTCGCTGCTCGAAAGGTCTTCTGTTTCCTTGATTTCTTCATTATCAAAGAGGATTCTCACAGCAGGAGATTCATCATCTTCAAACTGTCCTTTTCGGGCATACACTATAAATACGACCAGAAAAACGGCAGCCAAAGAAACGCTGCACAGGATCATTAAATATAGAATATCCATCTGACAACAAAATTAACCTATTTTCGGGTTTCAAATTTAGTGAAAAATAATGATTTTCGTCACGAAATACGGGTTTTGGTTAATTTAAAACCAGTCTAAATAAGCGTTTTTATACTGCTTTTTTAAAATGTTTTCTGCCTAAAATCCATGTGGAAATTGTAGTAAAAGTGATCACGGTAATAGAACTTATCGGCATGATGATGGCAGCGAAAAGCGGACTCATGTTTCCGGTTACTGCAAAGCTGAGACCTACAATATTGTAAAGAAAACTGATTACGAATGTTAATTTGACAATGGTAATAGATCCCTTGCAGGCATTAAGGTAATGATTAAGCTGCGTCACTTTTTCTCCATTCATGATCACATCTGAGGACGGTGTAAAGCTGTTGCTGTCGTCCGAAATTGCAATTCCTACGTTGCTTTGCTTCAGTGCACCGGCATCATTCAGTCCGTCACCGAGCATGATCACTTTAGAGCCTTGATCCTGAAGGTTTTGGATGTAATTTAATTTGTCTTCAGGGCTTTGATTAAAAGCCATAGAGCTGCAATTCGGGATAATTTCTTTCAATTGGTTTTCTTCTGATGAATTATCGCCGCTCAGAATATAAATTTTATACTGAGTAAGTTTTGTGAATAAGTTTTTGAGGTTGTCGCGATATTCATTTTTGAAAATATATTTCCCTAAAAACTGATTGTTTTTGCTGATGTAAACCGCTGTTTCCAGATTTTTTGACTCCTGATTGTTGTATTTTGCCGAGCCAATTTTGTATAAATTTCCTCTGATGTATGCTTCGTATCCTTTTCCGGAAATTTCCTCGAAATTTTCTACGGGATAATATTCGTCGGGAACATTCAGATAGTCATACAGAGATTTGGATAACGGATGATTTGAATTTTTAACCAGGCTTTTAATGTTCAATAGATCAAATTCCTGAATATCAGATCCTTCGTATTTTAAATTTGATTTTTTTCTGTGCGTAATTGTTCCTGTTTTATCAAATACAAGAGTATCAACTTTAGCAATTTTTTCTATAGTTAAAGTGTCTTTTACGTAAAATTTATTTTTGCCCAAAATCCGCATGATATGTCCAAAAGTAAAAGGCGAGGATAGCGCTAAAGCACATGGGCAGGCAATAATAAGAATGGCAGAAACAACCTGAAACATTTTTTCAAGATCAATAAAATACCAATATGTTCCTGCAACAACAGCAATGCCTAAAATGATGAATGTGAAGTATTTACTAATGTTGTTGATGAGTGTGTCAAGTCCCGTTTCATGTTTTTTAAACGCTTCTTTGTTCCATAGCTGGGTGAGATAACTCTGATCCACATTTTTGATAACTTCAAGCTCAAGAGAAGAACCTATCTGTTTTCCTCCGGCGAAAATTTTATCCCCGGGATTTTTAGAAATACTTACGCTTTCACCCGTAATAAAACTGTTGTCGATATTGCCTTTTCCGCTGATTAAGATTGCGTCTACCGGAATAATTTCCTGATTCCTTACAAGAATTCTGTCTCCAATTTTAATTTCAGAAAGCAGAATGTTTTCCTGTTTCCCGTTAAAATCAACTTTTGTTACGGCAATTGGATAAAATGATTTATAATCTCTGTCATAGGATAGTGAGCTGTAAGTTCTTTTTTGGAAAATTTTCCCCAAAAGCATAAAAAACAACAGTCCGCATAAAGTGTCAAAATATCCTGGACCGTAATCGGTTGCAATTTCATAAATACTTCTTCCAAACAGGACGAAAATTCCTAATACAATCGGAACGTCAATATTAACAATTCTGTTTTTTAAGCCATACCAAGCTGATTTGTAATAATCTGACGCAGAGTAAAAAACGACAGGTACAGACAAAAGAAACATTAAAATTCTGAATAAACCTTTGTAATGCTGCATCCAGAAATCTTCGCCACCAATGTACTCTGGGAACGCCAGAAACATTCCGTTTCCGAAAGCAAAGCCGGCAACGGCAAGCTTCACCAGCAAAGATTTATCTAGGTTTTCTTCATTTTTATCTGCTGTTTCCAGATTTATGGCTGGTCTATAGCCAAGATTGGTAAGAAATTTAGCAAGTTCGCTCAGCTTCAGCTGGTTATGGTCAAAAGAAATCTGTAGCGTTTTTCTGGTGAAATTTACCTGAGAGTATTTAATATCTTTGTGTAAAGTATGAAGGCTTTCTAAGAGCCAAATGCATGAAGAGCAATGAATTACAGGAATTCTAAACGTCACGAGACTGGTATTGCCTTCAGAGAAATCAGTTATTCTGTCAAAAATTTCCTGAGTGTCTAAATAATCAAACTGAGATGAATCGTCTTCTGAAGGTCGGATTCCTGCTTTTTTATTAAGCTCGTAAAAATTACTTAGATTGTTGGTATTCAGAATTTCATAAACAGATTTGCAGCCTGTACAGCAGAAAATTTTTTCATCGAAATAAATTCTCTCCTTTTCTATCTCTTGCCCGCAATGAAAACAGTTCTCGCTCACCTTCATAAATTATTGACTTACAAAATTATAACAATTTTTTTTGTTTATCGGATTAAAATGTTCTATTTTTGTGATAAATGTCATATAAAATGTCGCAGGAACAACAAATTGCCATTGAAGAAAGATTTGCAAGAGTTTTCAATGATAATTCATTCAAAGAAAGGCTCAGCAGTGCAGATTTTGAAAGATATATTAGAGCTAAAAAAAAGCTGACTTTCGGTAAGCATGATATCATTTTTGAAGACGGAGAAGCACCGAAAGGTGTTTTCGTTTTAGAAAAAGGAGCAGCAAAACTTTCAAAATCCGGAGCGTTCGGGAAAGATCAGATTCTGAGATTCATCAAAGAAGGCGATATTATTGGATACCGATCTTTGCTTTGTGGTGAAAATTTTCAGGCTAAAGCAGAGGCAATGACCGACATTGAAGCTACTTTTTTACCTGCAGATGTTTTTATGTATCTCCTTGAAGTAGATTCTCAACTTTCATTTGTAATGCTGCAGAAGATTTCTTACGAACTGGGAGAATCTTCTAATACCATTACTTTTTTAGCACAAAAAACAGTGAGAGAAAGACTTGCTGAAATATTGCTGCTTCTTGAGCAAAAACTAGGAACTGATCCTGAGGGTTTTATCAAAATTTCTTTAACCAGAGAAGAAATAGCCAATATTATTGGTACTGCAACAGAAAGTGCCATCAGATTGATTTCCGAATTTAAAGGAGATCATCTCATTGAAGTGGATGGCAGAAACATTAAAATCCTGAATCACGAAAAACTGATGAAACTGGGGCACGTTGTTTTATAAAGAACAGAGATGATTGATTGCTGATAAATCAATCATCATTTTTTTTGCTCAAAACTTCTGACGAATAATCTTTCATCACTTATTATCTATCACTCATCATTAATTATTATGTCTGTACATTCTGAAATAAAAAAAGTTACGACTGAAACCTTACGAAAAATGAAATTCGATAAGGAAAAAATCACAATGCTCACCGCTTACGATTTTACCACTGCAAAAATGGTAGATGCAGGCGGAATAGATGCTGTACTTATCGGTGATTCGGCGGCAAATGTAATGGCTGGTTTCGAAACAACGCTTCCCATAACACTGGATCAGATGATTTATCATACACAAAGTGTTGTAAGAGGTATAGACAGGGCATTAATTGTGGCGGATCTTCCGTTCGGAACTTACCAAAGCAATCCGGATAAAGCACTGGAATCTGCTGTAAGAATGATGAAAGAAGGTGGTGCTCATGCTGTTAAAATTGAAGGAGGAAAAGAGATTTCAAAGTCTATCAAAAAGATCATCAATGCCGGTATTCCAATTATGGGGCATTTGGGATTGACTCCACAATCTATTTATCAGTTTGGAACCTACAAAGTAAGAGCTAAAGAAGATGCTGAAGCAGAAAAACTGATCAGTGATGCAAAACTCTTGGAAGAATTAGGATGTTTTGCGGTTGTTTTAGAAAAAATTCCTGCTGATCTGGCTAAAAAAGTTACAGAGAGCATCACAATTCCTACCATCGGAATTGGAGCAGGACCCGACTGTGATGGTCAGGTTTTGGTGTACCATGACATGATCGGTATGAACAAAGGTTTTTCGCCCAAATTTTTGAGAAGATATCTTGATCTGTATACGGAAATTACCGGGGCTGTTTCACAGTTTGTAAAAGATGTAAAAACATCAGATTTTCCAAATAAAAATGAAAGCTATTAATGAGAAATAATTTACAGGCAGCTCAGGGAATTTTGTCGATTTTAGCCATCATCTGTATTGCTGTAGGATGGTTTAATCTTTTTTCGGAGGATATCAATTCTTTTCTCTCCAGAAGATTGTTCTATATTCTGATAGGTCTAAGCTTTATTTTGCAGGCTCCGACTTTAATCAACAATAAATTTACTTATCCGATGTATGCGGCAGCTGCATTATGTATTGTCGGTGCTTTTTTACCATTGGATTCTCCCTTTGCCTCCATCAAAACACTTGGTCTTTTAGGGGGAATTGTTATTTCGTTTACCAACAGATCTCAGTATAACAAATAAACAAAAACCAAATAAAATATTTTAATCCATTAAAGTTATTACAGAAACTTTAATGGATTTTTTAAATCAGTTCTTCGTCCTGAAAATACTGAATGATTGCTTTTTTCATCAGAATCTGCTGTTCGTTGGGTTTTAATTCAGGCAGTTTTTCTACTTCCTCAAAATGAGGATAGCCATCATCGTCATAATGCGAGAATTTGAAATATCCGAAAGGTTCGAGCAAACGGCATACTGCTATATGAAGAAGATTTACTTTGTCGTCTTTAGTGTATTTTTGCTGTCCGCTTCCTAATTCCTGTACTCCGATTAAAAAAAGATAGGTTTCTATCGGTGCATTTTTCTCAGTATCAAAATTTTCACTAAAAAACTGTTCTACTTTTTGCCAGTATTCTGATTCGTTGATCATAATTTTTATCAATTAATTGTCATTTTCATTCGCCTTATCATTCTCTGAGTTTTGCTCATCCTGTTTTCTGGCAAGATCAAGCAATTCATTAAATTTTTGATTTTTTCTTTCCTGTATATATTCCTGTTTTTCAATTCTTCTTATTTTACTTTTTTGAAAAAGATAATATGAAATAAAAAGGCAAAGAAAGATAATTGCAAATGTCATCGTTTTTCTATTGTTTGTCAATTTTTAATAGAAATGCGTATTCCAGCGCATCTTCCTTTAAAGATTCAAATCTTCCGCTTGCTCCTCCGTGTCCGGAACTCATATCAGTTTTGAAAATTAGGATGTTATCATCTGTTTTCAATTCTCTCAGTTTTGCCGTCCATTTTGCAGGTTCCCAGTATTGCACCTGAGAGTCGTGAAAACCTGTAGTAATCAGAATATTCGGATAATCTTTAGCTTCCACATTGTCGTAAGGCGAATATTCTTTCATGTAATGGTAGTACTCCTCATCATTTGGGTTTCCCCATTCGTCGTATTCTCCGGTTGTTAAAGGAATGGTTTCGTCAAGCATTGTGGTTACAACATCTACGAAAGGAACCTGTGCTATAATACCGTTGAATAAAGAGGGTTCGTAATTCATCACCGCACCTACCAAAAGTCCGCCTGCGCTTCCTCCCATAGCATACAAATGTTTTGAAGAGGTATAATTTTGCTTAATCAAAAACTTTCCGGCATCTATAAAATCAAAAAAAGTATTTTTTTTGAATAACATTTTTCCGTCTTCGTACCATTCTCTTCCCAGATATTCTCCACCTCTGATATGTGCAATGGCATAAATAAACCCTCTGTCGAGAATTGATAACCTTACATTAGAGAAACTTGCATCAACGGTATGACCATAACTTCCGTATCCATATAAAAGAAGCGGAGTTTCGGCTGATTTTTTTGTGTCTTTATGATACACCAGAGAGATAGGTATCCTTGTTTCTCCATCTCGGGAATCTGCCCAGATTCTTTCAGAAATATAATTTTCCGGATTAAATTTTCCACCTAAAACTTCCTGCTGCTTCAGCATTTTGGTCGTTTGATCTTTCATATTATACTCAAACGTTGTGCTTGGTTGGGTGAGTGAAGTATAACCGTAGCGGAGAACTTCCGTATCAAACTCAAGATTAATGCCAATGTAAGCGGTGTAAGTAGGATCTGTGAAGCTGAGATAATGAGATTCCTGATTTTTTCCGTCGATAATTTTAATCCGGAGTAAACCTTGTTCTCTTTCTTCTAATACAAGATAATTTTTAAAAATCTCAAAACCTTCCAGTAAAATTTCAGGGCGGTGAGGAATCACATCCACCCAGTTTTCCATACCGCAGTTATTGATTTTTGTTTTTACCAGCTTAAAATTGGTAGCATCATCAGCATTGGTAATGATATAAAACTCATCTTCATAATGTTCCACAGAATATTCCAGATCATCTATTCTTGGCTGAATGACTTTCCAATCAGCAAAAACATTATCTGCAGGAATAAAACGATGCTCATCTGAAATTGTGCTGGAACTAGCCATGAAAATATATTCCATAGATTTTGTCTTGAACACGTTTACGTCAAAAGTTTCGTCTTCTTCATGAAAAATCAAAACGTCTTCAGCAGCATCAGTTCCTAATTGATGTCTGAAAACCTGAAATGCACGCAGGCTTTCATCTTTACGGATGTAAAATACATGCACATTATCATTCGCCCAGACTGCTTTTCCTGTGGTGTTTTCTATTACATCAGGAAGAATTTTACCGGTTTTTAAATCTTTAAAATTGAGCGTATAAATTCTTCTTCCTACATTATCAGAGGAAAAAGAAGCTAATTGATTATTGGGACTCACCGCAACATTGGCTACTTCAAAAAAATCTTCTCCTTCTGCGAGGATATTTACATCAAGTATTATTTCTTCTTCATGGTCAAGACTTTTATATTTTCTGCAGAAAATAGGATATTCTTTACCCTCTTCGTAACGAACGATATACCAATAGCCATTGAAAAAATAAGGCAGTGACTCATCATCCTTTTTATATCGTGCTTTCATTTCCTCGAAAAGTTCTTCCTGAAGCTGTTCGGTATCTTTCATTATAAAATCCGAATAGGCATTCTCCGCTTCTAGGTATTGTATCACTTCGGGATTTTCTCTTTCATTCATCCAGAAATAAGCATCTGTTCTCTTATCTCCGTGTATTTCAAGTGTTTTTTCTATTTTTTTTGCCTGTGGAGCTTTCATCTGATCTAATTCTTGTTCAAATGTAGTTAAAAAAAAACCATCTTACCTGCTATGAGGAAGACGGTCTTGTCGTGTAAAGATTTTAACTTATTTGTGTAAAACTTTAATGTATTTTTCCAATGCCATTGTCATGGACGGAGTTTCTTTAGTTGGTGCCATTAAATCTACTTTCAGTCCTGCTTCTTCGGCAGCGGCAGATGTTGTAGGACCAAAAACGCCTATTTTGGTATCTTCCTGCTTAAAATCCGGGAAGTTTTGTTGTAAAGATTTGATTCCCTGTGGACTGAAGAAAATCAACATATCGTAATCTTTTATAGTGATATCCGTAAGGTCACTGCAGACAGTTCGGTACATGATTGCTCTTTTCCAGTCTACATTAGATGCCTCCATTGTTTTTACAATATCCGGACTTAGAAGGTCTGAAGATGGGAGCAAATATTTTTCTGAGGGAAATTTTTTAAAAAGCGGTAAAAGGTCCGAAAAATTCTTTTCGCCAAAGCTTATTTTTCTCTTTCTGTAAACAATGTGCTTTTGGAGATAATTGGCAATTGCTTCCGACTGACAGATGTATCTCATCGTATCCGGAACTGCAAACCTCAATTCTTCTGCAAGCCTGAAATAATGGTCAATAGCATTCTTACTGGTAAAAATAATACCGGTATACTGTGTAAGGTCTATTTTTTGTGTTCTGAGTTCTTTGTTGTCTACACCTTCTACGTGGATAAACGGGCGGAAGTCAATCTTTATTTTTTCCTTCTTCGCAATTTCCAGATAAGGAGAAGACTCACTCGGCGCTGGTTGAGAAACCAATATTGATTTTATTCTCATCATGTACTCTATTAAATAAATAATAACTTCCATAGCATCAGAATTGGTGCCATTTGGAGCGTGCAAATATACAAAAATTTATAATACCATTTTTGGGGTAAGATGTTGTTTCTGTGAAACAAATAGAAAAATACCTTGAAAATGAATGTGAAACAAAAAAAACTGAGATAATATACAAATGCTTCATTTCTGTCGATCGGGAAATAATAATGCGCTATGCACAAAATAATCAGCAGAATAGAAAAGATGAAATAAAATTTGGTTGACGTAAAATAAAAAATGCTCCACTTTTTTCCGTCACCAATAGATTGGTAAAAAAGATATCCGAGTACAGCTCTTGTGATATAAAAAAGAGATACAATGATTACGGTGTAGCCAATTTTATTCAGTTGGTATCCAAATGGCTGAACGTCTGCAATATATTTCGGAACAAAAGGAATGTACTGCGAAACCAAGACACTCATGCAAAGTGCCGTTACTATAGAGGTAATGATCCAGCTCGGGAGATTATTGCTTGCATCATAATATTTCTGAAGCAGAAAGTCTTTGAGATTTGCATCACGTTCCACCACATTCATCATAAAAATGTATAGAAAGATACATACAATAAGGGTAAAAACAACCCAATCATTATTTTCGGGTATTCTTACGTGGTTCACAAAATTATGGATTGATGGCAAGAGAATATTTTTTTGCAAAATTATAGATTATTTTGTATAAAATAAAAAGCTTAAATAAACTATCTTTGCAAACTGAAATGAAAAAACTTGTCATCATTCCGACTTACAACGAAAAAGAAAATATTACCAATATTATTTCTGCAGTTTTTGCGTTGAATGAAGACTTTCATATTTTAGTGGTTGATGATTCTTCGCCTGATAAAACAGCGGATATCGTAAAAGATCTTCAGACAAAGTTTCCTCATCACCTGCATCTTTCTGTGAGACACGTGAAAGACGGATTGGGAAAAGCTTATATCCATGGATTCAAATGGGCACTTCAGAATCAGTATGATTATATATTTGAAATGGATGCTGATTTTTCACATGATCCGAAAGATCTTCCGAGACTTTTTGAAGCTTGTAAAAATGCAGATATGGCGGTCGGATCTCGCTATTCTAAAGGAGTGAATGTAGTCAACTGGCCAATGGGAAGAGTTTTGCTTTCTTATTTCGCTTCAAAATACGTAAGGTTTATTTTGGGTCTTCCGATTCACGATACAACAGCGGGTTTCGTTTGTTTTTCAAGAAAGGTGTTGGAAGAAATAGGATTGGATAATGTGAAATTAAAAGGATATGGCTTTCAGATTGAAATGAAATTCAGAACTTTCAAAAAAGGATTTAAAATTGTAGAAGTTCCTATTATTTTTACCAACAGAATTTTAGGCGAAAGTAAAATGAATGGCGGAATTATTCATGAAGCCGTTTTCGGAGTTTTAAACTTAAAGTGGAAATCTTTAATTAACAGGTTGTAAAATCAGAATTGTTCACAAACTATTATAATTGAGATACAATTTCTTTAATACAAATATATACATATGAAAAAGCTTATAGGATTTTTTACTTTTCTGTTGGTTTTTTCCTGTACGGAATATATAGATAAGCCCAAAAATCTTATTGATCAGGATAAGATGGCGGAGATTATTGCAGAAATGGCTATCAACGATCAGATGGTTTTTCTTTATCCGGACAAAAATCTGGAAAGCGGAACAAGATATATTCTTAAATCTTATAATATTAAAGCAGATGATTTTGTTGAAAGCTATAAATATTATGTTATTAAACAAAAGATGAAAGGCATCGTAGAAGATGCTCAGGAAATTCTTAAAGAAAAAGATCCAAAAGCTGTAGAGAAAGTAAAGAAAGAATCTGAACAGGTCATTAAGGATGTTCCCAGGCTTGAGCGCAGATAATTTTTCACCATCATTGAGAAATACGGATCGTATTAAATGTTATAGAATGAATTTTTTTAATATAGAAAAAACCTCAGAAGGGAAAGCAAGAGCGGGTGTCTTGTCTACTGATCACGGAAGTATTCAGACTCCTATCTTTATGCCGGTAGGAACGGTTGCAAGTGTAAAGACGGTGCATCAGAGAGAGATTAAAGAAGATATAAAGGCGCAGATTATCCTTGGAAATACCTATCATCTATATCTTCGTCCGGGAATGGAAGTCATGCAGGAAGCCGGAGGTTTGCACAAATTTATGAATTGGGATCTTCCCATTCTTACAGATTCAGGAGGTTTTCAGGTGTTTTCGCTTTCAGGAAGCAGAAAAATGTCTGAAGAAGGTGTGAAATTCAAATCTCATATCGACGGAAGCTATCATTTATTTACTCCGGAGAAGTCTATGGAAATTCAGAGACAGATCGGAGCAGACATATTTATGGCATTTGACGAGTGTGTTGCCTATCCGTGTGATTACAATCAGGTGAAATTATCAATGGAGATGACGCACCGCTGGCTGGAAAGATGTATTGACTGGAACGAAAAAAATCCTGAGCTTTATGGTTATAAACAACGGTTTTTTCCGATTGTTCAGGGTTCTACATATTCAGATTTAAGAAAAATTTCGGCAGAAGTAATTGCCGAAGCCGGTGCTGAAGGAAATGCAATTGGCGGTCTTTCCGTTGGTGAGCCGGAAGAAGAAATGTACAGAATCACGGATGAGGTTACGGATATTTTGCCTAAAGAAAAACCAAGATATCTGATGGGAGTAGGAACACCGTGGAATATTCTGGAATCTATCGGTCTCGGAATTGATATGATGGATTGCGTGATGCCAACAAGAAATGCAAGAAACGGGATGCTTTTTACATGGCAGGGGGTCATCAATATGAAAAATGAAAAATGGAAGAAAGATTTTTCGCCATTGGATGAGTTTGGGACAAGTTTTGTAGATCAGGAATATTCAAAAGCCTACGTAAGGCATTTATTTGTATCTAAAGAATACCTTGCAAAGCAGATTGCTTCTATTCATAACCTTGCATTTTATCTTGATTTGGTAAAAGTGGCGAGAGAGCATATCTTAGCAGGAGATTTTTATCAATGGAAAGATTCTGTAGTTCCTGTATTGAGACAAAGACTTTAAACATTATTTATGCTTAAAATAATAGACGGATATATCGTTAAAAAATACCTCGGAACCTTCGGGTTTATGTTGGTATTGCTGTCTATTGTCGTTTTGGTAATTGATGTACAGCAAAAAATTCCGCGAATAGAAAGAGCTACAGAAATAGATCCAAAGCTGGATGTTAGTTATTTTTTGGTTAATTTCTATCCGTTCTGGATTATAAACCTTGTTGTTACATTTTTGGCAATTCTTGTTTTTATTTCGGTTATTTATTTTACGTCAAGAATGGCAAATAATACCGAAATTGTTGCCATAATAAGCAGCGGTGCAAGCTTTCACAGATTTGCCAGACCATACCTGTTGACTTCATTGTTCATTGCGGTTGTCTCATTGGCAATCAATCATTTTGTTTTACCGTGGGCGAATATCAAGAAAAATCAACTGGAAGCCTATACTTACAATACTGCAAATAAAGAAAAAATCCTTGGTACAGCTGCTGTTTCTGCTCAGCTGAGCAAAATGGAGTATATTTTTGTCAATTCCTGGAACAAAAGAGAAAAAAGAGGGTATGGCTTTCTTTATCAGAAATTTGATAAAAACAGAAAGCTGATTTACGAGCTGAAATCTACCGATGTTTTCTGGGAGCAGGAGAAAAAGAATTTTGTACTCAACAGTTATCTGGAAAAGACCATTAATAAAGACGATTCCGAAAAATTGGGGCAGGGTTTTGAGATAAGAAAAAATTTCGGACAGGATCCTGAAGAATTATTTCCAAATGAGCTTTTAGGACAGAATAAGACTACTCCGGAACTTATTAAATTCATCGAAAGGGAAAAAGAAAAAGGAAACAGCAATCTCAACTCTCACCTGAACGAGTTTCACCAGCGTACTTCAATGCCGGTTTCTATTATCATATTAACGTTTCTTGCGCTTTCGCTTTCTTCACAAAAGAAAAGGGGAGGTTTGGGAATCAATCTGGCTATAGGTATTTCTCTGGCTTTCGTTTTTGTATTTTCTTTTGAAGCCTTAAAGGTGGTTTCAGAAAACAAAAGTATGTCTCCGGTACTGGCAATGTGGTTTCCAAATATCGTATTTTTTCCGGTTACTTTGTTTTTGTATCTGAAGAGGGCTAATCAGTAAAGAAGCTTGATCTCTTTCAGATAGAAAGCCTGCAGTCCTGTTTCCAGTTCAATGCAGATTTTTCCGTTTTTTTCTGCACTTCTTATGATGCCATTTTGTTTTGATCCTCCTATTTCAAAAACAGAAATTTGATCTTTACGGAACAGATGGTAGTTCAGATGAATCATAATTTCGTCTTCCGAAGGAATATTTTTTAATTTTTCAATGAAATATTTATGGAAGTTTTCAATGAAGTTTTTCAGATTAAATTTTTGTCCAGTCTGGGTTAAAATGGATCCGGCATTAGATATTTTATCGAAGTTTTCCTGTAAGATATTAATTCCGATTCCGGTAATGAAATAAGCCGTTTGGCTAATATTCTTTTTTTCAATTAAAATCCCGGCAATTTTCTTTTTGTTTAAAATAATATCATTTGGCCATTTAATGTGTACCTGTTTTCCTGTCAGGGTGGCAATATAAGTCTGTACGCAAATTGCGGTATAATAATTGAACAGAAAGTCGGAGTGATGAAAAGCTGATTTTTTTACTGCTAATGTGTAAGCCAGATTCTTTTCCGAAGACGAAACCCATTGATTGCCGTATTGTCCTCTGCCGTTTGTCTGACAGAAAGTGTAAAGGGCTGTAAAATCTGAAGTATTATAAAGTAAAATACCGCTTATTTCGTCATTAGTAGAAGAACATTCATTTACATAAAAAAGGTCATCCATTTAAGAAAACTTTAAGACTTTAAACGGCTAAAAATAAGGCTAAAGTGAAAGAAAAACAATAAATTTGCAGATTATATATATATTAATGAGTAAAACAGCAGAAAAGCAGGCACTAATAGATAAAATTATCGAGGCTATCCAGGATGTGAAAGGAGAAGATATCATGATTTTTGACCTTACCAATATCGAAAATTCAGTAGCAGAAACATTCATTATCTGCAGCGGAAATTCAAATACACAGGTTTCGGCATTAGCGGGAAATGTTGAGAAGAAAGTAAGAAACGAACTTCACGACAGACCTTGGCATGTAGAAGGTACGGAAAATGCTATGTGGGTTTTGGTAGATTATGTTTCGGTGGTAGTACATATTTTTCAGAAGCAGACCAGAGAATATTATGATATTGAAGAACTTTGGGGTGATGCTAAAATCACAAGAATTGAAAACGCAATATAAATTTTAAAAGTAATAAATGAATAATAAAGGATTTAACTGGTTTTTCCCAATAATGATTATAGCTCTTTTGCTATTTTTTGTTGCTAATTCGTTTGGTGACAGCGGTGCAAAATCTATGGACGAAGATACATTCTTCAGAACAATGCAGGCGGGAAAGATTCAGAAAGTTTTAATAGACAAACAGGCGCAGAAGGCTGATGTATATTTAACGAAAGAAGCAAAAACAGAAACTGTACAGGCTAATAAAGACAAAGCACCTGCTGCATTCCCTTCTTTCGGGATGTCACCAAAGCCAGACTATACATTGAAGTATGGAGACTTACAGTTGTTTCTCTCAAAGTTTGAAACGCTGAAATCTGAAAATCCAGCTATAAAAACAACCAAAGATTATGCAGAAGGTGAAAGCCCGCTGATGGGATTTCTTATTCAGGCATTGGTATGGATCGGGATTTTGGGGCTCTTCTATTTCATTCTTTTCAGAAAAATGGGAAGTGGCGGTGGTCCTGGTGGACAGATTTTCTCAATCGGTAAATCTAAGGCTAAACTTTTTGACGAAAAAGAAAGAATTCAGGTAACATTCAAAGATGTTGCAGGTTTAGAAGGAGCAAAAGAAGAAGTACAGGAAGTTGTAGATTTTCTTAAAAATTCTGAAAAATATACAAAACTGGGAGGCAAGATTCCTAAAGGAGTACTCTTGGTTGGTCCTCCGGGAACGGGTAAAACATTATTGGCAAAAGCAGTAGCCGGTGAGGCAAAAGTTCCTTTCTTCTCGCTTTCAGGTTCAGATTTTGTGGAGATGTTTGTTGGTGTAGGAGCTTCCAGAGTAAGAGATCTATTCGCTCAGGCAAAAGCCAAGTCTCCGGCAATTATTTTCATTGATGAGATTGATGCCATCGGACGAGCAAGAGGAAAAAATAACTTCTCGGGCGGAAATGATGAAAGAGAAAACACTCTGAATCAGCTTTTAACAGAAATGGATGGTTTCGGAACAGATACCAATGTAATTGTAATGGCAGCAACCAACAGAGCAGATATTTTAGATAAAGCTTTGATGAGAGCTGGTCGTTTTGACCGTTCGATTTATGTGGATTTGCCGGAACTTCATGAGAGAAGACAAATTTTCGATGTTCATTTGAGCAAGATTAAAATGGATGATACTGTAGACAGAGAGTTTTTAGCTAAACAGACTCCAGGTTTCAGTGGTGCAGACATAGCAAATGTTTGTAACGAAGCTGCTCTTATTGCAGCAAGAAACAATCATGAAGCTGTTACTAAACAGGATTTCCTTGATGCGGTTGACAGAATTATCGGTGGTCTTGAGAAAAAGAATAAAGCAATCAAGCCTTCGGAAAAGAGAAGAGTGGCTTATCACGAAGCGGGACACGCAACAATTTCTTGGTTGGTAGAACATGCTTCTCCGCTATTAAAAGTGACAATTGTTCCGAGAGGGCGTTCTTTAGGAGCGGCTTGGTATCTTCCGGAAGAAAGGCAGTTGACTACCACAGAACAAATGCTGGACGAAATGTGTGCAACATTGGGCGGAAGAGCTGCAGAGCAGGTGATATTCAACAATATTTCCACAGGTGCGCTTTCTGATCTTGAAAATGTAACGAAAAGAGCTCAGGCTATGGTGACCATTTATGGTTTGAGTCCAAACATCGGAAACATATCCTACTATGACAGTTCAGGACAATCTGAATACTCTTTCGGAAAACCTTATTCTGAAGAAACAGCGAAGAAAATTGATGTTGAGATCAAAGGAATTATTGAAAATCAATATGACAGAGCAGTTCAGATTTTAACAGAAAATAAAGATAAGCTTGATGCTTTGGCAAGTAAGCTTTTGGAAAAAGAAGTTATTTTCCGTGAGGATCTTGAAGAAATTTTCGGAAAAAGAGCGTGGGATCCTGAGTTAACGGAAAAGCCGGTTACCAATACAATTCCGGAAAACAGACTGGAGCCAAATAATGACGAAGGCAATATAGCAGAAGGTGAAATTAAGGCACCGGAAAGCCCTACACAGATTTAAAAAAATTGGTTAATATTGTACAGAATTCCCGATAAATAAATATTTGTCGGGAATTTTTTGTTTTTAAGTCATATTATTGGATTCTTTAAGATTATATTTTCTATTTTTGTACTAAGTTGACTAAAAATATACTAAGTTGAGTTTATTTAAAAGAATTGTAAGCAAACTTACCAATCAGCCTGAAGATGAGGAGAAGCAGAGCCTGGAAAAACTTGGAGATTCGCTGAAAAACGCCGATCTTGATTACAAGTTTGCACAGTTGTTTACTCATTCGGGTGGGTTTTTCAACTACTGTGCAGATGAGGCCGAAGCATTGCAGACTTTGAACCAGATTATTAAAATTGAGGGAATCAGCTCAATGTTTTGTTGTGATAAGGATTTACAGGGTTTTCTGAATGTTTTGAAAACAAACTATAATGCAGAGCTTCAGCAGTCGAATGATGCAGCATTTATTACGTGTGAGTATTTAATTGCTTATGACGGAAGGATTATGCTTTCTCATAATAACATTTTGCACTACCATTCTTCCAGGCTTCCCGGTAAGATTATCATTATGGCAAATGTTTCCCAGATTGTAAATAATCTGAATGATGCAATGGGCAAAATAAAGCGCACCGGGAATATTAAAAATCTTACATCAATCAGCGGAAATCATTCTAAACTGGATGCAGCTGCCAATAACAATACGAAGCTTTTTTTACTTCTATTGGAAGACTAACAAGCAGATTAAATTTTAAATTTTGGACAAAAATCTTATTCAGAGAACACTTTCGGGGCTTGTTTATGTAGCGGTAATTTTTCTTTGTACAACTCCGTTCGGAGCGCAGCTTCTGAATGGAATTGTAAAGCAGCAGTATCTGTTTTATGGCTTGATGAGTTTCTTTTTGCTCGCAGGAACTTGGGAATGCATCAGGATCATGCAGTTTGGTAAAGGATACGAAAAATGGATTGTTTTTCCGATTGTATTATTCATCTTTTACACTTTTTCCAAAAGATTTTTCCATCATGATTTTTACTTTAATTTCAGGTTATACGAAATTCTTGCGTTATCATTAGTTTTAATCGCTGTCGTTACTTTATTTAAATTTTCAAATGAATTGTATTTTGACAGCGGAAAACTAATTTTTACCGTTATTTATGTAGGATTGCCGTTTTCATTAGCTTTGGGTCTGCCTAAATTTTCAAATTTTGATGATACTTTTACCCTGGAAGTATTTTTTCTTTTTCTCCTGATATGGAGCAGCGATACTTTTGCGTATTTGACAGGAAAATTTTTTGGAAAACATAAAATGGCACCTAAAATTTCACCTAAAAAAACGTGGGAAGGTTATGCAGGTGGAGTAGTTCTAACTTTAGTGCTGTCTTACTTTGTGGAATTGTATCAGCCACAGCTCCGCGGGAACTGGATGGTCGTAGGTTTTCTGATTGCAGCATTTGCGCCTTTGGGAGATCTGGTGGAAAGCCAGCTGAAGAGAAATTTCGGGGTGAAAGACAGCGGAAATATTATTCCGGGACACGGGGGAATTTTAGACAGGCTTGATAGTTTTATCATTTGCGTTCCTGTCGTATATTTGTACTTTATTTTAGAAAAATTTATTTAATCGTAAAAGATCATCACCGACTTATAAAAATCTACACATGAAACTACATAAGGAATCAAAAGGAACAATTGCAGTTGCAACCATACTCTTTGCCATCATTGCAGCAGTATCTATCTATTATCTGGAAATGTTTTCCTTGTTGATTATTGTGCCTTTGCTGGTAGTTTACAGTCTGGTTTTTTGGTTTTTCAGAGTTCCCAACCGTGATATTCAGGATCATGTTGAAAACGTAATTGCTCCTGTAGACGGAAAAGTCGTTATGATTAAAGAAGTAGAAGAATCAGAATTTTTAAACGAAAAAGCAATTCAGGTTTCTATTTTTATGTCACCTCTTAATGTCCATATTTGCAGATTTCCGGTTTCTGGAAAAGTTATTTATAAAAAATATCATCCGGGAAAATATTTGGTAGCATGGCATGAAAAATCTTCTACAGAAAACGAAAGAACAACGGTTGCTGTAGAGAGTTTAACCAATCATAAGGTCGTTTTCAGACAAATTGCAGGATATGTTGCCAGAAGAATTGTATTTTACTGTAATGAAGGAGATAATGCAAAAGCAGGACACGAATTCGGGTTCATCAAATTCGGATCAAGAATGGATATATTCTTACCTTTAGATACAGAAATCATCTGCAAGATTGGAGATAAGACTAAAGGCGGAATTGATGTGATTGCTAAAATGAGAGATTGATTTTATAAAAGATAAATGAAAAATAGCTGTTTCGTAATGAGACAGCTATTTTTATTTGTTACCGTATATATTTCTTCACTTCCTCAATAATATTCAAAATCAGCTCCACAGGCAAATCGGTATTCTCATCAATTAAAAGAATTTTAAACTTTTTTCTTCCTTCACTGATGAGTTCAGGATAGTTCAGCCGATCACCATGATAAAAGCTGATGTAATGCTTTTTATGCTTTTTACTGAAATAAAAATAACAGAGCATCTTCTTTTTATACTTGAAAAAAGGAAGACCAAAGCTGAATGTCTCGGTAATGTTGTCAGGATCAGATTCCAGAATTTTCTTTCTTAAAAACAAAAGAATACTTCTTTCAGGTTCACTGATTTTGTAGAAGTATTCTTGTATAAGGTTCATTTAAACGTAAAGAAATTGATTAATCGAAATTCTGAAGTTCCACCAATTTATGGTAAACGCCTTTTTGAGCCATTAGCTCTTGATGACTTCCCTGTTCCACGATGTCGCCTTTTTCCATTACGACAATCCAGTCAGCTTTCTGAATAGTCGAAAGTCGGTGGGCAATAACCAGTGATGTGCGGTTTTCCATCATTTTTTCCAAGGCATCCTGCACAAATTTTTCAGATTCTGTATCCAAAGCAGAAGTTGCTTCATCCAAAATCATAATCGGTGGGTTTTTAAGAACAGCTCTTGCGATAGAAACCCTTTGTTTCTGTCCGCCGGAAAGCTTCCCGCCATCATCTCCAATATTGGTTTCGTAACCATTAGGAAGCTGTGAAATAAAAGTATCCGCATTCGCAATTTTAGCAGCAGCAATCACTTCATCTCTTGTAGCCTCGGGTTTTCCCATCAGAATATTGTTGTACACCGTATCGTTGAATAAAACAGATTCCTGAGTAACCATACCTAAAAGCTTTCTGTATTCTTTAAGCTTCAAATGTTTGATGTCGGTCTCATCAATCAGAATCTGACCTTCTGAAACATCATAAAATCTTGCAAGAAGATTGGCAATAGTTGTTTTTCCGCTTCCGCTTTGTCCCACAAGAGCAACTGTTTTTCCTTTAGGAATTGTAAGATTAAAGTTCTTTAAAATTAAATTAGATTTATCATAGTAGAACCCGATATTTTTAAACTCAATATGGTTATTCAGTGTAGAAATAGAAACAGGTTCGGCGATTTCTTCAATCTTTACATCAGCTTCCAGAATTTCCAATACTCTTTTAAGTGAAGCTTCGCCTTTCTGTACATTAGAAATAGATGAAGATAATGTCTTTACAGGAGGTAAAATCTGGAAGAAAATTCCTAGAAATACAAGGAAATCTGCTGGAGAAATACTTTGATCTACAATGATTTGTTTTCCTCCGTACCACGCAATAATCAGAAAGGTTACAGAACCCAGAAATTCACTCATCGGGGAGGCTAGTTCCTTCTTTCTTCCCAATCTTATAGAACTGTTGATCCACTTCTGCATTGATCCCATAAATCTGGTATTCATTATCTTTTCTGCACTGAAAATTTTAATCACCTTTGATGATTTTAAAGTTTCATCTACAATAGAAAATATGGTTCCCATTTCGTGTTGAGCTTCATGCGAATCTTTTTTAAGACTTTTACCGATCAGAGCAATTAGAGTTCCCATTACCGGTAAAACCAAAAGAGAAAAAAGTGTCATTTCGGGACTTAACCAAAATAAAGTTATCAGCGTACTTATCAGCATAAAAGGAGCATTGATAAGTTCCACTAAGCTTCCTAGTATATTACCTTCTACATCGCCAACGTCATTTGACATTCTAGACATCATGTCGCCTTTTCTGCTGTCGGTGAAGAAAGAAACAGGAAGAGACAAAACTTTCCTGTACATTTCGCCACGAAGATCTTTAGTAACTCCTACACGATAATTAATCAAAAGAAAAGATCCCAAATATCTGAATACATTTCTCAGAAAAAACATAAATGCAGTGACGATGCAAAGCCATGCCAAAACTTTAAGAGATCCATAATCGGCTACTAAAGTCTGGATGTAGTAGTTGGAATAGTCTTTCAGATATGAAAATAAATCCAGAACATTACCTGAATAAACAGGAGCAGAGTCGTACTTTTCTGGTTTTATGGTACCAAACAGCATCCCTAAAACTGGCAGAATTGTACCTAAAGATGCAATCTGAAATACCGAATACAAGAGATTGAAGAACAAACTTCCGTAGATGTATTTTTGATGAGGTTTTGCGAATTTTAATATTTTTCTATATTCGTTCATTCAATAAAATTGGATAGCAAAATTACTTAAAATATAATGATTAGACGTTTTTAATCAAACTTTACTTTATTGTTGTATTTCGGGCTGAAGTTTTTAGGGGTAAGCTTCTCAACCGTTTTTGAAAAGTTGTTGATAATCTGCGCCATGTTGGTGAAATTTACAATACTTAAGTCATCATTCGGCTGATGATAATGCTTGGCTTTCGTCATATCTACTGTGGAAATAGAATGGGCGATAATTTTCTTTTTTACATAGCTTACATTGTCAGAGCGATAAAATAATTGCTGTTTAGCATACGGATCAGGATGAATTTTTAAACCGTCTACAGCATATTTGTTAAAAAGCTCGTCCAAATCAGAGAATTCATCACCGGTAATAAAGACCGCATTTTTTCCGAATTGAGATTCTGTAGCAACCATTTCAAAATTAAATAGGGCAGCAATGTTTTCATTAATGCGATTCATGTTGTCATCTTCTGAAATTGCTTTAGAACCCAACATTCCCTTTTCTTCCCCGTTAAATGCCATAAAAACCATAGAAAATTCTGGATCCTTATCTTTGAAATAATCTGAAATACCCACTAATGTGGTAATTCCGCTTGCATTGTCATCTGCTCCGTTATAAATATTGTCACCGCCAGATTTATTTTTTGTGCCGATATGATCAAAATGTCCGGAAAATCCTAAAACTTTTTCCGATTTTCCTCTCTTTATTCCACATACATTGTAAGCAGTTTTGCCTTTGTAGTCAAATGGGATTAAATAAGAATTTCCTGTACAGTATTCCAGATTATTTTTCTCAAAAAGTTCTGCGATATATTGTGCAGATTTGTCGTTTTCCGGAGTTCCGATTTCGCGGCCTTTCATTTCGTCTGAAGCTAAAATTGAAATGATGGTTTTTATTCTTTCTTCAGACACCTCTTGTGCAAAAGTAGATATACTTAAAAATGAAAGTAATACAAAGGTTAATTTTTTCATGTTAATTTTTGCTTTTAATTTATTTAATCTGAATATGTCGCAAATTTCAGCAAATTGTTTCTGAGATATAAAAATAAATATTATTTATTTAAAGTTGATGCAGCCAACGCTGAATATTAAAAAAACAGCTCCTAATAAAGAAGCTGTTCTCACTCAAAAAATCGTTGTTAGGTTATCGGAGTCTGTCTACAGATTTTACGAGCCTCTCATCTTTTCTGATAAAAATATTTGCCATAAGCAAGCAGATTATCGAAATAAATGGAAAAACCGGCTCAATACCCTTCTCAGGAAAATCTATTCCTCCGGATAAATTTTGCAGCCAATACACCAAAATACCAATCAACAAAGCGTTTATAATCATGCTGGCTGTATTAAGCATGATTTGTCTTTTTCTGTTTTTATAACTGAATAAACTGAATGCTCCAATTAAAACAAGAACTACTGAAGAAGCATCAATCACCGGGAAACTTCCGAAAACATCAACATCCTGTCCTGTTATAAAAAGAAATACTGCGCCTAAAACCGCAAGTAAAATCCAAACCGTCTGTATTCTTTGTAGCATAGAATTTAAAATTCAGAAGCAAAAATAATATAAATTTTGCACAATTCAAAAATAAGTGTAGATTTGCAATATACAATGTACTTGAAAACAAAAGTCACCGGACTTACTTTTCTTACTCACAATTAATTACATTTTTACATAAAATATGTTTAACATAGAAACGTTAAGGTCAAAATCCGTTACGGAATTGACTAAAATCTTGAAAGATTTAGGCGTGAAGGTTGCAAGAACAAGCAATGAAAACGATAAAATCTTTGCTATTTTAGATTTTCAGGCTTCCAATCCAAAAGTGACGAAAGAGTATTTCAACTCTACGGAAGTTTCTGAGAATAAAGAAGAACCACTGCCGGAAAAACCCGCAAAAACAACCTCTCGAAAAACAACAGCTCCTAAAAAAACTGCTAAAAAGGTACTGCCTGAAGCTGAAGCTGAAAAAAAGGAAGAACAGGAAACTCCTGAAAAGGAAATCAAAAAAGAAGAAATTCTCTCTCCTGAAGCTGCTGAAGAGGATAAAGTAAAGGAGGTTGCTGAAGAAAAGCCTGCAAGCACACCCAAACAAAAAAGAAAAAGAGTTTCTGCAGCACCTAAAACAGAAACCGAAATACAGGAGAAAACAGAAGCTCCGGTGAATACAGATTCTCAGCCTGTTCAGGAAAAAGAAGAAAGACCGAAAAGACCGCAGGGTCAGCCTCAGAATACAAAAGGTCAAAACCATCCAAATCCGAATAACGGAAATTCTCAAAACAGAAACCAGAATAATAATCCGAATCAAAATCAAAATCAGAATTCGGGTCAAAACCAGAGTCCTAACCAAAATCCTAACAGGCATGCTGAAAAGCAGGAAGAAGCTGAACCAAGGAAAGAGTTTAGTTTTGACGGAATGGTTAGCATTGAAGGAGTTTTAGAAATTTTACCGGATAATTACGGTTTTTTAAGATCATCAGATTTCAGCTATATTTCTTCACCAGACGATGTGTATGTTTCTACAGCTCAGATCAGAAATTTCGGCTTAAAGACCGGAGATACCGTAAAAGGAATCGTACGTCTGCCTAAAGAAGGTGAAAAATATTTTTCTTTACTAAAACCTACTGAAGTTAACGGACGCGATTTAGCTTTCATCAAAGATCGAGTTGCATTTGAATATCTTACGCCGCTTTTTCCTGAAGAGAAATTTAATTTAGCCGGAAATAATTCTACTATCTCTACAAGAATAGTTGATCTTTTTGCTCCTATTGGTAAAGGCCAGAGAGCGATGATCGTTGCACAGCCGAAAACAGGTAAAACCATGTTGCTGAAAGATATTGCCAATTCTATTGCGGCCAATCATCCTGAAGTGTATATGATGGTACTTCTGATTGATGAACGTCCTGAAGAGGTAACCGATATGGAAAGAAGTGTAAATGCTGAAGTAATTGCGTCTACCTTTGATGAAGCTGCCGATAAACATGTGAAAGTAGCCAATCTTGTTTTGGCAAAAGCCCAGAGAATGGTAGAATGCGGACATGACGTAGTTATTCTTTTGGATTCTATCACGAGATTAGCAAGAGCTTACAATACGGTAACTCCGGCTTCCGGTAAAGTTCTTTCCGGTGGAGTTGATGCCAATGCGCTTCACAAACCGAAAAGATTTTTCGGAGCGGCAAGAAAAATTGAAGGCGGCGGATCTTTAACGATCATTGCAACAGCTCTTATCGATACTGGATCTAAAATGGATGAGGTTATTTTTGAAGAATTCAAAGGTACCGGAAACATGGAACTTCAACTAGACAGAAAAATCGCCAACAGAAGAATTTATCCGGCAATTGATCTTGTAGCTTCCAGTACACGTAGAGATGATCTTTTAATGGATGATGTCACTACTCAAAGAATGTGGATTTTAAGAAAATATCTTTCTGAAATGAATCCTGTAGAAGCAATGGAATTTGTGAATAAAAACATCAGAGGAACTTTGAATAACGAAGAGTTTTTAATGTCAATGAATAAATAAGATTTTTTATCTTAAGAAATAAAGCAGTCAAATTTTTTGGCTGCTTTTGTATTTGTTATTATCAATGTTAAAGATTTATTAAAATAATCTCTATTTTTTGAACTTGGCTTGAATATTGGCTAAATTTACATATTAACATTAAAAACAAACTTATGTCATTTGAATTACCAAAATTAGGATACGCTTACGAAGCTTTAGAACCAACAATTGATGCAAAAACAATGGAGATTCACCATTCTAAGCATCATCAGGCTTATGTTGATAATTTAAACAAAGCAATTGAAGGAACAGATTTGGAAGGTCAGTCTATCGAAGATGTTTGTAAAAACGGTTCTGAAAAGCCAGCTGTAAGAAACAATGGAGGTGGTCATTTTAATCATACACTATTTTGGGAGATTTTAACTCCGGGTGGTAGCAAAGAACCTGTAGGAAGTGTAAAAGCTGCTATTGAAAACTACGGAGGTTTTGAAAAATTCAAAAATGATTTTTCTGATGCCGCCAAAACAAGATTCGGTTCAGGATGGGCTTGGCTGGTAAAAAATGAAGACGGATCTGTTTCTGTAACTTCTACTCCAAACCAGGATAACCCACTAATGCCGGTTGCTGATGTACAGGGAACTCCGGTATTAGGATTAGACGTTTGGGAGCATGCTTACTATTTGAACTACCAAAACAGAAGACCTGATTATGTAACTGCATTCTTCGATGTGGTAAATTGGGATAAAGTTGAGGAGTTATTCAACAAATAAATCTTCAGTTTATATAATTAAAAAAGGTTCAGAATTTTCTGAACCTTTTTTGTTTTTAAGAATGTTTTAATCTATTACGGAATCAAAACCTTATCACCGCCAAATTTAGGTTCAATTTCAAAGAGTAAATCCCAATACGCTTTAGATTTTGCAAGATATTCTCTGAGGTTTGTTTTGAGACCTGCGTATTTATTGACATTTTCAGCATTATAGCCATACGCTTCAATATTATTTTTTCTGGCGAGAAAGACAGCTCTTTCGTTGTGGAATTTTTGTGAAATGATAATCAGTTGCTTCTGACTGAAAATTTCTTTGGCTCTTACTACTGAATCTAAAGTTCTGAATCCTGCAAAATCAAGAAATATTTTATCCTGTGGAATTCCTTGCTGCATCAGAGCCTGTTGCATATCTTCAGGCTCATTGTAATCTTTTCTGCTGTTGTCACCGCTTACGATGATATATTTAATTTTTCCGCTTTTATATAAGTCTGCCGCAGCTTTTATGCGGTTGGTGAAATACGCATTCGGATAACCGTTGCTCAGCGTTTTGCTTGTTCCTAAAAGCATGGCAGTTTTAGTCTGCGGAATCTGTGAAGTATCATCATAGAGAAAAGCTTCGGTGCTTTTCTTAATGCTGTAATTGGCAAAGACAACAAAAATAAATCCTGCCACAAAAAGAAGCAGGAAAAATTTAAAAAAGTTTTTCAGTATTTTTTTCATCATGTGATTGTATTTTAGAACTCCAATCCGTTTGGAAATGCTTTTTTTCTGAAAATCAATAACAGTGCAGCTCCCACGGTAATTGCAGAATCGGCAATATTAAAAATATATTTAAAAAACTCAATGTGCTTTCCTCCAATCAAAGGCCAGCTTTCAGGTACATTCCAGTCAACAATAGGAAAATGCAGCATATCTACCACACAACCTTTCATAAAAGCAGAATATCCTTCTCCAAAAGGAACCAATTTAGAAACTCCGCCATAGCCGATCCATCTTCCTGTATTTTCGTCGAAAACAGTTCCGCTGTCAAAGATTAAACCGTAAAACATTCCATCAATCAAATTTCCGATGGCTCCTGCAAAAATCATTGCCATAGGAATCAGGAGATAATTAGATTCCCCTCTTTTCAGCCATTTTTTAAAGAGATAAATCATTCCGCCAATCAAAAACAATCTTATGATCACCAGAAAATATTTGCCGATAATTCCTCCAAAATGAAATCCGTAAGCCATTCCGGGATTTTCAACAAAAGTTTTATTAAAAAAGCCATCAATTACAGGAACGCTTTCGTTAAGCTGGAAATTTGTTTTTACATAAATTTTAGAAGCCTGATCTATCAATAAGATAAGAAAGGTCACCAAAGCAATCTTCTTCATTACAATCCTTTTGGTTTTGATGGTTTATTAATTTTTTCGTTTTTCTTTTCAATTACTTTTTTAATCGTTTTCTGATTGTGAAAAGTATTTTTTGTGTGAAATTTTTCATATTTAATTCCCATTTCCTTCAATACGCTTTTCAGCGCATTCAGCTCCATAGAATTTTTGGTGTGCACGATGATAGATTCCATTATTTGATTTTAAAATTATTTGCGGGAAAGCTCATCCAGTCTTTTTCTGTCTTTTGCAGAAAGATCATTGATGCCGTTTTTGCCCATTTTACCCAGAAGTCTGTCTATTTCCTTCTCTCTTTCGCGTTTGTCAGAATTAAATTTGTCGTCAATCGTGTAATTTTTTTCCTTTTCAGGAAAAAAATTCTCTTTCAGCTTTTCTCTGTTGAAAAATGCCAAAACAGCAATGATGATTACGGCTAAAATCACAAATTCAGTCATAGCTATAATTAAAAATTAGGTTTATAAAATGCTGTAAAAACATTATATAAACCCAATTAATTATTTACAAAAATAAGATAAAATAATTATCTCTGCATATTTTTAGCTTCAATACTTAAAGTAGCATGCGGAACGGCCAGAAGTCTTTCCTTCGGAATCAGCTTTCCGGTTACTCTGCAGATGCCATACGTTTTATTTTCAATCCTGATCAGTGCATTTTTCAGATCACGTACAAACTTTTCCTGTCTTCCGGCAAGAATAGAATTCTGCTCTTTACTCAATGTTTCAGCACCTTCTTCAAAAGCTTTGAAGGTAGGCGAAGTATCATCTGTACCATTGTTCTGGTCATTGATGAAACTTTCTCTGATCAGCTGAAGATCTCTTTCAGCTTTATCTATTTTTTCTTTGATTACTTTTTTAAATTCCTGTAAATCAGCGTCGCTGTATCGCACTCTTTCGTCTTGCATGGCTCTTTTTCTTTTTAATAAAATTATGAATTGGAATTTGAAAAAACAACAATTAAATATTAATTTTTTTCAACATTCACTTTAAAATTTTGGTCATCAATGTCGATTTCGTTAAAATTTGAAAGTGAAGATACAACTTCTATTTTGTTTGACAACACCTCAGATGAAATATATTCTTCATTTTGTCTGATTTGTTCAAGAAAAGGATTGTTTTCTTCCAAAATAATGCTGATTTTATCTGTTAAATCAAAATCTTTTTCTTTTCTAAGATTCTGAATTCTGTTGATAAACTCTCTTGCGATGCCTTCAGATTTTAACTCATCTGTCAGCTTCAAATCTAGTGCCACAGTTGTTTTTCCGTCTGAAGTTACCGTCCATCCCGGAATGTCTTTGGTGGAAATTTCAACATCCGCTGTTGTAATTTCGTATCCCTGAATGTTGATGCTTCCGTTTTTCTCTAAAGATGAAATTTGGTCTGCAGAAAGATTATTGATTTCATTACCAACAACTTTCATATCTTTTCCAAGTCTTGAACCCAAAGTTTTAAAGTTCGGTTTAATCTGTTTTACAATTAAATGGGATGCTTCTTCCGCATTGATTAATTGTAATTCTTTAACATTAACTTCTTGTTTAATTAATTCTGCAACCGCTAAAATTTGCTCTTCTGTTTTCTTATCCAATACCGGAATTAAAACTTTTTGAAGTGGTTGACGCACTTTTATACTTTCTGCACGTCGAATTGACAATACTAAACTTGTAATATTTTGTGCCAAATGCGTTTTCTCTACCAAATCCTGATCAATCAAACTTTCATCTGCAACCGGGAAATCTGTTAAATGTACCGATTCATTGCTGTCATTTCCCGTTACTTTATTCAGATCCTGATACAGCTGATCCATAAAGAATGGAGCGATCGGAGCGGATAATTTAGCAACCGTTTCCAGACAGATGTATAAAGTCTGATAAGCAGAGATTTTGTCATCAGAATAATCTCCTTTCCAGAAACGTCTTCTGCACAATCTTACGTACCAGTTTGATAAATTGTCATTCACAAAAGTGCTGATGGCTCTTGCAACTCTTGTCGGCTCATAATCTTCGTAGAATGCTTTTACTTCCTTAATTAAAAGATTTAATTCAGATAAAATCCATCTATCGATTTCTGGTCTGTTTTCAACTTCTTTTTCAGAATAATTAAATCCATCAACATTTGCATATAAAGCGAAGAATGAATACGTATTGTAAAGAGTTCCGAAGAATTTTCTTCTCACTTCATCAATTCCGTCTTTGTCAAACTTCAAATTTTCCCAAGGATTTGCATTGGAAATCATGTACCAACGCGTAGCATCGGGACCATAATCTGCAAGCGTTTCAAAAGGATCTACTGCATTTCCGAGACGTTTAGACATTTTCTGACCGTTTTTATCCAAAACAAGTCCGTTACTCATTACATTTTTATAAGCAACAGAATCAAAAACTGCTGTTCCGATCGCATGAAGGGTATAAAACCATCCACGAGTCTGGTCAACGCCTTCAGCGATAAAATCTGCCGGGAATGCTTTGTTGTTATCAATTAATTCTTTATTTTCAAAAGGATAATGCAACTGCGCATAAGGCATCGATCCGGAATCAAACCAAACGTCGATCAAATCACTTTCACGGTTCATTGTTTTTCCTGACTCTGAAACCAAAACGATCTTATCAACAATATTTTTGTGTAAGTCAACCAAAGAATAATTTTCTTCAGACATATTTCCGATTTCAAAACCTTTAAAAGGGTTTTCTGTCATTAATCCTGCAGCGATAGATTTCTCAATTTCATTATATAATTCTTCTACAGAACCGATGATTTTTTCTTCTTTCTGATCTTCTGTTCTCCAGATTGGCAACGGAATTCCCCAATATCTTGAACGGGAAAGATTCCAGTCGTTTACGTTTTCAAGCCAGTTGGCAAAACGCCCTTCTCCGGTAGATTTCGGTTTCCAGTTGATGGTTTCGTTGAGTTCTACCAAACGGTTTTTCACCTGAGACATTTTCACAAACCATGAATCAAGCGGATAGTACAAAACAGGTTTATCTGTTCTCCAGCAATGAGGGTAGCTGTGAACATATTTTTCTACTTTGAAGGCTTTATTTTCTGTTTTCAGCAAAATGGCAAGTTCTACATCCCAGGATTTTTCGGGAGCAGTTCCTTCATCGTAATATTCGTTTTTAATATATTTTCCTGAGAAAGTTTCCGGAACATTTTCTCCTTTAATAAATTTACCCTGCAAATCTACCAGAGGAACCAGATTATCATTTTCATCTTTTACCAACATTGGTGGAATTCCCGCATCTTTCGCTACTCTCGCATCATCGGCACCAAAAGTAGGAGCGATGTGAACAATTCCGGTACCGTCTTCCGTAGTTACAAAATCTCCGATAATCACTCTGAATGCTTTTTCAGGGCTTTCATTTGGGGTAAACCAAGGAATTAATTGCTCGTATTGAGTTCCTGCTAATTTTTCTCCGGTAAATTCTTTTAGAATTTTAAATGGAATGGTTTTGCTGTCTGAAGTATAATTTGCCAAATCATCATCAGTTCCTTCCACGAATTTTTTACCGAAATTTTTCTCCAATAAAACTCTTGCCAAAACAACGGTTACAGGCTCAAAAGTATATTGGTTGAAAGTTTTCACAACAACATATTCAATATCTCTTCCTATCGCCAAAGCTGTGTTTGAAGGTAAAGTCCACGGAGTTGTCGTCCAAGCTAAAATATTTACATCTCCGTCAACATCATTGAATAATTCTGAAGAATCTTTTTTTACTTTAAATTGGGCAACAATTGTAGTATCTGTAACATCACGGTAAGTTCCCGGCTGATTCAGTTCGTGAGAAGAAAGTCCGGTTCCTGCTTTCGGTGAATAAGGCTGAATTGTATACCCTTTATACAACAATTCTTTGCTGTACAATTGTTTTAGCAACCACCAAACGGTTTCCATGTATTTTGATTTGTACGTGATATACGGATCTTCCAGATCTACCCAATATCCGATTTTTTCGGTAAGGTGGTTCCAGACATCAGTGTAACGCATTACTGCTTCACGACAAGCTTTGTTGTAATCTTCAATCGAAATTTTTTTGCCAATATCTTCTTTTGTAATTCCGAGTTCTTTTTCAACTCCAAGTTCTACCGGAAGTCCGTGTGTGTCCCAACCAGCTTTACGGAAAACCTGTTTCCCGTTCTGAGTTTGGTAACGGCAGAAAATATCTTTCAACGCTCTTGCCATAACGTGGTGAATTCCGGGCATTCCGTTGGCTGAAGGCGGACCTTCATAAAACACAAACTCAGGATTTCCCTGACGCGTTTCCACACTTTTTGCAAAAGTGTCATTTGCTTTCCAGAACTCCGAAACATTTTCGGCTACGTCTATAAGGTTGAGGTTTTTATATTCTTTAAATTGGCTCATTGTAATTTCTCAATTTCGTTGATTAATCAAGTTGGCAAATTTAGTGAATTTTGTCGGTTTATAATATATGTTTTATTTTGATGCGATTTATTAAAAAGCTGTAAGAAAACTTAATGTTTGAATTTTGAATTTGTTTTTAAATTATTTTTGCTCCTTTTGTTCTATTACATTTCCAACATAAAGTTTGGAGATTATCTAATGTAGTCATTCCTCCTTTTGATAATGGAATTATATGATCAATTTCTAATAATAAATTTGGTTCATGTTTTATTCCTATATTACAAGCACAGCATTGATAATTATCTCTTTGCTTAATCTTCTCTCTTAAATTTGAAGTCATTAGAGCTCTTTGTCCAGCAATACTTTTTGTTTGTTCTATAATATCGTTTAAATAATTTATTAGCTGATTCAAATTTTTAATATTTAGAGGTATAACACAATTTGAGGAACTGTTCCCTCCTGCTGAAACATATTGAAATGTGAAAGTTGGAATATATGTATCACTTATATCTATTGTTTCAAAACCTAATTTTGTAGTTAATTTTTCTTTGCTGAATTTTTGTATTAAAAAAGGAATTGATTTGGAGATGCTATTAACTATTGATTCTCTTTCTTTTAGTAATAAATTTTTACCTTGTTCAACAGAAATAAAATCATTTAATATACCTTCAAATTTAGAAAGTGATTCTTCGTCTATTTTTATATTAAAGTATTTACAGAGATACTTAATTGGTTGTCTACTTGCATTTGTACAAATACTTGCTGAACATTGAAAGGTTTGGTTATTATATGTGATTTTATTCCACTCTTTCCTTTGGAAATTAAATATACTATTATCAATAACTTGACTTGTGCCATAATTATAGGATGCAACTCTTACGTAAGATTTTTTTAATTCTTCGATGTAATGATTTAGATCATTACAATTTATAGTATGTTCACTAATACTTTCCTTTATTATTACAAATTTTTTACTTCTAAAATATATTTCTGTATAAATATCGTAGCCAAACTTTTCAACGAATTTGTAGATTATAAATGCGATGAGTAATACTATAGTGATTACAATGAGTTTATTCCAAATCATTATTGGAACGGATAAAAACAATCTATATACTATATAAAACGGGATGGTTATTAATATCAAAGTTCCTATAAATTTTTTATGCATAGATCATTAAAGTTTAAATTTATAATTAGATCAAATTCTAATTTATATAATTAAGCCATTATTAATTTTGCGAAATATACAAAAGAATTTAAAATAAGTGTATTTGTAACAATTGGAGACTATAACTGTATTATATCCAAATGGTATAAGTCCAAATGCATTTTTGAGCTGGAAAACTAATATTACGCATAATAAATAATTTTAAATTAAATAAATTTGTCATCTAAATTTAAACTATTGGAATTCTTCCCACTCATCGAAAAATCAGACATTCAGGACATCAAAAAGTTTCAGGAAGAAAAACTGAAAGAGCTTTTGAAATATCTTGAAACTTATTCTCCTTTTTATCAGAACTTATTTAAGGAAAAGAGCATCGATATTTCTAACATTTGTACGTTAGAAGATTTGTCTAAACTTCCTGTCACTACAAAGACTGATTTGCAACTTCATAATGATGATTTTTTCTGTGTTCCGATGACCGAAATCGTAGATTTCAGCACAACATCAGGAACGTTGGGAGATCCTGTTACATTCGGACTGTCTGAAAAAGACATGGAACGAATTGCCTACAACGAAGCAATTTCTCTCTCTTGTGCAGGAATTTCCAAAGGTGATGTTGTACAGATGATTACCACAATTGATAAGCGGTTTATTGCAGGTTTGGCATATTTGCTTGGTTTAAGAAAAATCGGAGCGGGAGTTGTGAGAATGGGACCCGGAATTCCGGAGTTGCAATGGGATTCTATTTTCAGGTATCAACCAAAATATTTAATCACCGTTCCGTCTTTTTTGCTGAAAATGATTGATTATGCTGAGAAAAACAATGTAGATTATAAAAATTCAAGTGTAATTGGTGCAGTCTGCATCGGTGAAAGCATCAAGAATCAGGATTTTACAGATAATATCCTTTCTCAGAAAATCAAAGAAAAATGGAATATTCAATTGTATTCAACCTATGCTTCAACAGAAATGAGTACAGCTTTTACAGAATGTGAATTTCAAGTTGGCGGACATCAACATCCGGAATTAATCATCACCGAAATTCTTGACGATGACGGAAATCCTGTAAAAGAAGGCCAAACCGGAGAATTAACGATTACGACTCTTGGTGTAGAAGCACTTCCTTTGTTGAGATTTAAAACAGGAGATATTGTAAAAGCGCATTATGAGACTTGCAAATGTGGAAGAAATACGATGAGATTAGGTCCGGTTATCGGCAGAAAACAACAGATGATTAAATATAAAGGAACGACTTTATATCCACCTGCGATGAATGATATTTTGAATGATTTTGACGGGATTTTATGCTATCAAGTTGTGATTCAGTCAAATGAAATAGGTTTGGATGAAATTATAATCAAATTAAGCACAGAAATCAGCGACGAAAATTTTGAAAACGAAGTTCGGGATCATTTCAGAGCAAAATTAAGAGTAAGTCCGAAAATTGAAATAGTAGATTTTGATATTTTGTCTAAAACAGTTTTTAACCCGAATAGTAGAAAGCCAATTAACTTTGTAGATTTAAGATAAACAAAAGCGGTCTGAAAATTCTCAGACCGATTTTTTATGCTTGTATTTTTTCTGTTTTAATAAATTCTGCCAGATTTTTGATGGCTGTATCGTGTATTCTCACAAAAGTATTTTTCTTGTCCCAAACGTAACCTGCTAAAACTGCGCAGATTTTTCTTTTCACGTCCGGATTTTCAGGTTGATGGAAAAATAATTCCTGAAGATTTCCGGTGTACCACTCTTTTACGTACGTTGTGAAAACATTAACGCCGTATAAAATATAATCTGAATATTCTTTTTGCCAGTCAATTTTTTCTCCGTTCAATTGTCTGATTGCTAATTTTGCAGCCAACATTCCGGATTCTGTTGCGAATGCCATTCCCGATGAAAAAACAGGATCAAGAAATTCTGAAGCATTTCCGGTTAATGCAAATCCGTCTCCGAATAGCTTTTTGACGGAACACGAATAATCTTTCAGATGTTTTGGTTCAAATAAAAATTCTACATCCCCGAAACGCTTTACATAATAATCTGAAAGCGAGATTGCTTTTCGTAAAGCTTCGGCAGTGTTACCATTTTCAGAAAGTTTATCGATATAATCAGTGGGTCCTACAATTCCTACGCTTGTATTGCCATTGGAAAAAGGGATTACCCAAAGCCAGACTTCAGTTTCAATAATGTCAAAAGAAATTAAAGTTCCTTCCGTGCCTTCTTCTCGGTTAATATCTTTTACGTGAGAAAAAATAGCAGAATGCGGAGATAGTTTTGAAGGTTTTTCTAAATCTAAAAGTCTCGGTAAAACTCTTCCGTAACCGCTGGAATCAATCACAAACTTTGCGTGGATTTCTTTGGTTTCTCCGTTTTTATTTTTTACGGTCGTAACAGAATCTGTTCCGTTAAATTCAATTCCGGTTACTTCTGTTTCAAATTCCAGATCTACACCTTTATTAATGACTTCCTGAGCCAGAACTTGATCAAAATCTGCTCTCGGAACCTGCCACGTCCAGTCCCATCCTTCTCCAAATTTATTACTAAAATCAAAAAGACAAACTTCATCGCCTCTTAAAAAACGGGCGCCAAGTTTTTTTTCAAATCCCATTTTATCCAGAGCAGGAAATAGTCCCGCTTCATCAAAATGATCCATCACTCTTGGGATTAAGCTCTCGCCTACAACCAATCTGGGAAATCTGGTCTTTTCAACCACTTTTACATTGATGTTGTTGTTCTTTAAGTATGAGGAAGATACACATCCTGATGGGCCAGCTCCTATGACAAGAACATCAACAAATTCTTTGCTCATCTCCGATTTTTTATTTTATAAATAACTTCTATCTTTGCCGCAAAATTAATTACAATTAATTTTAGATCTGCAAAATTATACATTATTACTTTACTGAATGAAAATAAATAACTTTTTAAAGCTCAGTGATTTTCAAAAAATCATTATTAAAAATGAAAAAATTGAATTGGATGATGAGCTTTTATCTCGGGTAAAAGAAAGTTTTGAGTTTTTGAAGGAATTTTCAAAAAATAAGGTAATTTATGGAGTGAATACCGGTTTCGGACCGATGGCTCAGTTTAAAATCAGTGATGAAGATACCCATCAGCTTCAGTATAATTTAATCAGAAGCCATTCTTCGGGTATTGGAAACCCTTTACCGGCAGATGAAGTAAAGGCCTGTATGTTGGCAAGAATGAATACGCTTTCGAGAGGAAATTCAGGAATTCACGTTTCAGTTGTTAATTTACTTAAAGAATTAATTAACAGAGATATTACACCATTGATTTTTGAACACGGCGGCGTTGGAGCAAGCGGAGATTTGGTTCAGTTAGCACATTTGGCTTTGGTTTTAATTGGTGAAGGCGAAGTTTTTCATCAGGGTGAAAGAAAATCTACAAAAGAAGTTTTTGCAACAGAAGGTTTAACGCCTATTAAAGTTGAGATTCGTGAAGGTTTAGGTTTAATGAACGGAACTTCTGTCATGTCGGGAATAGGTGTAGTTAATGCATATAAAACCAATCAGTTAGTTGATATTTCCTTAAAACTTTCTTGCGCAATTAACGAGATTGTTCTGGCGTATGACGATCATTTGTCGGAAGCTTTGAACCAGACAAAACTACATTCCGGACAGCAAAAAATTGCTGAAAAAATGAGAGCGCATTTGTCTGACAGTCAATTGGTAAGAAAAAGAGCAGATCATTTATACACTCATTTTGAAGAACAGGAAAAGGTTTTTAAAGAAAAAGTACAGGAATATTATTCTATTCGATGTGTTCCCCAAATTTTAGGACCTGTTTTGGATACATTGGAATATACAGAGAAAGTCCTTGAAAACGAGATTAATTCTGCCAATGACAATCCGATTATAGATGTTGAAAATCAGCACGTTTATCACGGCGGAAACTTCCACGGAGATTATGTTTCTTTAGAAATGGACAAGCTGAAAATTGTGGTGACAAAACTAACAATGTTGGCGGAAAGACAATTAAATTATCTTCTGAATTCTAAAATCAACGAAATTTTGCCTCCTTTTGTCAATTTAGGTAAATTAGGATTCAATTTCGGGATGCAGGGAGTTCAGTTTACGGCAACTTCTACAACGGCAGAAAGCCAGATGTTGTCTAACCCGATGTATGTTCACAGTATTCCTAATAATAATGATAATCAGGATATTGTAAGTATGGGAACCAATGCTGCAGTTGTTTGCAGAAAAGTCATTGAGAATGCTTTTGAAGTCTTGGCGATTGAAGCCATTACCATTGTTCAGGCGATTGAATTTTTGGAGTATCAGGATAAAATTTCATCTTCTACAAAAGAGCTTTATGATCATATCAGGGAAATTATTCCTGCATTTTCAGATGATATGGTGATGTATCCGTATCTGGAAAAGGTGAAAAAATATTTAAAGACAACGTAACAATTAAGACCATAAAAATGTCTTATCATAAAAACAAGTAACGATGAAATGTGCAATTGTAACAGGAGGTTCCAGAGGTATTGGTAAAGCGATCTGTATAAAACTGGCTGAAGAAAAAAACTATCATATATTAATCAATTATACTTCAAACGAAACGGCAGCTAAAGAAACATTGGCCAAAGTGAAGGAATTGGGATCTACAGGAGAGATTCTAAAATTTGATGTAGGAAATACCGAAGAAACACAGAAAGTTTTAACGGAATGGCAAGAGAATAATCCTAAAGCGATTGTAGAAGTCATTGTCAACAATGCCGGAATCACAAGAGACGGATTATTTATGTGGATGCCAAGTGAAGATTGGAACTCTGTTATTAACACGAGTTTAAATGGTTTTTACAACGTCACCAATTTCTTTATTCAGAAATTACTGAGAAATAAATACGGTAGAATCATCAATATGGTTTCGGTTTCCGGAGTGAAAGGAACGGCAGGACAAACCAATTATTCGGCAGCGAAAGGAGCTTTAGTAGGAGCTACAAAAGCTTTGGCTCAGGAAGTTGCCAAAAGAAATATCACTGTAAATGCTGTTGCGCCGGGTTTTATCAAAACAGATATGACGCAGGATTTTAATGAAGACGAATTAAAAGCAATGATTCCTGTGAACAGATTTGGCGAAGCCGAAGAAGTTGCAGATTTGGTGGTGTTTTTAGCCTCAAGAAAATCTTCTTACATTACAGGAGAAGTCATTAATATCAACGGTGGAATTTATTCATAAAATAATGTAACAATGTAATAATGTACCAGTTTACCAATGTTTTTAATTGATACATTATTAGACTGATACGTTGTTAAATTTAAAAAAATGGAAAATAGGGTAGTCATTACCGGAATGGGAATTTATTCTTGCATCGGAACTTCTTTGGAAGAAGTGAAAGAATCCCTTTATCACGGTAAATCCGGGATTGTTTTAGATGAAAACAGAAAAGAATTTGGTTTTAGATCAGGATTAACGGGCGTTGTACCAAAACCTGATCTCAAAAATCTTCTCAATCGCAGACAGCGTATAAGTATGGGAGAAGAAAGCGAATATGCTTACATCGCAACACTTGATGCTTTGAAACAGGCAAATATTGACCAGGATTTTTTAGATACTAATGAAGTAGGAATTCTTTATGGAAACGACAGTGTTTCAAAAGCCGTGGTAGAATCCATCGATATTGCCAGAGAAAAAAAAGACACCGCGTTGATGGGTTCCGGAGCAATCTTTAAATCTATGAACTCTACGGTAACGATGAATCTTTCTACTATTTTCAGATTAAAAGGAATCAACTTAACAGTTAGCGCGGCTTGTGCAAGCGGTTCTCATTCATTAGGTTTAGCGTTTATGATGATTAAAAATGGTTTTCAGGAAATGATTATTTGCGGAGGAGCTCAGGAAACCAATCATTATTCAATGGCGAGTTTTGATGGATTAGGCGTTTTTTCGGCAAGAGAAAATGAGCCTACAAAAGCATCCAGACCTTTTGATATAGATAGGGACGGCTTAATTCCCAGTGGAGGAGCGGCAACTTTAATTGTTGAAAGCCTGGAATCTGCCCAAAAAAGGGGTGCGGATGTTATTGCTGAAATCGTAGGATATGGTTTTTCATCAAATGGAGGACATATTTCTACGCCTAATGTTGACGGACCCGCTTTAGCAATGAACAGAGCATTGCAACAATCTGGCTTAGAAGCAAAAGACATAAATTATATCAATGCTCATGCTACTTCCACGCCAATTGGTGATGCCAACGAAGCGAAAGCAATCCACGAAATTTTCGGAAGCGAAGTTCCTGTAAGTTCTACGAAATCAATGACGGGGCACGAATGCTGGATGGCAGGAGCCAGTGAAGTGATCTATTCTGTTTTGATGATGCAAAACGATTTTATTGCACCTAATATCAATCTTGAAAATCCTGACGAAGATGCTCAAAAGATAAATCTTATAGCTGAGACAAAAAGTCAAAAAATTGATGTATTTTTGTCAAATTCTTTTGGATTCGGAGGAACCAACTCCGCGTTAATTGTTAAAAAATTTGAGTAAGAAATGGAAAGAGAAAAAATTGTTGACATTGCTAATGATTTTTTGATCAATGAATTTGAAGTCGATGGCGATGAAATCAGCAATGATGCTCATTTTAAAAAAACTTTGGGTTTAGACAGTTTAGATTATATAGATTTGGTTGTTGTTATCGAATCTAATTTTGGGGTGAAACTAGGTGAAGCTGATTTTAAAAACATTATCACTTTCGATGATTTTTATTCAACAATAGAAAACAAAATCAGCTCTAAAATGTAACAATTTTCCAGTTTAGCAATGTACCAATAATTTTAATTGTTACACTGTTACATAAGTAAATTGTTAAATTAAATTGTTATGAACAAATGGAAAGGTAGATCTAAAGGAACGATTCTGGGTTATCAGATTTTCGTTTGGTGTATTAGAAATATCGGAATCAGAAGTTCGTATTTTGTTCTCTATTTTGTTGCCTTCTATTATTTTTTGTTTGAAAAAGGCAGCAACAGATATTATACTTATTACTTTCGCAAAAGACTTTATTACAGCTATTGGAAAACAAAACTTTCGCTGTTTAAGAGCTATTTTACTTTCGGACAAACCCTTATTGATAAAACTGCAATTTCTGCAGGGCTGCGCCAAAAATACACTTACGAATTTGACGGAATTGATACATTGCGCCAGCTTTTAGCGGAAAAAAAAGGAGGCGTCCTCATCAGTGCGCATATCGGGAATTTTGAAGTGGCAGAATATTTTTTTGCTGATATAGATTTTGACTGTCAGATAAATTTAGTCACCACAGACCAGGAAGTTACAGTGATTAAAGAATATCTGGAAAGTGTTTCTATTAACAAAAGCAGCATCAAATTCATTTACATCAAAGAAGACATGTCACATATTTTCGAGATTAATGAAGCGTTATCTAAAAACGAACTCATCTGTTTTACCGGAGACCGTTATTTTGAAGGTTCTAAGTATTTAGAAGCAAATCTTTTAGGTAAAACGGCAAAGTTTCCGGCAGGTCCTTTTCTTATTGCCTCGAGATTGGGAGTCCCGGTTGTTTATGTATATGTGATGAAAGAAAAAAATCTTCATTATCATTTATATGCGAGAAAAGCCCAAAACATCAAAAAACGTGATGCACAGGGACTCTTGAATTCTTATACCCAAAATCTTGAATTAATGATTCAGAAATATCCGCTTCAATGGTTCAATTATTTTGATTTTTGGGATGATGTAGACTGATTTTTTTCCTCCTTTGACATTTGTTGAAGACTTTTCCAATTTTTAGGGCAGCTATGAACTTCGTTCGTAAATATCAACAAAAGCCTTCGCTTTTCTCTCATTTATGTCTTCCGCTCCCGCTTTTTTGCTCGTCGTTCCTCCTCGTAAAAAGAGCTCCGCTCAAGTCGGGCTGCGTTATTCGGTGTTTATTCTTTCGCTTTACTCAAATGGTAGGTTCACCATTAAATCCTTGTGAAGGTTCAAAACCTTGACAAGGATGATGTAAAATAACCAATATCCATTTTCAAGTAAATAAACTTTTGTACCTTTTGCAATTAAAAACGATAATCAAAATTTGAAAAAACACTACGACATACTGATAATCGGAAGTGGGATTGGCGGTCTTGTTTCAGCACTTATTTTAGCTAAAGAAGGCTTAAAAGTCTGTGTTTTGGAGAAAAATAATCAATACGGCGGAAATCTTCAGACATTTTCACGCGACAAACTCATCTTTGATACGGGAGTTCATTATTTAGGCGGACTTTCAAAAGGTCAGAATCTTTATCAGTTTTTTTCTTATCTGGAAATTATGAAGGATCTTGATCTTCAGAAGATGGATGAAAACGGCTACGATAAAATTACTTTTGGAAATGATAAAACTGAATATCCGCACGCTCAAGGTTATGAAAATTTTGTCGAGCAATTGTCAAAATACTTTCCGGAAGAAAAAGAAAATTTAGAAAATTATTGTGAAGAACTTCAAAGAGTATGCAGCAATTTTCCGAGATATAATTTAGTTGGAAAAGATAATTATAACGAAGAAATTTTACATCTCAATACTAAAAGATTTATAGAATCCATTACACCAAACAGAAAATTACAGTCCGTTTTATTGGGTTCCAACTTTCTCTATGCAGGAGATTCCGAAAATATTCAGTTTTACGTTCATGCATTAACGGTTAATTCTTACATTCAAAGTGCGTACAAATGTGAAAAAGGCGGAAGTCAGATTTCAAAACTGCTCGTCAGAAAACTGCGTGAATACGGAGCAGAAGTTTATAAACGGACAGAAGTTTCAGAATTTGTTTTTAATTCGGAAGGAAATCTAGTTGCTGCGAAAACTAAGGAAGGAAATGAGTTGTATGCCGATAAATTTATATCAAACATTGAAATCCGCTCCACAATCAAAATGATTGGGGAAAAACAGCTGAAAAAGTCATTTGTTAATCGGGTTTTGAGTTGGGAACCTGTTTCCTCGTGCTTTAGTGTCTATCTTGTTCTGAAGCCGGAAAAAATCCTAAATTTCAATTACAATATATATCATTACGCTTCTGAAAATATGGTTTGGAATGCTTTTAAATATACCACAGACAATTGGCCACAAACCTATATGCTGTCGTCAACTCCTTCTAAACAAAATTCTTCTTTTGCAGAAAGCCTAACGGCAATTTCTTATATGGATTTTGAAGAAGTGCGAAAATGGGAAGATACATTCAATACTGTTACGGATGAGCATGACAGAGGAGAATTATATGAAAAATTTAAGCTTGAGAAGGCTTATAAAATGATTGATGCACTTGAAAAAAAGTTTCCTGATCTGCGTGATTCCATTAAAAGTATTTACACATCTACTCCGCTTTCCTATCGTGATTATATCGGCAATTTTGAAGGGAATATGTATGGTTATGCAAAAACATCTGAGAACCCTTTAAAAACAATGGTTTCTCCGCGAACAAAAATTAATAACCTTTTTCTTACCGGACAGTCGGTGAATATGCATGGAATTTTAGGCTGTACTATTGGTGCATTTAATACTTGTGCAGAAATTTTAGGTAAAGAAATAATTGATGAACGGCTCAATGAAGTTTTAAACAAGACAAACTAATGAAAAGTAAATTTCTGCTCTATTTATTTCTGAGTTTAAATCTTATTTCCTGCGGTGTTCGGAAGTCAATGAAACATCTTCCTGATATACAGCAATATTCACTTGAAATTCCAAAAGTTGATAAAATTAATGACTCTACTTTTAGTTTTAAACAAAATTATTTAACAAAAAACAAACAGCAGCTTTGGGAATTGTACATTAAAGGAAATTCTTTGCAGCTGGGATATAATAACGGAGCTTTAACTAAAGATTTAATGCAGATACAAGAGAAGATTTTCTTTTCTAAAGTAGAAGATATTGTTCCGTCAAAACTGAAGCAAAGCCTTCTGCGTGGTTTTCTGAAATGGTATAACCGGAAAATGCATCTCAATGTAAGAGAAGATTTCCAGGCGGAATTGTATGGTTTGTCACAATATTCATCAGATCAGTACAATTTTATTGCTCCGAAGTTTCACCGAACTCTATACTTACACGGAGCTCACGATATTGGTCATGCAATGCAGGATCTGATGATGGTGGGATGCAGTTCTCTCGCAGCGTGGAATGATAATACAGAGGATGGAAATTTGCTGATCGGAAGAAATTTTGACTTTTATGCAGGTGATGATTTCGCCAGAAATAAATTGATACAGTTTGTTGAACCAGAGAATGGGATTCCGTATTTTTCTGTAAGCTGGCCCGGAATGATCGGAGTGGTTTCTGGGATGAACAAAGAAGGAATTACCGTAACCATCAACGCCGGAAAATCTAAAGTTCCGTTGACTGCAAAAACACCTATTTCTTTGGTGACAAGAGAAATTTTGCAATATGCTGCAACCATTGATGAAGCAATTGCAATTGCAAAAAAGCGTAAAGTTTTTGTATCAGAATCTATTTTAGTAGGAAGTGCAGCTGACAAAAAAGCAGTCATTATTGAAGTTTCACCTAAAAACTTCGGTGTTTATGATGTTGTAAATTCTGATGCGATTGTTTGTACTAATCATTTTCAGTCAGAAAATTATCAAAATGATAAAAGAAATCAAAAACATCAAAAAGAAAGTCATTCAGAATACCGGTACAAAAAACTTCAGGAACTCTTAGATCTCAACAAAAAACTAAATCCCGAAAAAATAGCTTCAATTTTAAGGAATAGATCAGGATTGCGTGGGAAAAAAATAGGTTATGGAAATGAAAAGGCAATCAATCAGCTTTTGGCTCATCATGCGGTAATTTTTTCGCCTGAAAAAAAGCTTGTTTGGGTTTCTTCAAATCCTTATCAGCTTGGAGAATTTGTGTGCTATGATCTGAATGAGATATTTTCGGATAAAAGATTAGAGAATGGAAAATTTTCAAAATCTGAATTGAATATTCCCGAAGATCCGTTTGTAAATTCTAAGGAATTTGAAGACTACGAAGTTTATAAATTGATGCAGTCGGAAATTCTTAATGCCATTGAAAAAGATAATATAGTTTTGAGCGAAGATTTTATATCAGAGTTTCAGACTCTGAATCCGGATCTTTGGTCAGGTTATTTTTTGGCTGGAAAGTATTATTTTAAGTTTAAAGATTACCAACGTGCAAAGATTGAATTTGAAAAAGCGTTGACCAAAGAAATTACGACTTTACCTGACAAAAAACAGGTTGTAAAGTATTTGAATCAAACTAAAAGAAAATTAAGATAGTTCTGGTAGTTTTCCACAGTTGTAAAGTTAATTTTCCATCTTGAGGGTTAATTTAGAGTATTGGTGGAAAATCATTACTCCATCGTTTAATTAAATACAAAACGAGCTCTTAGTTTAGATCAAAATCTTCGCTACAATTCTACTAATCTGCCGGAGAAATAATTAAATTTGCACTTTGTTAATTTAAAAATTAAAAAATGTCAAGAATTCTTACCGGCATTCAAGCCACCGGAACACCGCATTTGGGAAACCTTTTAGGTGCAATTATTCCTGCGATTGAGCTTTCAAAACAATCGGAAAACGAATCTTTTTTATTCATTGCCAATCTGCATTCTTTAACGCAGATCAAAAATGCTGATGAACTGAAACAAAACACCTACGAGATTGCTGCGGCTTGGCTTGCTTGTGGATTAGATACCGAAAAAACTTATTTTTACAGACAAAGCGATATTCCTGAAACCTGTGAACTTTCTTGGCATTTATCATGTTTTTTTCCGTATCAGAGATTAACTTTAGCGCATTCGTTCAAGGATAAGGCAGACAGACTACAAGATGTGAATGCCGGATTATTTACCTATCCTATTTTGATGGCTGCAGATATTTTGCTGTACGATGCAGAAATTGTTCCGGTAGGAAAAGACCAGCTGCAGCATTTGGAGATTGCACGTGATGTGGCTTCAAGATTTAATAACCAGATGGGAGAAGTTTTTGTGCTTCCACAATCTGAATTACAGGAAAATACCAAATATGTTCCGGGAACTGATGGAAATAAAATGTCTAAATCAAGAGGAAATATTATTAATATTTTCTTGCCCGAAAAAGAATTAAAAAAGCAGGTAATGGGTATTGAAAGTGATTCTAAAACTTTAGAGGAACCAAAAGATCCGTCAACAGATAAAACTTTTGCAATTTACGAACTGATTGCAACTCCAGAACAAACTGAAGAGCTAAGAGCAAAATACTTAGCAGGAAACTTCGGTTATGGTCATGCTAAAAAAGAGCTTTTGGATCTGATTCTTACAAAATTTGAAAAAGAAAGAGAGTTGTTTTCTTATTATATGAACAATCTTGATGAACTTGAAGCAAAACTTCAGGAAGGTGCATCCAAAACGAGAGTGATTGCTGTAGATACATTAAAAAGAGTTAGAAAATATTTGGGACTGTAAAAATTTAATATATATTTGGAATATAATTTGTTGCGATGAAATTAGATCACATCATTACTTTAGCAAAACAAGATTTAACAAATAAATTAAATGATTTAGCAAATCATTTTAATGCAGATGTTATTTCATATACTGGACATTTTTTCAATGGTATTGAGAAAACTTTTTTAAATATTATAGAATCTTTAGTAGCAGACGGAGATAAAAAAGATAAAATTTATATTATATTAACATCCACGGGAGGTTCAGCAAATGCAGTGGAAAGATGTGTCAATATATTAAGATATCATTACGAAGAAGTTCATTTTATAGTTCCTGATTATGCATATAGTGCTGGAACAATCTTTTGCATGAGCGGAGATAGCATATTCATGGATTATTATTCTGTATTAGGACCAATAGATCCACAAATTCAAAACAGGGAGGGTAAATTTGTTCCAGCTTTAGGTTATTTAGATAAAATTAATGAAATGTTAGAGAAATCAAAAACTGGAGACTTAACACAACCAGAGTTTTTAATCTTAAAAGATTTTGATTTAGCTGAATTAAGAAGTTACGAACAAGCTAGAGAATTGTCAGTTGCTTTATTGAAAAAATGGCTTGTTAAATTCAAATTTAAAAATTGGGATAAACATACTACTACGAATATTGGCAGTCCTGTAACTGATGAGGATAAAGAAAGAAGAGCTGAAGAAATCGCAAACGACTTAAGTAATAATAATAAATGGAAATCACATGGAAGACCAATTAATATTGAAACTTTAGAAAAGGACATCCGACTCAAAATAAACGACTATTCTTTAGATCCCGTGTTAAGTAATCTTATAAGGTCATATAATGAATTATTAAACTCATTTTTAGAATTCACTAATAATCAAGGTATATTTATACACACAAAAAATCATTTTTAAATATGGAAAAGTTAGAGAAAAAAATAGAAAAAATTGCTTCTGAGCAAGTAGTAAAAGGGAATCCTAAAGAAAAATTAGAGGAATATTTAGCAGCTTCTAAAGTTTTTGATGATTTAGTAAAAAAAGGATTGGCAAAAAGAAGAGGTTTTAATTTATTAAGTATTGATAAAAAAAATAATTTTCAATCAAATGATATTTCTCTTAATGATTATTTATTTAAATTATAAGAGTTTCGGCGGCACCAAAGATGCCGCCGAAATTTTTAGTGTTTATAAATAATCCTTTATCTGTAAAAGATGTTTTATTACTTTAAGATTTTCCTCTTGTGGATTGTCATTTAATGCATCAAAGAAAATTACATCTATTCCGAACTGTTTGGCTCCGATAATATCAGCAATCCAGTCATCACCAATCAGTATGCTTTCTTCCTTTTCTGCCTCTGCAAGTCCTAAAGAATATTTAAAAATAGCAGGATGAGGTTTTCTTATGCCTACAGAATCTGCGCTGGTAATTGATTTGAAATAATGATCAATTCCTGAAAGGATACATTTTCTTTCGGTAACTTCCTGAAAACCGTTAGAGATCACATGAATCGTATAGTTTTTGCTTTTTAAATAATCCAAGATATACGCTGCGCCTTCTACCAGATGATTATGATTTAAAATTTTATCCAGAAAATGCTCCTCAAAATACATAGATAACTGCGGATCATCAACTCCGAAACGGATGAACGCATCATAGAAACGATGTTTTCTTAAATAATCTTTATCTATTTCGCCGTCTCTGATCTGTTCCCAAAGCCTTTCATTTATCTCATGATAGACAGAATGAAATTCTTCAAAATCTATATTGTATTTTAAAGTAATTTCTTCTTTATCAAAAAGATCTTTAATGGTAAGATATGCATTTCTGCGATGATCCCAAAGTGTATTGTCTAGGTCAAAAAAAATGTGCTGAATTTTCATACAGCACAAATTTAGATATTTTTAATTTTTTGTCAGGTGAAAATTTTTATTTTTTACCTTTACGACTTGCAGGTTTTTAGAGAAACTCAGAAGAAAATCAATAGTTTGTTTTTTTGGTTTCAAGCTTTTCAATTTTAAAGAATCGTTATTTTTCATAGGCGAAAATTGTAGTTTCTTTAAAAACGAAAATTGTACCAAAATATTATCTAGTCAGAATAATATTATTGTCCTCCATTATTTTTCTAAGGTTAATAAGAGCGTACCGAACCCTTCCCAAAGTTGTATTGATGCTCATATCAGTGTGTTCTGCAATTTCTTTAAAGCTTAAACCGTCAAAAAACCTGAGTTTTATCACCTCCTGCTGATTTTCGGGAAGAAAATGGAGCATTTTCAGCAGATCCTCATGTATTTGTCTTGTTATCAGATGATCTTCAATATTTTCTGATGGTTCTCTGATAAGATCAAATATAGAAAACTCATCATTCTCAAAAGTTGTTTCGGATATTTTTGTGTTTTTTGCTTTGGCTCGATAATAATCAATAATCAGATTCTGAGCAATTCTTTTTGCCCAAAGGATAAATTTTCCTTCCTCGTTGTAACGTCCTTCTTTCAGCATCACAATGATTTTCATAAACGTGTCCTGGAAAATATCATTTGCCAGATCCTGATGATTTATTTTATATAAAATAAACGTAAAAAGCTCTCTTTGATGTCTGTGTATAAGGGTAGATAATGCCTCTTCGCTTCCTTTTTGGTATAAGGATATTAGTTGACTGTCTGTAGATTTCATAACTCTTCTCAAAAATTTATTATAGTACAAACCTTTTCCTGATTCAATTATCAAGCTATATATGGTTTGCCGTAAAACGGATTTTAAAGTAGAGTATATTCTATAAGCATTAAATTATGCTGTAAATATAATAAAATTTTAATAAGTATTAAATAAATATTAAATATTTACTAATTTTTTACAAGAAAAATTACTTTAGCATATCATGTAAGAATGTGGTAGGGATATTTAATGTGAAATTGATATTTAGTCCTTTTAATTCTTTTCCGTTCAATCCTTTATCTCCTATAGGGAAAGCATAGCCTCCGGTAAGATCCAAAAGCCCGAAAAGGGTAATTCCTATTTTAGGAGCTACATACTTATTGGTGCCTTCCACACCAGCTACAAAGTAATAGGAGTGATAAAAATCTACATTTCTTTCAAAATTGAGCATTACATCTGCCTGTACTTTTGGCATGATCGCAAAATCTGAGTTTGCAGAACCCATTAGTGCAGAAGCACCTAATCTGTATATAACATCATCGTTTTTCAGAAATAAAAGCTTACCGCCTAACTCTCCAAAACTTTGATTTTGGTATGCATAGCCAACATTTACCATTTTGTGAACAGTATATTGTGCTTTTATTGCAATACTTGCCAAAGAGAAAAATAAGATAAAAATAGCAGGTTGTATTTTCATGTGTAGATATTTATTTGTTTTATAAGCAGTATGTTTCGCTGATCTCCATCTTTTTTTAAACTTCATACTGGAACTATTGAGGTGTAAAAATAAAAAAAACTGCTTTAGCATCTTCATGTTAAAGCAGTTTCTATACCGAAAACCTGAATTAAATTCCGAAAGCAGATTTTATTTCCTCTACTTTGTCTAGTTTTTCCCATGTAAAGAATTCCAGACCTTCAAGAGTCAATTCATTTTTTTGTCCTTTATTGAACGTTTTATCAGCAATATAATGCTCTCTTCCCATGTGTCCGTAAGAAGCAGTTTCCTGATAAATAGGGTTTCTCAATTTTAAGTTTTGCTCAATAGCATAAGGTCTCAGATCAAAAATGGTTGAAACTTTTTTAGCAATTTCACCATCATTTAAACCAACTTTAGAAGTTCCGTAAGTATTGATATACAAACCGCAAGGTTCAGCCACACCAATTGCATATGAAACCTGTACCAAAACTTCGTCAGCAATACCCGCAGCAACGAGGTTTTTGGCAATATGTCTTGTAGCATACGCTGCACTCCTGTCTACTTTTGAAGGATCTTTCCCGGAGAAAGCACCACCACCGTGAGCGCCTTTACCACCATAAGTATCTACAATGATTTTTCTTCCTGTAAGACCTGTATCTCCGTGAGGTCCTCCAATTACGAATTTTCCTGTAGGATTGATGTGATATTTGATCTGATCATTAAATAAAGCTTTAATCTCTTCAGACTGTTTAGAAACAACTCTTGGAATCAGGATGTTTTTAATATCTTCTCTGATTTTGTTTAGCATCTCTTCTTCAGATCCGAAATCATCATGCTGTGTTGAAACAACAATAGAATCTATTCTGATAGGTCTGTGGTCATCAGAATACTCAATAGTAACCTGAGATTTTGCATCAGGACGAAGGTAAGTAATTTCAGAGTTTTCTCTTCTGATCGCAGAAAGTTCTTTAAGAATAGTATGCGCAAGATCTAAAGCCAAAGGCATATAATTGGCTGTCTCGTTGGTTGCGTAACCAAACATCATTCCCTGATCTCCTGCTCCCTGAGCATTTGCTTTAGCTTCAAAAGATTCATCATTTACAGCTCTGTCAACACCTTGGTTGATATCCGGCGACTGCTCATGAATTGCAGAAATAACACCACAAGAGTCACCATTAAACATATATTCTCCTTTGGTGTAGCCAATACCATTGATGACTTCTCTGGCAATAGTCTGTACATCAAGATATGCATCAGATTTTACTTCACCTGCTAATACAACCTGTCCTGTTGTAACAAGTGTTTCACAAGCTACTTTAGACGCTTTGTCGTATGCTAAAAAGTTGTCAATTAATGCATCGGAAATCTGATCGGCAATTTTATCCGGGTGCCCTTCTGAAACTGATTCAGACGTAAATAAATAAGACATATTATTCTTTGTATTTTTATTTTAATATGTGAAGAAAAAAATGAATAATTGCCCGTAAATAGCTAAAAGAATTACTGTTTTAGCATTTTTTTAGAGAGGTTGCAATCAGGTCAAATTTTTCCTCGTTAATAATCGAACGCAAATTTAAGCACTATTTTTTTAATACTCAAAAGTTTTGCAGAATTATAGTAATTTTCTTTAAATTAATGATTTAAATCACTTTTATTGTGGTTTAATACTTACAAACTCTTTAGGGTTTTCATTATAGTTAAGTTTTGAATCTAACGAGTTTTTAATGAAAGATCCCAGTTCATCAATAATTTTTTGCTTAAAAGTAGGCTTGTAGTAAATAATGCTGATCTCTCTGTAAGGAAATGGTTTCTTGAAACGGAAAACTTTGTTTTTCTGCTCTTCTGAAAGTTGATTCAGAGCCAGTTCCGGTAAAATGCTTATTCCGCCCACTTTATCAACCATTTGTATCAATGTCTGGATGTTTGAAGCTAGAAAGTCAAGATTTTTAGGTTTAAGTGTGTTTTCTTTCAGGTGACAAATGTTTTCAAACTGATTTCTTAGGCAGTTTCCTTCCTCCAGAAGCCATACTTTTTCTACATTAAGTTCATCAGGTACGATAAATGTGTTTTTTTTGTTGGCTTCGGTATCAGAGCTGTAAATCATTAATTCTTCATTGAAGAGAAAGTCATGATAAAATTCAGAGGCATTGTCATAAGGCGTAGAGATAATACCGGCATCCAACTCACCGGTTTTCAAAGCTTTGATGATGTTATCCGTAGTCATTTCCTTTACATTCATCTGGATCTTCGGATTATCCTGCAGAAAATTAAAAATTTCGGTTGGTAAAATGAAAGATGAAACTGTTGGAATGATACCGAGATTAATAGTTCCACCTAAAATATTATTAAGAAGATTGGCTTTATTTTTCAGTTCGTTTACAGATTCTATAATTACCTTTGCCTGGTCTATAATTTGTACACCTACGTCTGTTGTCCGGATCGGGTGGGTGGTTCTGTCAAAAACTTTGACATCCAGTTCGTCTTCAAACTTTTGTATCATTGCGCTCAATGTAGGCTGGGTAATAAAACAAGCCTGAGCTGCCTTTCCGAAATGTTTGTACTTATCAACAGCGATAAGATATTCCAATTGCTGAATGTTCATTTGATTAATATTATCTATGACAAAGATATGACGTTTTTGGCAGAAGCAATTAAAAATTCAACTAAATTTGAAAGATTAAAGTAGAAATAAAACTCAAATCATAATATATGGATAATAAAAAACTTACAGCGAGCAACGGGGCTCCATATTATGAGCATCAGGATTCTCAGACAGTAGGAGCCAGAGGTCCGGTTTTGCTGCAGGATTTTATATTACAGGAAAATCTGGCTCATTTTGTAAGAGAAAGAATACCTGAAAGAGTGGTGCATGCAAAAGGAACAGGAGCTTATGGAACCTTTACCATAACCCACGATATTTCGCAGTATACTAAAGCAAAAATATTTTCAAAAGTGGGAAATTCATGCAGAATGTTTGCAAGATTTTCTACGGTAGGAGGAGAAAAAGGGAGCGCAGATACAGCAAGAGACCCTAGAGGTTTTGCCCTGAAATTTTATACAGAAGACGGTAATTGGGATTTGGTGGGGAATAATACGCCTGTATTTTTTATAAAAGACGCTAAAAAATTTCCGGATTTTATTCACACCCAAAAGCGTGTTCCCAAAACCAATTTAAAAAGTGCTACCATGATGTGGGACTTCTGGAGCCTTAATCCGGAATCTCTGCATCAGGTTCTTATCCTTATGTCAGACAGAGGTACACCTTACGGTTACCGGCACATGCATGGTTTCGGATCTCACACTTTTTCCATGATTAATGATAAAAATGAGAGAGTGTGGGTTAAGTTTCATTTTAAAACAAAACAGGGAATTAAAAATTTCACAGATCCTGAAGCGGTGAAAATGGCAGGTGAAAACCCGGATTTTGCTCAGGAAGATCTTTGTAATGCTATTGATAAGGGCGATTTTCCTAAGTGGACAATGTATATTCAGGTGATGTCGGAAGAACAGGCAAAAGAATTTCGCTGGAATCCTTTTGATATTACGAAAGTTTGGTTTCAGAGTGATTTTCCACTTATTGAAGTCGGCGAAATGGAGTTGAATGAAATTCCGGTAAATTATTTTGCGCATGTTGAACAGTCGGTTTTTTCACCTAGTCATTTAATTAACGGAATCAGCTTTTCACCGGATAAAATGCTTCAGGGAAGATTGTTTTCTTATCCAGATGCACACCGATATAGGGTTGGAGTAAATGCACATTATCTCGAAGTTAACAGATGTCCTTTTGAAATTAACAATTATCAGAGAGATGGTTTTATGGCAGATTCAAGCTATTATCGGGATAAGCCGAATTATTACCCGAACAGTTTTGATGATATTAAGCCCGATTCATCATATAAAAATTTTGAATATGAATTAGACAGCAATCAGGTTGCTAATTTCAGCAGAAATGAGAACGATGATGATCATTACACTCAGCCCGGACTTCTTTACACAAAAGCAATGAATCAGCAGGACAGAGAAAACCTTGTTAATAATATCATTGGAAGTATGAAGGGAATTGACGGACCTAAAAGAGATGAAATCATTAACCGTCAGCTTTGCCATTTTTTCAGAGCAAATATAGAACTGGGAATGAAGGTGGCAACGGGATTAAATATCAATATAGATTCCAATATGATGAATCATTCGAAATAAAGGATGCTTAAACAATAAATGCTTATAAAAGGAAAAAATACACATTTTTTCCTTTTTATTTATAATTTTTCTTTAATTTGCATTTTATTTTAGATTAAAGTATATAATGACTTACGAAAATATTCTTATCAGTAAAGAAGAAAGAACTGCTGTAATTACCATCAACAGACCGGAGAGCCTCAATGCTTTGAACGCTTTAACGATTAGTGAAATCAGTTCTGTACTGGATGAATTACAGAATGACCACGAGGTAAGAGTAATTATTTTGACTGGAAGTGGAGAAAAATCTTTTGTTGCCGGTGCAGATATAAAAGAATTTAGTAACTTTAATCAGGAAGAAGCAGAAGAATTAGCGAGAAACGGTCAAAACAGTCTTTTTGATAAGATCGAAAATCTGAATAAGCCTGTAATTGCTGCTGTAAACGGATTTGCTTTGGGAGGAGGTTTGGAACTTGCAATGTCTTGTCATATAAGATACGCATCAGAGAATGCAAAATTGGGTTTACCAGAAGTAACGTTAGGATTGATTCCAGGCTACGGAGGAACTCAAAGACTGCCTAAACTTGTAGGGAAAGGTATTGCCAATGAAATGATTTTTTCTGCGAAAATGATTCCTTCACAAAAGGCAAAAGAAATTGGCTTGGTAAATGAAGTTTTTCCTGTTGAAGAGCTCTTAGCAAAGACAAAGGAATTAGCTTCCATAATTGCAAAAAACTCACCGATGGCAATTTCTAAAGCAATTAAAGCAACTAACCTGTCAGATACAGATAAAGGTTTTGAAACTGAAATTAAATCTTTCGGAGAACTTTTTGATATGAATGACAAAAAAGAAGGAGTTTCTGCCTTTCTAGAAAAAAGAAAGCCGAACTTTTGATTATACAAAAGCAAATTATTTCGTAAACACCAATGCAGATGTATAGTAAGTTTGATAAAGCTTATCTGAAAATGGCTCAGGAGTGGGCAAAACTTTCCTATTGTGAAAGAAAACAGGTGGGAGCGCTTATCGTAAAAGATAGGATGATTATTTCGGATGGTTATAATGGTACACCATCAGGATCTGAAAACTGCTGCGAAGACGAAAATGGTAAAACCCATTGGTACGTTCTTCATGCAGAGGCAAATGCAATCTTGAAATTAGCAGGCTCCACACAATCAGCAAGAGGAGCAACGCTTTATTTAACATTGTCGCCATGCAAAGAATGCAGCAAGCTGATTTTGCAGGCAGGAATTTCGAGAGTTGTCTATATTAATGCTTATTCAGATGACGAAGGCATAGACTTTTTAAGGAGTCACCATATTGAAATAATACAAGTGTCAGAAAATGAATTATAAATAATTAAAAACAAAACACAATGACTTGGGATGAAAAAATTAAAGATTTCGAAATTTTTTTAAGATTCGAGAGAAATTTCTCAGAAAATACACTGGATGCTTACATACGTGACATCAAAAAGCTAAAGGATTATGCTGTAGAAGAATTGGATAGTGTTGATCCTAAAGCAATTACCTACGATAACCTTCAAGAGTATATTTTCAAATTATCAAAACAAAAATTCAGCGAACGATCTCAGGCTAGATGGATTTCTTCTATCAAGGCTTTTTTTAAATATCTTGTTGAGGAAGAAGTAAGAGATGATAATCCTTCTTCTTTGCTTGAAGGTCCTAAACTTGGATTATATCTGCCGGATACTCTGAGTCTTACCGATATTGAAAAAATTATTGATGCAATTGAGAAAAATTCGGATCTTGGGAAAAGAAATCACTGCATTATAGAAGTTTTGTATGGATGCGGACTTCGTGTTTCAGAATTGATTGATATTAAAATCTCTAATATCAACTTTAGGGAAAAGTATATAAAAGTAACAGGAAAAGGTAATAAAATACGTTTGGTTCCTTTGGCTCAATATACCGCAAAACTGTTGAAAGAATATATCAACGAAGTACGCTCAAAAGTTAAAGTGAATAAGAAACATGAAGATACTCTTTTCCTTAACAGTAGAGGAACTTCAATGTCAAGAGTAATTGTCTTTATCATTATTAAAGAACTTACAGATAAGGCAGGAGTAAGCAAGAAGATATCTCCACATACATTCAGACACTCTTTTGCTACTCATTTATTACAAAACGGTGCAGATTTACGTTTCATTCAGGAAATGCTGGGACATTCCAGTATTACAACGACGGGTATTTATACCCATTTAAAAACAGAAGAACTTCGCGATGTGATATTGAATTTTCATCCGCGAAATGCTAACTTTGCTGGATGAAAGCATTAAAATTTTGTCCAAACTGTGGAAAACAGACCCTTCACTGGGATCAGGAAAAAAAGTGGAGCTGTCCCGAATGCAGCTTCACTTTATACAATAATGTAGCAGGAGCTGTGGCGGTAGTCATAAGATATAAAGATGAAGTTTTTCTTACAAGAAGAAATCAGGAACCTAAAAAAGGAAAGCTGGATTTAGCCGGAGGATTTGTAGATCCTAAAGAAGGCGCAGAAAACACCTGTAAAAGAGAGCTTTTTGAAGAACTGAAATTAGATATTAATAGTGATAACCTTACATATCTTACAAGTTTACCAAATATATATACTTATAAAGAAATAGATTATAATACGATTGATCTATTCTACGAATATCAAGTTACGAGTAAATTTGAGGTTGATATGGAACTGTCGGAGATTTCTGAAGCAGTTTGGATTCCTTTAAAAGAGCTGAATCTTGAAGATATTGCTTTTGATTCACAGAAAAAGTTTTTTGAAAAATATCTGAAAGATTTTATCTAATAGCTTCGTGAGTTTAGGATTTCCTGAAAATAATTTTTAAGTAAAGTTTTTTCAACATCAGTAAGATTAGCTTCGTTATGGTAGATAATGTAAGCAGGCATTGGCATTGACTTATTTTCAATAGTCTGAATTGATTTCTCGAGCATACCTTTTTTTAAATCGTCATTATAAGTATTCCAGACAGAGAAATTAAGGTGTTCTCTGCCTTCATTAATGTGGCTTTTTACAGACCATGAAAACGGGGCAATATAAGCATAGCCAGGATATTGGGTTTCATTGGAATGACAGTCATAACAAGCGTTCTTCAGAAGTGAAGTAATGTTTTCTGGTGTTTTCTGCACATCTGTGAAATTTTCACTTTTTTTTACCGGCAGATTCTCTTTATCAACAGGGATTAGCTGAATCACAATGAGGCATACAATAACCCAGAAAATTATCTTTATGGTCTTATTCATTATCTGGTATTTTGGAGATTGCGTCCTCTTGTGGCACCTCCCGGAACTGTGTTTTGAAAAGGAGTATTATTTTGAGGGATATTATTCTGAGGATTAGGGTCTTTCTTATCCTGATTTGGCTTGTTGGTATTGTTGTTTATGAGTTTGCTGGCATCCAGAACTCTTGTGTCTTTCAGATCCCAATCTTCATTTGACTGCCATAAAGGTCTTGTAATTACTGTTTTGTAATATATATAGGATTCTTCCGCAAAAATTCCATTCTCAAAATCTGCTTCATCCCAAAATCTGTTTTCGTTGTTGTCTACCAGAATTCGTACAATGTATTCTGCAGGTTTTACAATGTCAAAAGTAACCTGATTTCCGTTGGCGTACTTTTGATAAACAGGTTTTTCTGATGAATCTAAAAGCTGGATCCAGTATTTTGTAGCAGGAGCATTTGTCAGATTAAAAGTAAGACTGCCGTAATTTTCAATTTTATCCACTTCAAAATCAAATCTTTTAGATTCAGGATTTTTATCATAATAGGAAGAAACGGTCGTTTTTGGTACTGTCAGCTGATATTTTTTTCCTTCCGCAAAGTCAGAACTTATCAGGATTTCATAAGGATTGGTTGACGAAATTTTTGCAGTAAAAGGCTGCGTTGTCAGACTGTCAATTTTAAGAGTCCATTTTTCCGTATTAATTTTATCAATCACATAATTAGAAACCAGCCTGAAATCTGATTTTGGAGCTAAGGTTCCGCCACCACTATCCAGAGTCATGGCGTTTTTCTTATTATACCTGTAAAAAACGGTTGCAGTATCTTTTTTAGTCTCTGTTTCATAGGCAAACTGAAGTTTTTCATTTGCTGTCTGTCCTGCATCAGCTTTTACAGCATCAAACCAGATTTTTACCGTATCAGATTTTTTATTGTGAGTTACTTTAATATCATTCAGCTTTTCGCCGATAGGAGACACTTTTACTTCTTCCGGATTTCCTTCAAAGAGCATCAGAATTCCGCCTGGTATTTCCTTCAGTTCAGGCTTTTTAAAAGGTTTTTTGGATGGGTATAGTTTTAAATTTAATCCTGAAATAGATTTTTCAATGACTACCGTATCTTTCTGAAAAGCTATTTTTTCTTTTCCGGGATTGAAGATCGAATTTTCGTTTTCGTCATCAAATGCAATAATTTTATATTTTCCTGGTGCAAGATAATTCAGTTCATAATATCCATCGTCATCTACTTTAGTGATATAGTAAGGCTTTTTCTTATAATCCATACTGTCTTTCAGCTGATAAAGACCTACCACCATTTTGTTTTGTGCATTGGTCTGTTTTTTTATTGCCATTGCGTCTTTTACCTCACCACTGATGTAAAGATCATCAAGCTTTTCGCCGGTTGAGAAAGCAAAATTATAATATCTTAAAGGATTGCCTTCACTATTATCTACAATTGCATTTCCAAAATTAAAATTGTAGGTAGTATTTGCCTGTAAAGTGTCGGTCCACTGGATCACCAGAAATTTATTGGCAATATTGGAAGGCAGGATTCTCTTGATATTATTAATGGGTGGTGATATATTCAGATTTTTGTTGATATCTTTTAAAGTGATGTATTCATCGAAATCAATTCTCAACTCTCTGATGTCTCTTCTTACATTAATTCTTGAAGTGTCTATATTGGATCCCACAACATTTGGGGCGAGCGTATCTTTTGAACCACCGATAGGCGAACCTACTCTTGCACAGGATTGTACAAGTATACCGATAATGAATAGAAGAAATAATCTTTTCATGAAAATATTTCAACAAAAATAAACATTATTCTCCAAAAACTTCAGTTCCTGATTTTAAAGTATCTTCATTATCTTTCATCACACTGTGAAGTTTGTCTTTCTGAGCCGGAAAATCCTCAAACAGGCCTGATAAAGCAAGTGCAGAATACACTCTTCCTGAGTATTTATTTCCTATAGCAACAATGGTTACTTTAGATTTCAGAAGATGGGCAAAAACAGAATTGCTTCCGTGCCACCATCCGTTATGATAAGTTAGTTTTTCACCGTTATCAAATATTTTCATTCTAAATCCTAATCCGTAATTGTTCTGTCCTGCTTTTTCGTTGCTGTAAGGCGTGAAAACCATTTCCATCAATTCAGGTTTCAGAAAATCTTTTGAAAACATTGCTTTTGAGAAATTCAGAAGATCTCTTGGAGTAGTATACACATTTTTGTCACCGTAGATTAAATCTAAACGGTCTAAAGGATATAAACGGTTTCCGCCAAAGTAAAAAGACTGGGAAGCCGTTGGAATGTCTTTTTCCTGAAAGATAAAAGTGTTTTTCATTTTCAGAGGAGTAAACACCATTTCTTCCATTGCCTGCGGAAAAGGGGTGTTGGTAAGTTTTTCAATCAGTAAAGCCAAAAGAGCGTAATTTGTATTGCAATACATGAATCCAGTGTCTGTTTCTCTTGCGAGATCCGGCTTATATTTAATAATCATGTTTAGAATGTCCTGATTGGTTAAATAATTTTTTGAAAGTTCTGCAGGTGCCGGTTGAATTTTTGTGATAAAATATTCGTATTTTGGAAGACCGCTCCTTTGATCCAAAAGACTTTGTACTGTCACATTCGGATACGGAAACTGCGGAAAAAATTGGGTGAGATAATCTGAAAGTTTTACTTTGCCTGCTTCTACCAGTTTCATCATTGCCATTGCCGTTAATGTTTTGGAAACCGAAGCTACATGAAGCGGAGCATTTTTATCAATGGGTTTCTGGTTGTTTTCTCTGGCAAAACCTCTGTAATTTTCATAAATAATTTCATCTCCCTGTGCTACCAGAATGCTTCCGCTTAGATTGCCCTGCTCCCAGATTTTTTTGTAATACTGATCTATATACCCGGCAAGAAAATTTTTATTGGAAATATGAATACTCTCATTTTCAAAAATTTTATTCAAATCTACATTTCCAAAATTAGGCAGATTGGTTGTCGGTTCTTCAGCAGCAGATTCTGCTTTATCTTTTTTACAAGAAATAAGAAATATAAATAGACCTAAAAGGAGTAAAATGCTAAGCTTCTTCATGAGTTTTCAAAAAATGAGTGGCAATTTAATAAAACTCAAAACAAAAGATAAAACTTGAGAATAAATTAAGATTAATTTAACATAATCAAAAACTGGAATAGCTAGTTTGTGTAGAGATATCTTTTGTCAATTAGCAAAAGGATGCAATAATCTTATCCACAATAAACTGCGCCAGCTTTTCTTTGCTTTGGTGCGTCCAGCCTGCAATGTGGGGAGTTAATATTACTTTTTCTGAGTTTAAAAGATATTGCAAATCTTCATTTTCTCCTGTATTGAGCGAAGTTGAAGTGTCAAGATTTTCGAATGAGGATTTTTCGTATTCCAAAACATCAAGACAAGCACCTTTTATTTTTCCAATCTTTAAAGCCTCTACCAGACTTTTAGTATGTACATTTTTACCTCTTGCTGTATTAACGAAATAAAAATCATTTTTCATTTCATTAATAAATTCAGCATTGATAAGATAATGAGTGTCTGATGTAAGAGGAATATGTAGGCTGAGAATTTCTGCTTTTGCTTTCAATTCTTCCAGACTTACCTGTTGTGCATATTTATCAGAAAGGTTAGGCAAAATATCGTGGAAGATCACCTTACAGCCAAAACCCGAAAGTCTTTTTGCCGTTGCTTTTCCCATGTTGCCGTAACCAATGAGACCGACTGTTTTTCCTAAGAGTTCATCACCACGGTTTTCTTCACGCAGCCAGATTCCGTTTTTTACCTCGTTGGAAGCTATAAATAAACGGTGCATGATGATTAAAAGCATCCCAACTACATGTTCTGCAACAGAATCCCGGTTTCCTTCCGGAGAATTGATGAGCTGTATTCCCAATTTTTCGGCTGTAGGGATGTGTATATTTTCCATTCCGGCTCCAACTCTTGCGATAAACTTTAGGTTTTTTGCTTTTTCTAGAAAGTTTTGGTCTAAAGGAATTCTGCTTCTGATGATAATTCCGTCATAAAGTTCAATTTTTTTTAGAACCTCTTCGTAGGTGGAATAAAAGTCTTCTTCAAGAATAAAATTTTTAGCCAAAAGCTGCTCTGTAATGAGCGGATGGTTTTTATCTAATAGTAAAATGCGCATATTCTGTTCTTAAAAAAGACTTTTAAATTGAAACAAGAGCAATTATTTCGTTCTGTTTTCTTCAATATACTTTGCCATTGTTTCGATGGAAGAGAAAATCTCTTTTCCTTTTTTCGGATCTGCCAGTTTAATTCCGTATTCTTTATCCAAAAGAACAATCAATTCCAAAGCGTCAATAGAATCCAATCCAAGACCACCTCCGAATAACGGATCTGTATCTTTAATTTCTTCTACTGCAATATCTTCCAGGTTAAGTACTTCAATGATTTTGTGTTTTAATTCTTCTTTCAAGTTTTCCATAAATAAATTTCATTTATAATGTACCTATGTATAAGTTTAACAGTAGCAATAATTATTTGCGTATTTAAAAATTGGTAAACCGGTACATTTTTACATTGTTATATTACGTCAGCAAATATACAAAAGCGCGGTAACTTTCACCATATAGTTCTACCCACCCGCACAACACTTTTTCGGCTTTTCCTGACTGCAAAATCTGTTCCGAGTAAGTGTTCAAAAACTCTTCATCAAATTCATCCAAAACAAAAAATGCATTTTCAGTCTGCATTTTGTGTCTGATGCTGATTTCACCTACACAAATATTGGGTAAGGTATACACAAAAACCGCAGGACTCGGAAAATAATTTTCCTGGGAATTAATGCTTTCCTGATATTTAGAATCAGTATCTAAACTTGATGATTTATTGGCAAAAACCAAAGCTGTGCTGCTGTGGTCTTCATTCTTTAAAATTATTTCGGAAGCAAGAAAAGCCAGTTTGCTTAAGTTATCCATTTTATGAAATTTCGGATAATTCAGTTCTAAACTTTTATAAGCTTCTTTTGCAAAATCTGAGAAATTTTGAGTCGGAGTTTCAAAAATGATTGTCTGATTAAAATTAATCTGTGACTTTTGAATTATGCAAACGTGAGATTTTTTCATCTGCTTTTACCTATTTGGGTAGAAAATTAATGGTTAATTTATAATGTAACTATAAATTTCTATTCAATCAGTAATATTGCGTTTAATGCTGAGGATTATGGGATCATTAAATGCAATTAACAAACGAATTTAGAAATTTACTTTGCTATAAGCTCTTGACTAGCATATGCTTTATATACATTAATAAGAATCATATTCAAAAGTTGCTTTGCTTCCGAAATTCGAATTGTTTGAATCAATTTTTTTTGGAAGACCATTTAAATTTGGATCAGTTTCATAATTAAAATAATAGTCTGAAAATAATGATTGATATGTATATGTTGTTAAGTTATTTTTTGCGTTTTTTGAAAGAGAATCAGCATAAAATAGATTACTACTTTCCATTTCTATTGATACTAAGTAGAGTTGAAACTCTACTGGAAAAGTGGAATATGGGTTAATTATTGAATTGTTATAAGTATACAATTTTGTAATTGGAGCTGAAGTATCTTCATTAATTACTCCTGTACTTCTACTAAATTGCCCATAAGTGTAAGCTGTTTTTATTACGTTTTCATTAGAAAATTGTAATTCAAGTATTTTACAGTTACTTAAAACATCATCTATATAAAATTGCGGAAAACTATAACCGGTTTGTACAATACGATATATTTTTGAATTATTGTATGAAATATTATGGCTTTTATATGCTCGGATGTTACCATTTGTGTCTTTATATACATTTAAAATTTCTGAGAGCAAATTGTTATTATATTTAAACTGTGCTTCATAACTATTAGGAAGGGAGGGCTCAGAAATTGATATTTTGTCAATTTTACCCATTGAATTATAGCTTATCGAGTGTATGAGAGCATTGTAACTAGTATTATAACTAGTATTCCATAAAACTATTTTGCCATTAGAACTCTGGAAATAATGGGTAATACCATAATAATCTTTTATAAATTTTAATATTTTATTAGAGCTTTGGACAGGATTCTGTGAACCAATATTATTTGTGGTTGATTGTATTTCATCTCCGTTGGAGCAAGAGTTATTAAAAATAACAAGAAAAATCAATAATAAAAATGTAAAAAAATTAGATTTCATAGAAGTTTTATAAAGAACAAATATATTCAAAAGTTTAATATAACCATTAAAAATAGAATTTCCCTTAACATAAAATGTAAGAATTTGCGATAGTTAACGATTTAGAAATAAACTTTTTATAAAGATTCAATTTGTAATACAATCGCCGCATTACATCCTCCAAAACCAGAAGCCGTTTTCAGAATATATTTAATTTTTGCCGGCTGATTTTCTTTTATAATATTCAGAGGTTGTGATGTTCCGATTTCTACAAAGTTCTTTGATGGAATTAATGTATTTCGCAAAGCAGATTCCATTGAAATGATGCTTTCTAACAATCCGGAAGCGCCAAGACAATGTCCGTAATAAGCTTTCAAACTGTTTAAAGGAACGTTTTGCAAATCTATTCTGTTGAAAGCAATGGCTTCCATTTCATCATTGTAAATTGTAGCTGTTCCGTGTGCAGAAATGAAATCAATTTGCTGTGCCGAAACATTGGCTTCTTTCAATGCGTTTTTGATACTTGCAAACAGTCCATCTCCAGTCCTTGAAGGTCCGGAAATATGGTTTGCGTCATTGATGGCAGAATCTCCTGAAACTTTGAAACTAAAACTTCCGTTTTGAGTTGGTTCTGAAGTCATATACACCGCTGCTGCTGCCTCACCGATATTGATTCCGTTACGGTTTTTATCATAAGGTTTACATATTTCAGATCCGATTGCCTGAAAAGAATTGAATCCTGAAATCACAAACTCCGAAATTTCGTCTCCGGCAATAACAAAAGCATCTTTATATTTTCCAGCCTGAATCATATTTTTGGCAACAGCAATTGCCATTACTCCGGAAACACAGGCATTGGAAACCACAATCGGTTTTGTTTTAAATCCGAAAAAATCAGCAATCTTTTGAGCTAAACTGGAAAGAAAAACGCTTTCCGGTAAAGTATCCTGATTTTTTAGTAAGCTGATATTTCCTTTTGTTGTTGATAAAATAAAAGCCGTTTTATCTGAAATGTGATTCTTTTCAATCAGTGGTTTTAAGCTTAGCAAAAACATTTTTTCAAGCCTTGTAAAATTCTGATTGTCGAAGTTTTTATTAAATTCTTCATTCAGTTTTTCAGAATCAATCATTGAGGCATAAAAAGGCTCCTGGTTTTCTATGATTTTATGTAAACCTACACCAGATTTCCCTTCCAAAAGAGCACTCCAATTGGATGAAACATCAAAACCTAAAGGAGTGATGCAGTTGTAATCTGTGATGTAAATTTCCTTCTTCATGATAATCCCATTTTATCTTTCCAGTCCTGAAAAAACTCTGGATTATACAGGCATAAATTGTTGCCGGAATCCAAAAAAACCTGAATGGTTTCTCCCGAACAGACCAATTTATTGTCTTCGTTAAAAAGTTCGTATTTGTAAATTAATTTCGCTGATGTTGAATTTACGAAAGTGGTTACAATTTTAAATGTCTCTCCATATCTCAACGGGAGAAAATGTTCACAGGTACTTTTTACAATCGGTGTTACAAATCCTGCTTTCTGAATATCAAGGTAGGTTAAACCATGCTGCCTTCCGAAAGCTTCTCTTCCGTCTTCAAAATACACAATATAATGACCGTGCCACACAATTCCCAGCGGATCTGTTTCATTGAATCTTACGCGTACTTCCTCAGTACAAGTTAAATCTTTAGACTGCATTCTGTTTTATTTTTTACCACAAAGGCACAAAGTTTTCACAAGGTTCACAATAATCTTCATATTTCCGCTTGTGTTTTTTGTGGGAAATCATTGCGTTATTATTGGATAAAAACTACAAAGTATACAATGATTATTTAAAATTTTATATTGTTCCGTTGATTAATCTTTTAACACCATTCTTAAACAAAACCGAATTAAAATTAATCAATAAACCTAATTTGCAATTGCTTAATTTTAAATACGTTAAAACTTGAGCAATATGAATATCATTTAATGATTCTACAGATTTTATTTCTACAACAACTTTTTTTTCAATCAAAAAATCAAGTCTGTAGCCAATATCAAGTTTTATATCCTCATATATCAACGGCATCGGTTTCTGTTTCTCTATCAATAGTCCGGATTTCTGCAATTCAAAATATAGACATTCTTCATATGCACTTTCTAAAAGTCCAGCTCCTAGTTGGCGATGAACTTTTAATCCTGCATCAAATATAATCCTTGAAACATCATTTTCATTCATATTATTTGTGTTTTTAAGTTTAAATTTATTATGTTTAAACTGTTCATTTTTACCACAAAGCTCACAAAGGATTCATAAGGAACTCAAATTTATGTAAATTTTTAGAAACTTATTTTATTTGTGCTCTTTGTGAAAAATCTTAGTGTTCTTTGTGGTTAAACCGCATTCTGTTTCCTTTCGTAAAATAATGCAATGGCAACCATCGTTACATAGAATAAAAATAAGAAAATCAATTCTTTGGCAATATCGCCGATTCCACTGTTTCTTAAAATGATGTCGTAATAGGCATTCAATCCCCAATTCATCGGGGAAAATGCAGCAATTTTCTGCATAAATTCAGGCATCAAAAATACCGGAACCCAAATTCCACCGACTGCTGCCAAAACAACAACCGAAGTTGCACCAAACGGAGCAGACTGTTCCTGTGTATCGGCAATTGTTCCCAATAAAACACCGAATCCTATGGCGGCTAATCCGGCAAACAATGTAACAACAAGAAGATTAAACATTTTTCCGGTCACGTCAAATTGCGGTAAATCCAAATAAGGAAAAAGATAAATTCCTACTGCAACCATGAGTAAAAACTGAATGATGCAGATGATAAGATATGTAAATGTTTTCCCTAAAATATGAATATAATACGGAGTAGGACTCACGCGAACTCTCACGCTCGTTCCCTGACTTTTTTCTTTTACTAAATTAATCGACAAAGGGACAACGATGAAAAATATTGCAAACAAAGCCCAAGCCGGAACATTATGCTGCACAGAGTTTGGTTTGGCTTCTAAAGCAGATTCCGGAACGATTTCTTTAAAAGTAATCAAACTCTTGTTATCCAGATCTTCTGTTGTTCCAAGTTGGTCTTGAAATGCTTTGTAGATTTTTTTATTTTCAATCTCAAAAACCATTTTGTTAATGGCATTTATCACAGAGTTTTTAAATCCGGCATTGGTTGCAGGATCGAAATATAAATGAATATCTTTTGCTTTTGAAATTTGTCGGTTAATTGTGGCAGAATCTGTTTCCAAACCAAACGAACTGACAACAGTCTGAACTTTTGAATCTATATTTGAATTGATATCTTTTGTAAGATTCTGAGGAATAACAATTGCCATTTGATATTCTCCTGAAAAAACAGCTTCTTTAGCCGAATTTTCATTATAGTCAGTCAATAATTGAAAACTTTTGCTGGCATTCAGTTCGGATTCTATTCTTTTTGAAATTTCAGAATGGTCTTTGTCGATGAAAATAATCGGGATTTTTGAACCTTCCAGATTTTTAAACGTTGAATCCTGGATCAATGTAATGGTAATAATCAGCAGCAATGGCATTAAAAAAATAATGACAATTCCGCCAATATCACGCTTGAGCAATAGAATTTCTTTAAAAAAACTTCTCCACAGTTTATACAACATCTCTCAGTTCTTTTCCGGTTAATGATATGAAAACGTCTTCCAGATTTTCGGCGTTATCAACTTTTTGAATCAGTTCTTCGGGAGTTCCGGCTGCATGAATTTTTCCGTGATCAATAATAGCGATTCGGGTACAAAAGTCTTCTGCTTCCGATAAATGGTGCGAAGTGTAAATGATGCACGTTCCTTTTTTGTTTAAATCTAAAAGGTAATCAATAATCGCTTTTTTGGACTGAACATCAACGCCAACAGTTGGTTCATCCAGAAATAAAACTTTCGGATTGTGAAGTGTTCCGGCAATTAGATTGCAACGGCGTTTCATTCCTCCAGAAAACTGGTCAACTTTTTTATCGGCAAACTTTGATAAACCCATCAATTCCAGAGATTCATCAATAGTTTTTTTTAAGTTTTTATGGCTTAAACCGTATAAGCTTCCGAAAAACATAAGGTTTTCTTTTGCGGTTAAAGTCGGATACAATGCATATTCCTGCGGAACAACACCAATGATTTGTTTCAATTTTCTGCTGTTTTTCTGAGGCGAAAGTCCGTTGATGGTAAAGCTTCCTGATGTTGGTTTAATTAAACCTGAAAGTATAGAGATCAAAGTAGTTTTTCCAGCTCCGTTAGGACCAAGAATTCCGTAGATTTCGTTTTTATTAATATTCAAAGAAATATTATTTACAGAGAAATCTTCTGCATTTTTGTACTTTTTGTATAGGTTTTTTATTTCGATGATATATTCCACCTTAAATCGCTTTTCTCAGTTTCTTATAAAAAGCCTCCTCCAAATCAGCAATATGCAGCATTGATTTTGATAGCTGATTGTAAATGTCACTTTTTGAATTTCTGTTTTTATACACTCTTGCAATATCCACGGCGAAGTCTCTCCAAAGATCGCCAATGGCGGTAATTTCTTTAGAAAGTTCTCTCAATTGATCATTTTTAAGAATTTCTGCCGCTTCCTGAAGAAAAGCTCCGTAAATAAAGCGGAATCCTCCACCGCCGGTACCGATTTCTTCCTGCATTCTGATCAATTGTCCGAGATAATGATTGGTTGTTTTTGTACCTTTTTTCTCAGCCCATTTCGGAATGTTTTTTGCAACCCACCTCATGGCTTTAATACCGATAATAGGGACAGGAGTTAGCATATTTTTACAAGTGTCTTTGATGCCTTTTTTAATGGCTTCTTCAAGATTTACAGTTTCCGGAATATAAGTTGGGAAGTACATATGACCTTTTGGAGCTAAAGCACCCTTTGCATACCTTACTTTTTCTAATTCTGCTTCGGAAAGAGTAGTCGTGAAGTCCATTACGGGATCGCTGATCAGAAATTTGCCATTTTCTTTTCCGTAAACCACAAGATTGTGAGCGTTGAAATGGAATTTATATTCTTCAGGGAAATAAGTCAGGTTGAAAACCCCAACCTGTAAACCTGTAGGAATATTTTGTTCTAAATTTTTTTCTAAAGCAGTCTGCGCTTCTTTTGGATTAGAAAATTTTTGTCTTTTGATTTTAATTCCCAATCTTTTTGCAGCTTTGCTGAAAATTGCACCCGGCATAGGACGGTAGCTGAATCCCGGTGCAAAATTTACTTTTAAAAAAGGTAAATACACAAAAAATAATCCGGAACCTATTCCAAAAATCATAGGTTCGCTGATTTTTAAACCTTTATTAAGCAATAAATTAGAAGCTACACCGTTTTCACAGTGTGCAGTCTGATGATGTTCAAAGTTGATTTGCATAACTATTTACCGTCGAAGTTTTTTAGTTCGTCTACTGAAATTCCGAAAGTGTCGGCATATTTTTTCAGGGTTGAATCACTAAGTTTTTTGAATTTATTGGGTTTAGCATGGCGTTTTACCGTCCATTGCCACATCCCTACGTAGGAAGCAAGTACCTGAAAATCCATTTTATTAAGTTCCATAAAATAGATAATTGGACTTACCAAATTGTCTGCCACTTTTTGTTTTGCCTCTTCAATTCTTTCATTAATGAGTGAAAGCGACTCTTCGAGAGCGGCTTTTTTAGCATCCCAGCCAATACTGTTGGCGGTGGTATAATTATCATTTTCATCAGTAACGTATAACACCTCGGTCATATTTGCTGATTTCAGATTACTTTCGTCTTGTGGCAGATCTTGTTTTTTCACAAAAAAATCTATTAAATAATTATGTTATTAATTGGCTAAAATAAGAAAATTGCAGGACATGGGTTTGTCTGTGTTATAATTAGCTTTATTTAAGCTTTTAAGAGAATATATTTTACATTAATTCGGTAGCTAAATAAAAAAGACTGCCTTTTTGGTGACAGTCTCTTTTTTGGTTTGATGATTTCTAAATTTTGTCTTGTAATGCAATTTTCTTAAAACTTATAAAAATTAATGTGATTGAACTAATTATGAAAATTAAAAAAGGCAATAAAAAGTATAAGCTTGAAATCGAATAATTGAAGTTAAAAATTCCAGAAAATACTGTTAAAGAAATTAGTAGTACTAAAAAGCAAAATATCTGTAAATACCTATCTGCATATTTCTTACATTTAAAAAAGACAAATAGGGTTGCAATTGTTAATGTGCTGAGGATAAAGGAACTCCAAGAGATTCCTAAATTATTGTAAGTGAAGCTTTGAAAAAAATCTACTAAATATATTAATAACATTATAATGATTGGGAATCCCTTTTGATCTGTACTACAGATCAGTAAATACGATATAATAGATTTGATTTTCAGTACTTTCATAGTTGTCTTAATTTAATTACATGTTCTTTTAGCAGGATGTTCCATTTATTTTAAATTAGCTTGCTAGAATAGAAAAAGAAAGGTAAAAAGAAAATATTTTTAGCCGTTTAATTTGTTGTTCGTTACTTAAATTTTTTTTAATGGTCGTAAAATTATATAAATTTTCGGGCAATGGTGAAAAAATAAAGATTCTGTAACATTCCATTCATTTATAACACTAATCTGTTTTAAAATTTTAAATTCAATATGAAGAAATTTTTTATATCTGTTTCTTTTTTCTGTACCATCATTGCAATGGCTCAGAAGTTTGAAACTCAAAAACAGACCGATCCACAAGGTTACAGCTACGAAACCGTAAAAAATGATCTTGCCGGAGTAAGAGTGTATACTCTGAAAAATGGTCTTAAAGTGTATCTTGCTAAAAATGATGATGCACCAAGAATTCAAACCTATATTCCGGTAAGAACGGGATCTAACAACGATCCGTCAGATAATACTGGTCTTGCTCATTATCTGGAGCATATGGTCTTTAAAGGGACTTCTCATTTGGGAACTTCAGACTGGGCAAAAGAAAAAGCTTTATTAGCCCAGATTTCAGATCTTTATGAGCAGCACAAAGCTGAAAAAGATCCTGAGAAAAAGAAAGCTTTATACAAAAAAATAGATGAGGTTTCTCAGGAAGCTTCAAAGTATGCCATTGCTAATGAGTATGATAAGGCTATCTCGTCTTTGGGAGCAACCGGAACCAACGCTCATACTTGGCTTGATGAAACAGTTTACAAAAACAATATCCCGTCAAACGAGCTTGAAAAATGGCTTAAAGTTGAAAAAGAACGTTTTTCTGAATTGGTTTTAAGGCTGTTCCATACAGAATTAGAAGCTGTTTACGAAGAATTCAACAGAGCACAGGATAATGACGGACGTCTGGTAAATTATGCATTAATGGATGCACTTTTCCCTAAACATCCTAACGGTCAGCAAACGACAATCGGAACTTCCGAGCATTTGAAAAGTCCTTCTATGAAGGCGATTCATAAATATTTTGACACCTATTATGTGCCTAATAATATGGCGGTAGTTTTGGTGGGAGATTTAGATTTCGACAAAACGATAAAATTAGTTGATCAATATTTTGGCACATTCAAATACAAAGAGTTGCCGATGAAGAAAATGGTTTCTGAAGAGCCAATGACTAAAATTGTAGAAAGAACTGTAAAAAGTCCGTCAACTCAAAGAATGACAATGGCTTGGAGAACAGATTCTTACGGAACTCAGCAGGCAAGACTGGCTACAATGGTTGCGGAGATTTTAAGCAATAATGGTGATGCAGGTTTAATAGACCTTAATATCAATCAGAAACAAAAAACATTAGGAGCGGGAGCTTATGCGAATCCTTTGAAAACTTACGGATCTTTCAACTTATCGGTTACTCCAAAAGAAGGACAAAGTTTTGATGAGGCTAAGAAACTTCTTTTGGCACAGATTGACCTTGTGAAAAAAGGTGAATTTCCGGACTGGATGATGAAAGCTATTGTGAATGACATGAAAGTTCAGCGTATGAAATCCTGGGAAACTGCAGATGGATTGGCAACAGAGCTTTACGGAAACTATATCAATGAAAGAACCTGGGAACAGGAGCTGGATGAGATCAATCAGTATGAAAAGATTACAAAAGCTGATATTGTAAAATTTGCCAACGATTTCTTTAAAGATAACTATGTGGTTATTTACAAAGAAAAAGGAGTGAATGATAAGTTGGTTCGTGTAGAAAATCCGGGAATTACGCCGATCAAAATCAACAGAGAGGCACAGTCACCATTTTTGAAAGAGGTTTTAGGAATTAAGCCTGCAGAAATTAAGCCTCAGTTCGTTGACTATAAGTCTGCCATTGCAACCAGTCAGATCAAAGACAAAAAAGTAAGTTTTGTAAAGAATAAATACAATAAAGTAGCTCAGGTAAGCTATATTTTCCCTTTTGGGACTGACAATGACAAGGAACTTTCTTTAGGAGTAAGTGTTCTGCAATATTTAGGAACGGACAGATATACGCCTGAACAGTTAAAAGAAGAGTTTTACAAACTCGGAATCTCCAATAGTTTCAGAACTTCAAATGACCAGATTTTCATCACATTAACGGGTCTTGAAGCAAATATGAAAAAAGGGGTTGAGCTTCTTAATCATTGGATGAACAACGTAAAAGCAGATCAGGCTATTTATGATCAGACTGTAAAAACTATTCTTGAATCTCGTGAAGCTGCCAAAAAAGATAAAAACAGAATTATGGCTGCTCTTACCAATTATGCTAAATATGGTAAAGAATCGAGAATGACCGATATTATCTCAAAAGAGCGTCTGAAAAGTATCAATGTTAATGAACTGATGTCTAAAATCAAGACAATGAATAAATATCCTTATGAAATATTTTTATATGGAGACAGCCAGTCAGATTTAGAAAAATCGGTTAAGCCATTTATCAGCAATGCATCTTTACAGCCTTCAAAAACAAAAGATTATCCTGAACCGGCAGCGCAGGGGAAAGTTTATTTTACCAATTACGACATGGTACAAATGGAAATGTCTAAAGTTGCCAAAGGCAGCGATGTAAACATTTCAGATTTTGGAAAAGTGAATGTTTTTAATGAATATTTCGGAAGAGGTTTGTCATCTATTGTTTTTCAGGAAATCAGAGAGAGTAAATCACTGGCATATTCTGCTTACGTTTCTTTCGCAAATGCATCCGAAAAAGGTAAGTCTAACTATGTGACCAATTATATCGGAACTCAGGCAAATAAATTACCTTTAGCGGTAAGTGCAATGAATGATTTAATGGCAGATTTCCCTCAGGTTCCAGCGCAGTTTGAGAACTCAAAAGGTTCAGCTTTGAAACAGATAGCATCAAACAGAATCAATAGAACGAATATCTTCTTTAATCAAATGGCTCTTAAAAAATTAGGCGTAGATTATGATATCAGAAAAGATATTTATGCTGAAATTCAGACACTGACTTTACCTCAACTCACCAATTTCTACAACACAGAAATAAAGCCGTTGAAGTACAATACAGCCATCATCGGAAAGAGAGAAAATCTGAATATGGAATCAATCAATAAAATGGGAGAATTTAAAGAAGTAACTTTAGAAGAAATCTTCGGATATTAATTTCATTAATATAAATTGTTTGAAGTGAGGCAGAAATGTCTCACTTTTTTTATAATAATTATGAATGTGTTGAATAAATATATCAGAAAATATGGCTGATTTAAAAGATAATGAGAGCGTTTTATATTACTAAAAATTAACAATGTGGTATTTTTTTTATATTATATGATTGTGATAATGGAATATTGTTTAATTTTATTCTTAAATTAAGAAGTATTTATGTGAATTTAAAACATTACTAATAATATCTTAACTCGTCACTAAAAATTATATTATGAAAAAATTAGTATTCTCAACACTATTTATTGTGCTGTTTTCTCTAACAACTTTTAATGCGCAAAAGATTACCGACGGCTCTACTGTCGATGTGAATGGTATATCGGTAACATTTAATATTTTAAATAAAGAATCTATCACTGTCGGAGGTAAAAATTTTGACCGGTATAAAGTTTCAGCAACCGCTACCAATAACAGTGGAAAAAGTATTAACATGAGAATGGCAACCGCACCACAAATTGTAACCAATATTGCTTTAGTTGAGGTAAACTGCATCAATGCGACCGGAGCAAAATTAACCTCAAAAAAGATTGATTTAAAACCTAAAGCACATAACCTTAACGTAACTTATTGGGCGTATAACAAAGAAGGTAAATATGTAAGTTCAGTAATTCCGGTAGTTGCAGGTTATTATCTTGATCCCGGTGACACGGTAAGTGATAATGCAATCTTCATTGTTCCTCAAGGCGAAGCACCGGATGTTTCTGTAAGAAAGTTACAATAATAAATTGAGTTGTATTATGGTAGAAATTTTTGCAGATAATATTTATGCAATTTCCTGAATAAACAGACTCATTTCCGTACGAATTAGTAATTTTTCATCTAAAAAGGTTTCACAGGAAATCTGACAGATGTTTTCGTATTTTGAAATTAAAGAAGCTTTGGAAATAATCTTTTCTCCAGCTTTTGGAAGTTCAAAAATTTCAATTTTTTTAATGTTGGTGATAAATCCGATAACTTTAGTTTGTGTGTTGGGGTTTTCAAAAAAGCTCTGTCCCAGAATCGAAGAAGAAGTCTGTGCCGAATGTTCAATCAGTCCCGCTTCTATAAATTTATTATGGTAAACGAAAATATTTTCCGGTTTAATCTCAAAAGAAGTAACCACTTTCTCCGGAGTAAGTTCAAGAATAAAATCTACCATCAGCATCGGCTCGCGATGCGGTAAAAAATGATGAATGTTGATCAGGTTTTCTTGTTGTAACTCCATATTTGAATTTATTAAACCTAACAGACTTCTTAGCCCGTTAGGTTTTTATATAAAAGTTGATTATTGAGTATTAAATTATAATATTCCTCTTTTTGGCTACTTTACCACTGTTTTCATCTGCGATTTTGCAATCATTTTACCGTTGATACTGGTTGTGATTTCTACCAGAGTTACACCCAGCATTTCGTTGAGAATATGAACTTCTGTTTTCAGAATGTCGCCCGTTTTGGGTAATGCTTCAGCTTCAAAAGATTTGATCGCACCAATATATCCGGTTGGAGCTTCTTTTCCCAACAGATAAAACTGATATCCGGTGTGAAGTGCAACACTTTGAGCCTGATGCTCAATCAGTCCTGAAGCCTGAAAAATTCCGTTGCTTACAAAGATGTTGTCTTCATTAATTGTAAAGCCCGAAACCAGATGATTTTCAGAATACTCCGTAAGTTCACTCACCATTACAAAAGGAAATTTCTGCGGAATAAGGTTTTCCACAAAATTTTGATCGGATGAAGGCAGCTGATTTACCATTAAACGACTGTTAGTAATGAGCAAGAATAGGCAAATCTTCCGCTTTCGGGAATACAAAGGAGTACTTTTTCACCCTTTTTAAGCTTACCTGAATTCATCAGCTGTTCCAGCGCAATAAAAATAGAACCTGCGCCAATATTTCCTACTTCAGAAAGGTTGTAAAACCATTTTTCCCAAGGAAAATCAAGACCCACGTTGGCAAACTCTTCTTTCAGACCTTCTTTGAAATAGCCGGAAGAAATATGAGCGAGTACATGATCAATAGAATCAGGATCAAGCTCGTGTTTATCAAAAGAAGCTCTCAGACTCTCTGCCCCTTTTACCAGAATGTACTGGTCTAAAAGTTTTGTATCTTGTTTTAATGCAAAAATAGATTGGTTCAGCCATTCTTCTGCGGGATATTCTGCCCAGGATTTCAAACTTCCGTCTTCCTGCTTTTCACAGCCGGAATACATACAGGCTTCAATCTGATGAGCGTAAGAATAAAAATCAATCCATTCTACTCTTAAAGAAGTGCTGTTTTCTCTAGGTTTATTTTCTAGCAAAAAAGCGCCCGCACCATCAGAAAGCATCCATCTTAAAAACTCTCTTTTGAAAGCAACAATGGGTTTTTCTTCTAAAAGCTTAAGATTCTCAGCTTCATGATTGAATTTGTCGGCAGTCATCCATGCAGAAAACCTTTCAGAACCTACACAGACAGCGTTGTTTTTTACTCCGGCTTTTACATTTAAAAAAGCATAGTTAAAGGCATTCATTCCGGAATTGCACAATCCTGTTGAAGTATTAATTTCTACTGATTTTCCTATATTCAGCTCTCCATGTACCATAGATGCATGAGAAGGCTGGATCTGATCTGCAGAAGTGGTTCCGCACGAAAGAAGTTCCATGTCCTCTTTTTTGAAATGTTCATCAAAGAGACCTTCCACAGCTCTTGCGGTAATCTGTGCGTTGGTATGTGTGGGTTTTCCGTTTTTATCTAAAGCGTAGTATCTCGTAGTGATCTTATTGTTTCTAAGAATTAAAGCACGAGCTTTAGAAGGTGTATTATTGACCAGGCCAAGATAGCTTTCCATTTCATCATTAGAAATCGGCTCATTTGGCAAGTATGTAGATGCCTTGGTTATAAATACTTCGTTCATTTTATTGTTTTAATTTTATACCTTGTAAATATTCTCTTTGTTTTTGTCTCTTTCTCCACAACAGCGGAGCAAGAAGTATGTGAAATATAAGAACAATCGGAGAAATAATCCAAATCGCTGCCATCAAATATACCTTAAAGAATTTGATCAGCAAAGGACGCTTCTCTTTTTTCTTGATGATGAGATGAGACCATACTGTGAAGATTTTGTTGCCTACTTTTTCTACTCTTACCAGGAAAGGACGTATTTCTACAGCTCCGTTTTGTACGAGTTCCGGCTGTAAGTTTTCAAAATTGTTTTCAAAATGCTTTTCAATAATTCTTCCATACTTTACAGAACCCTGTATTTCTTCATCCGAAACTCCGGCTGCAGGAAGCATTCCCGATTTTTCCTTTTTTCCGGTGGTCATCCATCGCAGGATTGTCAGAACGCTGGTGTAATTGTCATGTCTGTCCACCAGAGCAATATTTCCTACCAGTTTTGCATTGAGGTTTTTCAGGTAGACTTTTAGTTTTTCCTGAGAAAGCATCCACATATTTCTGGTTCCGGAAATGGTTACCAAGGGAACATCTTTCATAATGCTTTCGGCATAACCGCTTTTCAGAAAAGAAATTGTAGGAATGGAAGGAGTAAGATACCAAACCTGATACCCAAAAAGAATCAGATCAAATTTTGTATTGAGCACTTCTTGCGGAGGAGGAAGGATTTCGCTTGGAATCTGCAGGTAAGACTCGGGAAATGTGTTGAAAAAAACATCACTTGGCCACGGAAAAGGAAAGTCTTCTTTAAGCTGAATAGAATAGTAAGTTACGTTGTATTCGTCTTTTTTTTCTTCAAAAGGACGGGCAATATTCTTTACAATATCTTCCAGCTGACCGGTTTGTGTATAATAGATGACAAGTATGTTCTTTTGCATCAAAATATTTTAATAATTACAAAAATAAGATTTTAAAATTTATTTTTTCACGCGGAAAATGCTTACAAATTCAGAGCCATATTCTTTGGTATAATTTAAATTTTCAAAATTTTTATTTTTAATGTTGAATAAAATAATGAAAGGATAATTTTCTTTTATTTCATCAAAATCAAAAGCGGGATCTGAAATTAAAAGAATGTCAGCTTTTTTGGTGATTTCAAATGGGTTTTTAATATAAAAAACTGATCTTTTCTGAACTAAGTAATTGTTTTCGGCAATATTTCTCTTCTCTTCATCACGAATCCATGAAAATATCTTTCTTTTTGCCTGCTGAAGTGAGAGAAGAATATCTTTCTGCCCAAAATCATCGGCAATATGAAAAACAACGGCATCTTTAGGAATTATTTGATTCAGTTCAGAATAAACAGATTTATTTTGGTTAAAATCTTCTTTTATCGATTTTACCACCTCATTTTCCTTATATAAAAAGCTTAGAAATAATTTGTATCTAAAGTAGTTTTCATCTTCAAGCTCATGTCTGAGTGCAGCAAACTCTTTACGGAAATAGGCATTGATTTTCTTGGTTCTTTCAGAATAAGTTGTTCCGAATGATTCGTCCCTGAGCGGGATTCTTTCACCAATTTTTATTGTGATTTTTCCATTGTAAATAATAAAATCTCCCTTCGGCAGAACTTCTGAATTTCCATGAATGTATACGGGTAAAATATCAAGCTGCAGCTGTTCGGCAAGGTAAAATGCGCCTTTATGGAAGCGCTTTACATCATTATCATACGATCTTTCTGCTTCAGGAAAAACGATGAGAGAATATCCCTGATCTGCTTTTTCCCGCAGTTTTTCAAGTCCGTTCTCAATTCCCTGAGAAACAGGATAGAAGCCTAAAGCTCTTACCATTTTTCCGAAAACTGGAGAATTGTACACCCAGTCATTCACTAAAAAAACAATTTTAGGCGTAACCAAAGCTACTGCTAAAGTATCCAGAAACGAAGTATGATTAGCAATAATCACAGCGGGTCTGCTGAAGTCTTCTTTTGGATTTCTGATGATTTTTTTCTTCACAAAAAAATTGGTGTACAAAACAGATCCCAAAAATTTTGCAACGAACAATTTAATGATATATAAAGATTTTCCTTTGGCGTTTTTGGCAAAAAAACTTCCTAAAACCGAAATGACAAAACCGAATAAGCCGTAATATAAAAATGATACAACAGAATGTAAAAAAAGTCTCAGTGTAATAGGTGAGAGTCCTTTTTTTGTACGGTTAATAATTAAAAACCTAAACCAGAAAGGATATAAAGTTGAGGTGATAACAATTACGGAAAACATCCCTATTAAAGCCACCAAAGCCAGAGAATGCAAAGCGGGATGCTTAGCAAAAATCAATGATCCGATGGATAGAACCGTGGTGAAAACTGCCAGAATAATTGAAATTCTGTATGTAGGAAGTTCGTTTTTTCCTGTTGTATGCTCTTTCTGCATTGCTTTTGTAAGAAAAATGCTGAAATCGTCTCCCACACCAAAAACCAGCGTGCAGACTACCGTGCTGAAAATATTGAGTTCCAATCCTAAGAAATAAAGAAGCCCTGCAGTTACAATTCCTGTTAAAACAATAGGAAACATTGTAAGAAGTGAAAGTTCAAAGTTTCGGAAGAACAGAATAATGGTAAGAATAATGGCAAGAAGAGAATAGTTGATCAGCGTATTAAAATCATCTTTCAGTAAACCCAGAAAATTCTCGTTCATCTGCTGTCGGTCGATTGCTAAAGCCTTCTGATTGTTTTCAACATCCTGTATGAAAGCATTTCTGTTATTTTCATCTACTTTCACAACATTTGAAATGGTGTAAAAACCATGTTCAATACTGAGAAATTCTTTTATCTGAATTGCTTTAACTGCGGAATAATCTTTAAGGTTTAAAAGAGCGTAATTTTTGTTCAGATTTTCATCAAACCGACTGAATGCGGAAGAATTAAAGCCAAACTTATCACCGTTTTTAACCAGTTGATGAATGGTTTCTGTTTTGCGGTCTGAATTCCAGAAACGGTTCCACTGTTCTAATTTTTCACGTTGTTTTTTTTCAGATAAAACAATGTTTCCGATGGAATTATAGCTGAGGATTTTACCGTCTTTTTTTTCTTTTTCTAAAAGTTGTGATAGCTGAGAGTTTTTTTCCAATGCTTCCTGTTCAGAATTGCCGTAAGAGATGGCGTAAACAGATTTGGAAGTTATATCTGAAAGTTTCTGAATTTTAGCTTCATTTATTTTTAATTCTTCAGGAATATAATTTAAATCTCCAATGTTTTTATTAAAGCCAACATGTCTGAAACCAAAAAGACAGGCAATAATAATCAGTGTGCAGATGATAACAAGCGGTTTGTTTTTTTCATACGGATAGTTTCCGATAGCATCAATAAAATTTGTTTTAGAATTTTGGCTTTCAGATTTGGGATGATACAGCTGCGGAACAATGATAAGCGCAGCAACAGAAGATATGAAAACCGTCATGGCTGCGAAAAGCCCGAGGTCTTTGAGTGCTTCCGATTTTACAAAAACAAGACATAAAAAAGAAACCGCTGTTGTAACACTGCTTAAAATAACAGGCTGCGTAATTTCTTTATAAAGTTCCTCGATATTGTTATTGTGTTTGTAATGCGTAAGAATGTGCAGCGCATAATCAATAGTAATTCCGATGAGAATAGCGCCAATTCCCAGCGAAATGGCAGAAACTTTATCTTTTATAAAATAAAGAATCATCAGTGATATGAAAACTGAGACAATCGTGGGTAAAAATACAATCAGCGGAGTGAAAAAGTTTCTGAAATAATACATCAGCAAAATCAGGAGAACCGTCATCGAAATAATGACCGTATTCTGAATATCTTTCTTAATTTGTTCTGCATTGGCAACCGCTATCACGGGTGAGCCGAAATAACTGATTTCTGTTTTTCCTTTGAATGTATGATTGAGGTTTTCTTTAATTTTATTCAGTTCATCAACAAAAAATTCGTTGTTTTTGGTTTCGCTGCCCTTGTTTTTGGGACTGATAAACAGCAGCAGGTTTTTCCCGTCTTTTGAAATAATATAATTGTCTTCCAGCTTAAAATCTTCGCTAATGTTGAGAGTATTCAGTTTTTTTAAACCTAAAAAAGTAATTCCTAAAGGATCTTTTTTGATAAACTCTTTGGTCACCAAACTCGTAGGAGAAACCAAAGACCTGTAATTCTTTTCTACCTGTTTTGCAATGCTGTCATTATTGAGCTTATGCTCAATCTCTTTATAATCTTCTTCATCTAAAAAAAGCGGAAGGTTCTGATTGACAAAATCAAACGTTTCGGAAATCTGGTTTTCATCAACTTTTCCTTCTACAGCATCAATATAATTTTGAAGAGGCTTGATTTGAGCCAAAAAAGCATCTGCAGTTTCTGAAAGCCGGAATTCATCATTTAGATTATTTTTCTTTTCGATGATGACAACGATTTTATCTGAAAAGTTGAGCTGTCTGAGTACTTTTGCGGTGAGATCAGATTTTTCGTTTTTCGGTATAATCTGGCTGATGTCTTCTTCAAAATTAATTTTTGAAGCAAAAAATCCGCAGAATAATAAAATCCCCAAAGTCAAAACGGCGGACAGGACACGGTTTTTGGAAATTAGATAATATAAATAAATGAAAATGCGGTGCATTGCCTGAGAAAATCAAGTTGCAAATTTAATTTTTTAAGAGTTAGATTAAACTATTAATCCGTAAGTTTTAATTGAAAATCAGTAAAATATTCATTATAAAAAGAAAAAAACTTATACTTTTGCATAAGTTCCCTTTTTGGCAAGAAATAAAAAAACAAATTCATCTTAAAAAAGATGCTGATCGTATGTTGAAAACGATTGATGAAAAATTTTCCGGATTTCTGTTTGTAGTAATTTTACCGTTTCTGCTGTTTTTCATGTCGTATTATGGCTTCGAATCGGCCTATGTCGGTTTAAAAACTATGCAGAAAGCTCCCGACTTTATGTTTTCTTCAGTATATGCCTATCGTGTGATCCCGAATTTTTTAATGTTGGAAGTTGTTGATTGTCTGAATTTTCTGATAAAGAATTATTTTGCATCACAGGAAAGTTTTATTCTGAAAAACGGCACTGTTTTTTATCACAGCATTTTTGTGATCAATGCTTTCTTTTTTATTTTTTCATCTATTGTTTTAAACAAAATTTTAAATGAAAATTCAACGGGGATTATATATGGGAGGTTTAAAAGGATTTTTCATCTCCTTGCCGTTTTTTTTATCGTTATTGTGCAGTACGTTCCAACCAATTGTGACTTGATTGCAGTATTTTTTTACCTTTTGGGAGTTTTACTGACAATAAAATATTATCACAACAGAAAAATATCAAATTTGCTGTTGCTTTGTTTTACTGTTTTTATTTCAACCTTTGTAAGAGAAACCGCCTGTCTTAATATTGCTTTTTTCGGAGCGTTGTTTTTAGATATTAGAGATCTGAAAAAAACTGAGTTTTTAAAAGAAACTGTACTTCTGATTATTTCGTTTTTGCTGCCATATTTTGCATTAAAGCTGATGATTCCTCAGGAGACTTCTTTTTTTGAGGGTGTTTATGTTATCAAAAATTTCACCAGCCCTTTTAATCTTGCGGGACTGATGTTCGGAGTGTTGGGATATTATTTTTTCTTTCAATTGGGGAATTCTGAGCAAAAAATCATAATGAAAAAATATTTGTTTTTTTCACTGCCTTATTTGCTTATGATTACTTTTGTTGGGCTTTTTTGGGAGAGCCGGCTGTTTTTGCCGATGATTCTGACGTCTTTTATTATTGTTTCTTACCGAGTTAACACTTATACTGTATAAATGAGTTTATTACATCCATATTATATCATTGCTATCGTCATTATGATATTTTTTAGCTTTCAGGAAGTTTACGGAAGAAAAGTTGAAAAAAAATGGCTTTGGTTTTTGGGTGGGTATCTTATTATTCTTGCCGGTTTGAGAAATCAGGTTGGTCCTGATTATGGCAGTTATGTAGGTATTTATAATTATTCGGATACCAAACTTTATATAAGTATCATTATGAAGGCTTTGTATATGGAAGGCCCGCAACCAATGGAACTTGAGTGGCTGTTTGTCCTTATTAATAAACTTTTGCTTAATATTTTTGATGCTCCTTTTTATATGCTGACTCTTGTTATTGCTGTAATAACAATTATATTGAAAGTAGAGTATATTGAGGATAATACGTTTTATCCTTTTACATTTATGCTTTTCATGTTTATTCCGGGGTTTTTTATTGGGGAAAGCGGTCAGATAAGACAATGTCTGGGATCTTTTATTGTTTATTACGGTATAAGATATATAAAGCAGGAAAATCTGCTGATGTATCTTTTGTGTATTTATCTTGGCGCAGGAATTCACAATGTCTGCTATGTTTTTCTTCCGATGTATTGGGTAGCCAAAATTCCGATTAATAAATTCTGGATGCTTATTTTTATTATCGGATCTATTTTTGCCTCTCCTTTCGAGGTGTATCGTGTTTTCGGAAGTTTTATGGATAGTGTAGCAGGAGATGTGATGATTGTAGAAGGTTTTAACGGGTATGTAGATGAATCCATTCAGCGAATTAACGGAGGAATTGGTATACCGGAAGCAATGATGGCGATTCTTACTTTCTTTTTATTCTATTTTGATACACCTATGAAAGAGAAGTATCCTTATTATGAATATCACAGGAATTATGCGGTTATAGGAATATGTTTTTATTTTATCTTCAGGAATAATCCTATTTTCTCCTCAAGACTTGCAGGTGCTTTTATTGGTTTTTCCTACATTATTATTCCTAATGCCATGTATGTTGTTTCATATGGCACCAAAAGGCTAATCCATACATTTATCATTACTTTGTTTTTATTCAACTTTATTGTTTTTGCCAGTTTCCGAAATATTGTTAATGGTAATTTCACGGTTGATCGATATAAGAATTTTTTACTTCCGTAATCATATTCATAATACTTTCATTATTTTGCGGATGAATAAATTTTTATTAAATCTTAATAAAAATTTATTCAATCATATTGTAATTTCTTTCAATATTGTAATTTTGTATTAAACCAAATCGAAATTAAATTTATTCCTAAAAGAATTTATCTTAACTGATTTTTAATTTATTTAGTTTAAATATTATATAATTCTAATCGGTTGTGGTATTTTAATTATTTTTTTTATAAATTTAAAAATCACAAAATTATTACATTATGAAAAAGCATTACCTATTTTGTATTGCGGCAGCTCTATATCTTCATTCTGCTGATGTTTATGCTTATAATCTACGAGAAAATACAAAAATATTTGTCTCCGATAAGTCTGAAAAAGACAGTCTGAAAAATAAAATTCAAGAAATAGAATTTCTAAATGCCCGAAGAACTACAGGTAAAGACTGGATGAAAGCCCCCAATACCTATTGGTTTGATCCTTCTCAGGCAGAAGACGGATTATACATACCTGTAAAAAAAGCTTATGCAATGTGGCTGGGTTACAAATATTTGGGGTACTCCAGTATTCCTTCCGGCGCTGTTACGGCTGATGTTCTCTGGGAAGACAATCACGGATTGATCAAATCTGGAAACAACTATACATTAGAAATTGAAGGTTCGGGAGAAGATGCTAAAATCAAAGTTCCCATTAATAAATCAAAAGAAGGAAACGCTGTAATTGCTTATAAGGTAAATGGAGAGATTTTCTGGTCTTGGCATATCTGGGTAACAGATAATCCTACAAACGGCTCTTCGTATAAAAGTTTTGATGCTGTAAAAAGACAGAAAAGCGATGGTACAGTTGAAGTAATACCAAACTCAGAATGGGGTTGGATGGATCGCAATCTGGGAGCTATCAGCAGTTCCAATACTGCGGACGACTGGATCAAAAATGGCGGACTGCTTTATCAATGGGGAAGAAAAGATCCAATACCTCCATTGGTATATAAAGGAGATGATTTTTATGAAGTTTCCGGTTCTGTAGGGAGAATCCGCCACAGAGGTGCCAAAAACTTTGTGAATGCAACCAACTTCGATAATTTACGAAAATTTGTTTTACTATCTAATGCTACATTAGATAATAATATTAGGCTTTCTGTAAGAAATCCGTTAAGTCTTATTTATGTTAACAAGAATGATAATTCAGGCCTTGCTTTTTACAATAATAACACCAATTTAATGGTCAATTGGTTTGGTAGATCGGTAAGTTTGTCTGATGACCGTCTTACAGAGCTCAATCTGTGGTCAGACAACTCCCGAGGAAGACTTGAAGCTGATTACACAACAGATGCGGCAGCGGCTCCTTATCAGGATAAATCGGCTTTTGACCCTTGTCCTAATGGATGGAGACTGCCATCAGTTTTAGTAGCTAATCAGGCTTCGGGCAGTTATATTGATGATATAAGAATTGATTTTTCACCGTTTGGCGTAAGAACCAATTTAGGGAAAAATACTTTTGAATCTAATGGTTACCACATCCTAAAGCCAAATAATAGTGGTGTACCGTCTTTTATGACCGATTTTAAACTGTATATGAATGCTGGTTTTGATTTATCAAATGCAGGAGGTTTTGACATGGGCATTTTTCCCGGTACGGGAGGTGTGTTAATTGATGCACATAATGGACAATATAGTGATCAGCATCACGTAGCTTTATGGACAGCGACAATGACAAGATTTTATGATACGACCCCTGCTGTAGGTGCAAGAATGTTATTTATGATTCCGGATCAGTATCAACCTGATATTCCGGATCCTTCAAATCCCAATATCAAAGGCAGATATTGGTATAAGCCCCTTTCTGCGGCTAAAACTTCCGATGCAAATGCATGCCGTTGTATAAAAGATCCGCTTTACCTTCTTAATAATTATGATTTCCCGACTGAGTTTATTACTTCTTCCAATAGTTTTACCGAAGGTTTAAATAATCCAAATACGTATCAAGTGGTAAAAAGTACTGTTGCAACAGTAATAGAAATTCCTGTTACGAAAGCATTTTCTGCCCAAAGTCAGTTACTGAACAATCCTGATATTTTAAATCCCTCAAGCTTTAATGATCTTAAAGTAAATGTTTTATGGTCTACCAATACAGCTTTAATCAGCACGGTTAATATTATTAATCCTTCTCCCGGATCTGTTTCAGCATTATCAAGTTCCAAAATTGTTGTCAATATTGCTCCCAACCAAAGTGGAAACGCTGTTGTTACTCTGCATAATGGCAATACTGCTAATCCTGTTTACTGGTCTTGGCATATTTGGGTAACCGATACTCCTGTGGGAACATACAATTACACTACCGAAATGCCCAATCCTTCTGCCCCGAATTACATTAATTATGTAGAAAAAGGAGGTATTTTGAAAACAGAGTTTATGGATCGTAATCTGGGCGCTACAGATGCTTTTCCGATTGTTGCCAATCCTTTAACGCCTACAGCCGCAGAATATGCTAAAATAAGAGCTTCTACCGGGTTACAGTATCAATGGGGAAGAAAAGATCCCATTCCGACGTTTCAGCATGCTGATACAAGAGCTTCTTATAATGTTTTTTTAGGAACAGTGGGTTCATCGGGATCTGTGGTTTATACTACACTTACTCCGGCAACGTATAATAATTTGTCAGGTAATTACATTGTTCCTTACAATACATACACCAATTCCGCAAATGCGAATGTTTTAGCAACCGATAAAGTAAATGAGAAAATAGCAAAAGTTTTGTCCTATTCGGTTAGAAATCCTCTGGTTTACATGATTCCAAGTTCATTTGCACTATACAATTCAGCGGTGCCTAATTACACCAATGGTACAGACTGGCTTTTGAATGAGCCTAATACAGCTCCCGAAAGATGGGGCAGAGGCGGAGAAAAATCGCCATTCGATCCTTGTCCCGAAGGATGGAGAATTCCTGATCTTACAGGTGTAGCCATTATCACAAACAAAGATTATGGAATTTCACCTTGGTATAAAAAGGATAAGAAAGTAGCGACAAGTTATAGTGTAATTACTGATTATGCAGGAGTAAGAGTAAGAAATACCACGACGACAACAATTGGTTATATGTTCAATAATCCTACTTATTCCGTAGGAAATTATCCCAACTCAGGTTCGCGCGGATTCAGAAGTGTTACCGCTAATCAGGCAGCGACAGGAACTTTCAATGTTAATAATTATCAGTTTCCGGGAGTATGGACGGCAGCCTTAAATTCAAATTATATCGGAAGACCGGTGAATATTCTGTTTAATGCCGCTTCTACCGCCAATCGGCTTATCGCATTTCACGACAATAATGATCCTTATTTTGGAATGAATTGCCGTTGCGTAAAAGTAAAAACCAATCAGGATGGTTTTGAAGAAGGTCCTGTTCCTGCGATACTTGTTTCTCCGGGAATTTCTTCTGTAAAAGCCTCAAATATTTTTACAGAGAAAGAAATTGAAACCAAAGTGAAAGAAAATCAAATTGTTTTGTTTCCAAATCCGGTGAAAGATGTTTTATATATTAAAGCAACTGAAGCCAAAGATTATTACTACCAGATTTATAATGTTTCAGGACAGCTGATACAATCAGGAAAGTTTGAAAGCATGAAGACAGACGTTTTGTCACTTGTTCAGGGTGCTTATCTGGTAAGAATCAACAATTCTGAGAGTATTGTTAAAATAATTAAAAGGTAGAATTAAGTTATGTAATGCTAAATATTTAATCATTGAAATTATAGCAATTGAGCTAAATTTAGCTACATTCTGCATAAAATAGCTTTCAAGTACGGCAAATTTCATAATTTTGGAACTGAATATGAGATTGTCCGGATTTGAGAGCTATTTCTTTTTTGTGACAAACTTAGAAAACACAAAGACTTGAAGAATATTCTGTCTTATATCAGTATTAAAATTTTAATCTATCTTGTTATTATTGCAACAGCATTGTTTGCAATTGTATTTACGTATATCCACAATGCGAATTCAGACGGCTATATTTTAGGTGACTGGCTTATTAATTATCAGGATGGCGGTTTTAACCCAAATTACGCCGTTGCAATTTTTTGAGCTAAGTCTATGGTGTAATCCCTACTTCCGACGACCCATTTTCTGCGTTTTTTGGTGAGTTCACTCTTCCGTTTGATTGTTTCCCCTACTTTTTCTAAATAAGC